>NZ_OY761440.1:958750-1278333 GCF_963664415.1 uncultured Desulfobacter sp. | reverse complement strand
ATCTGAATCTGTGTCACAGTTTTCCTGTCCCAGAACAGGCCCGCTTCCGCAGGCTTTTACCAACGAGCCACTGCGACTGATGGCGCCGGCGCCATCTTTACCATGAGAAAGAACAACAAAATAGTCACTCCTGGCCGGGAGGCAAAAGCGTGAGAGGAAAAAAGCCCTCAAAGGCGATCGTAGCCAACGATATCATCTGGGATTTTTTCATGAGGCAGGTGAGATGATTGAACGCAAGCCCCTTGCTAACCCATAACCTGAAAACCTTTCATATCATCGGAGCGTTTAACGATTTTAAGGTAAAGAATCCAAGAGCATTGACCCATAAATTATAATTTTTTCGAACATTTTTTCCTGGCTTCGATGAGATACCAATAATTCGGATCAAGAACGACGGTGGCCGAAGAAAGGCAACAGTCCAGTGTATAGTTGTTCTGTCCCGGCCGGATCATGATCTGCCTGACATCTTTAACGTTTCCGGATTCATCTGCCATCCCAATCCCAAGGGGAGCTGAGAAGCTTTTTTCCATCGACCCTTTTTCATCCCCGGATTCCATTTTGGCGGCAGAAATGGTCAGGGCAAGTTTCCCGTCCTTTATTTGCGCATTGTCCAACGACAGCCGGTATTGAATTCGCCTTTCAAACCAGTCTCGAACAAAGGGGTGAAGATCGGCAGGGACAAAATTTTTCAGGTCGTTATAAAAATCCGCAGAAGTGAGAAATGTCTCTTTGGGGCATGCATGCACAATCCATTTGCCCAGCCACCGGTCAAATATTTCCGGGTCCATTCGCCGGGCAAGGGCGTAAAGGGCAAGCCCGCCTTTTTCCTTTGAAAGGTAAGTAGCCTTGTCCACGAAAAGCAGGGGCTTTTCTTCGATGGCCTCATCGGCCCTGTCTTTTTCATAGTCTTTATACGCTTTATCCAGCCATCTCCCTGTTTGCCCGTGCCCCCAGGTCTCATCCATAAACCGGAACGTATAATATTGGGCAATGGATTGGGTCAAAAGTTCAGCGCCTTGAACATCCGCTGTTTTTAAAGCATCCAAAATCCATTGTCTGGCAAGTTCCCTTGCCATTGTCAGATAAACATATTGTCCGTCTTCATCCTTTTTGATTTCCGCTGTCCAGCCGTGAGCCTCGGAAATGGCCGTAACGTTGGCAAAGGTGATGAAGTCCTCGTCATATAGAGGCTTTTCAACCACCTGAACAACGCTGTAAGGATATGGCCCCAGTTTTTCGGAAAGCCAGGAGACCGCCTTTTGCACGGCATCTTCAATAACCTGCAGATTATAGGTATGACGGGGATCGTGGGAAAGCCGGCAGGTAACGCCCTGACAATCGAACGCCTTGGTAACAAGCCGTGCGGAAATAATTTTAAAATCCATTGATCCCGGATGTTCAGACCGGAACCGGGCATAGTTTCGCCCCTTCTCCTGCCAGGCGTTTACTCTCTCTCCCGGACCGATCACTGTCTGATCACCATCCGTACTGATCACCATATTCCAGGTCAGGCTGTCGGACTGGACGGATTCAAACCGGTTGGCCCTGGAAAAGAGGTTATCCCTCCGGTCCATACGGGAATCCAGCAGATTAAGGCCTTGTTGCAACCGCTTTTTGTTTTCATCCAGTTCTCGGGAGCGGTCGTAACCGAAAAAGGGCAGAAAATCCGTGCCCAAAACGCTTCCGTTGTAGGTGAGATCTCCTTGGAAATCGGACTGGTGAAATCCTTTGTAGGCAAGGGTTGCCTTGATATTCAGCCCTATGGTATTTCCAGGAGCCAGGGTGGGCTGCAGCCGGTATATGGCATGACGAAATTTAGAATCCTCCTCCAATTTCTCAAGGGAATATCCATCACAAGAAAGTTCTGTCACGGTCAGCTTCTGGTCCCAATCCAGATGCAGGGTATCCATGGGTCGGCCGGTTTTATTCTCAAGTTCCAATCGCGCCGTGTAGGCGGCTTGCCGTCTTGCCGGAAAAAGGTCCAGTGTCAGCTCCAGATTTGTTACCTTGGGTTGGGACGTTTCCCGGTATTTGGCATATTTTTTTTCATAGGCTGCGGCCGCGGCGTCATTTTGCGCTTTGGTCCGATATTCTGCCTTGCGGATCAGGTTGTCATGAATGCCATACTGGAAACAACCAAACGAAAACAGACAAAGGACCATGGAGAGCGCCAATACCCGGCCGGAGGAAGTGGGCAGTTTTTGACGAACCACCTGCCATCGCTCTTTAAGGCTTCTGTCCACCCCGCGATTCCACAAAAGCAGCGTAAGAACAAAAAACAGCGCGGCCAAAGCCGTCCAGGCCCCGGCATACCAAAAAAGGCCCGCATCCAGTACCCCGTATCCGTTCATCTCTGAATAATTGTATTTTTCGGGGCCATAAACGCTCGGAACAAAAGGAAATCCAAAGCGATATTGTTCGATCAACTTGAAATCGACAGACATGGCGATAAACAAAAATATACCGATGGAAAAAAAATGTCCTTTTAACCGGCTGTTGAACAAGGCGCCGCCTAAAAAGGCCAAAGTGATGACCTGCAAAAAGGTCAGCCAGCCGGCCTGGAAGCCGTATAAATCCCGGATATAGAGGCCCCATTCAATATCAGTAAATCCCATGGCCAATTGTGAGACAAGCCCCGCCGCAAAAACCAACGAAGCGATGCAAAATGCGAGAATTCCCATGGTCAGCCAGCGGGACAGAATAAAAACCCAGGATGGTGTGGGCATGGCATCAATTAATTGCCATACACCATAACTGCGATCCTTAAACAAAAGTTCACCCGAGAGGATCAGCAACATCACGACGATGACCATCTTCATGGGAATTCTGGCATACGTCATGACAGAGGTTAGGGGAAGAGGGGAGGTGGTCAGGTAATGGTCGGAACTCCACAGGAAATTAAACCCCAGAAACATCAGAAAAAGGGTACCCATGATAGAGGAAAAGATCGGAGAACGAAACAGGTTTTTCATCTCAATCCATGCGAATCCAACGCTTTTCACCAGATAGGTTCGCGGACCGTACTCCGGCACAGGCGGCGCATTGCCACTCTTTTTTTGAAACGGCCTTTCTTGATCCAAGCAGACAAGTCTTTTTTGCCGGCGCGGCTTTTCGGCAGTTTGCGTAACAAAATGTTTGAATTTGAATTTCCAAAAAGAAAACCCTAACAGAAGTATGGAAACCGCGCCCCAGAACATCCGGTTCCACAGCAAAGGGTTGGTGACCGGCAGATAGGCGGTGTTAAGTTCCAACATGTCCATTTTGTCCGTAATATGCGTCACGGCACAATAGCCAAATGGGTCAAGCAATTCCTGAAACAGAACAAAGGAAGATTCGTTCTGAACGGAAACGGTAATCAGAAAAAAGATCATTATCAGCAGCACGCCAATGTAGGCGGCAGCAGCTTTGCGAAAAATCACCACCAGAAAAACGGAGAACGTAACCAGAAAAACCAGGTTCGGCATGGTGAGCAGGAAGAAACCATGCACAAGCTGGCCCAAAGGCGCAGGACCGAATTGCTCGGGGGCACCCGTGCCAAGAAAAGGAAAAAGGAGGATACCCAGGGGATAGCCCACCACCACCGCTATATTGACCAGCAGAATCCCGATATATTTGCCACAGAAATACCTTTTCTCATGGATGATCGCAGGATAGAGTGTATGGGCCGTGCCGGATTCCAGATCCCGGGCCAGGGCCCCGGCGGAAATAATGGCGGTAACGGCAAATAACAACAGGCCCATGCCGGCCAGGTTCCAGTAGTTGATTGCCGGGGCGTTGAGCAGAATGTTATTGTTGGCAAGATCCTTGGTGGTGCCGATGGTATGCCAGACACCTTGAAAAACCATCAGGCCAAAGAAGATATAAGTATACGTTCTTTTGGCGTTATACAGGATCTCAAACCGGACGATGGAAGCCGGTTTCATAGTTGGACCTCCGGCACGCCTGGGGACAATTCCGGCAAATTCGCATGGCCGCTGATCACCGCAAAATAGGCGTCTTCCATATTCGCTGTTCCGGGTTCAAAGGAGGCATCCGGCGCTGTATTGCCGAACATATGGATACGCATCCGGCCTTGCTCGATATGGGTGGCGATGACCGCCGGCTTTTCTCTGCAGATATCAAGATCGTTTTTATCAATTTCCTTTGTCCATATTTTGCCTTTCACCGCTTGGATAATCTTTCGGGGCGAGGCATGAACTAATACCTGACCGCCGCCGATAATGGCCATGTCTGAACACAGGGATGTCACATCCTCCACAATATGGGTGGAAAGAATGACTATGGCCTCTTCGCCCAGTTCGCTCAGGATATTGTAAAAGCGATTTCTCTCTTCAGGATCAAGTCCGGCCGTGGGCTCATCCACGATGATCAATTCGGGATCTCCGATGAGTGCCTGGGCAATGCCGAAACGTTGTTTCATTCCGCCGGAATAAGTTTTCAGCATTTTTTTGCGCACTTCGTAGAGGTTCACCCTGTGCAACAGATATGAAACCTGGGCCCTACGTTCAGATTTTTTCATAAACCCCTTGATTTGGGCAATATAGTCCAGCATCTCCTCTGCAGAAACCGTATCGTAGACCCCGAATTCCTGAGGTAGGTAGCCCAGTATCTTGCGGATTTTTTCCGGATTTTTTATAACATCCGCGCCGCCAAGGGAAACTTGTCCCTGGTCCACATCCTGCAAGGTGGCAAGGGTGCGCATCAGAGATGATTTGCCGGCCCCGTTTTGTCCCAATAGGCCGAACATGCCTTTACCAATGGTCAGATTGACATCCTTCAGGGCTTGAACACCGTTAGGATAAGTTTTTGATAAATTCTTTATAATCAGTTTCATTTTAATTTTTTGTCTTGTATTGGTATTATTTTTAAAAAGGACTTAGTATATAACAGCCACGGGCTGACCTGACATATCAACTGCCAGGCATAACCCACAACAAAGGTTGAAAGATCTGAGCAACTTACCCATACTTTCTTATAAAAAATAAGGAGAAGCTTAAAACCTGACAGAAGCAACCAGCCCCAATGTACGCGGAGCGCCAACGGCATGGTACCAGGAGCCCATTGAGCTGAAATATTCCTTATCCATAAGATTTTTGACATAAAAATAGGCATCCCATCGGGAAGTTTCGTAGCCGATTTTTAGATTATACAACTCAAATGGGTCGCGCTTGATAGTATTGGCTTCGTCATAATAGGTTTTACCATAGCCTTCCATTTCTCCGCGTACAAAAATACCGGAAGCGTGTCTGTATTGGACTGCCAGGTTAAAGGTATATTCCGGAGTCAGCTCAGTGGTATTGCCATCATAGTTTTCATAGTCATCGAACTCAGACTCTGTCCATCCGAAAGATGCCATAATATCCAATCCGTGACATGGCCTGGCCTTTACTTCAATTTCAATCCCCTGACTGTGAGCTTCTGCTGCGTTGGACGCAATCCAAATACCGGGTTCTGGCATTGAATAAACATGCATATCCTCAATGCTTACATAAAAAAGAGTCGTGTTTAAAAAAAGTCTATTGTCAAACCAGGCGGTTTTTGCGCCTATTTCATAGTTAAGAGCAGTTTGCTCATCAAACTTTGCCGTCTCTTTATCGTCATTGGTCCTATTGAAACCGCCCGCCAGATACCCTTGTGCGATACTAAAATAAATCATGGCATCTTGGTTCATGTTCCACGAAAGGACCCCTTTGGGGAGCAACGCATCCCAGTCTTCCTCCCGGTTCCACTCTACCTTTGGGATAATCAACTCTCCCGTGTCGGTACGCGTGGTGGAGCTTTTATAGTTTAACTCCTTATTTGTTTTTTCGTATCTCAAGCCTGCAGTAAAGCTCACCGATGAAAAAATGGGGATCGTTATTTGACCGAAAGCAGCTATACTCTCTTCAGCCAGGTCAAAAGGATAATCATATTTCGTGCTGTATCCATAATAGGCTTCAGAGTCATAGACATTTCCATATTCCGAGGCAGTTTTACCCTCTCTTGAGTAATATAAACCGCCGAGCCATTTCATTCTTTTCTCCTCTTGGGGAGACTGAATACGAAATTCCTGGCTAAAAGAATGACCATCAGTATTTTCAATACAGTCTGTGTATCCTACATTTAAGGAGCTCATGTCCCTCCAGTAGTCCTTTTCAGTGTCTCTATAGGTAGTAATGGAATTTAGTTCAGCAAATTCGGTCCGATAACTGATATTTAAAGCAGAATTAATGTCGTCTGAATGGCTTTTATCCGCAGGATTTTTATTTGCATGGTACTGAACTTGATCCGAAGCAGAGATGGTTTTTGCGCCCCCGTCCCGTCGTTGATTGATCCCGGCATGAAAATTAACTTCCAATTGATCGGACGGCAACCATCTTAGCAACGCTTTAGCCATTTTTGATTGTTCCGAGTCAAAATAATCCTGTTGGGGATTATCATTTTTCATAAATCCTCTGGTTTCTCGGTATTTTGCTGAAAGACCTAGAAACAGCTTATCTTTTACAATAGGCCCATTCACAGTCCCCTTTATTGCATAGGTTTCATTTTCTCCCCACTCTCCACTTAATTTTGACTCCATTGTGTTATCCGGTTTTTTGGATATGATATTGATTACACCACCGATGGCACTTTTCCCATACAATGTTCCTTGGGGACCGCGAAGTACTTCCACACGTTCAATGTCAACAAGATCGGCTTCATAGTTGGTTCTATCGTCTAAAGGGATCCCATCTATGTAGATCACTACCGGATTCTTACCGGTGAAAGTGCTGGTTCCGATCCCCCGGTAACTGACGGTTTTCTGTCCTTGTGTACTTGAGTCCTGAGTCAGGTTGGGAATCATATCAATCACATCCCCGATGGTCTCCACGCCGGCATCTTCAAGCTCCGTTTCGGTAAACGCTGTAATAGCCATCGGCACTTTCTGAATATTTTCCGAGCTTTTATTTGCGGTGACGGTTATTGGCTGAAGTTCATAGGATTCCTCCCCATGGGCAGAAGTTAAAATGAACAGTATGACAGAAAGAATGGATAAGCTTTCCGTAACTACCTTTTTCCAGAATTGCATCTTTAAATCTCCTTTATTCAGAGTCGTTTCCATCAATATTCGCTCATAAAACGTCTTAACTAACAGATCTTGTCTAAGACGACTAATGACGACTGAACTAATTTGAATGCTAAATGAATTTTTTAGAAAAGAAGATCAGTGAACAGGGAATACTATAGAAATGGAAAATCAATCAGCCGCAAATCCAGGGAAGACTGAAGCTATTTCAAACAGCTTCGGGGACTGATATGGTACTGCGCCTTAAACGCTTTGGCAAAATGGCTCAAACAGGAGTAACCGACTGAATTGGACACTTCTGTTACATTCATTTTCCCTGTCCTCAGCAGTTGCCTTGCCTTTTCAAGGCGCATTTCCCGCAGGCAGCCGAAAACCGTGTTGCCGAACAGGGCCTTGAAACCACGGTTTAATTTGCAATGATTCATACCGGATATTTTCGCCAAATCAAACAGGCAGGGAGGATTGGAAAGATTCTTTTGCATGACTTCCCGGGCATAATAAATCCGGTCCATATCACCGGGTTGAAAGCGTATTACTGTATTGATATCGTTATTTGTCCGGTTAAAGGAATCCAGAATCAGGTCCATCAGTTCCAGGGATTTGGCTTCAAAATACAACGGCCTTTGCGATAAAGGCAAAGAGGAATTAATGATTTGTTGCAAAACCCATCGTATTTGCGGGGTTGAAGGCTGGGAAAGGCTCTCAAACTCGGGAAGATTCCCCTGACAGGCGGAGTAAAGAATGGAAGGGAGATGCGCCTTATCAGCATAAACGATTCCTCTGAAAGCGCTTGGGGACAGGCCAATGCTGACGATGGACACATTCTGATCAGCCGGAATTTCAGCCTGACATTGCCAACCATTCCTGGCGACAATAATGCCGTTTGTATCCTGACGAAAATTAATACCTTGCCTGACACCGTCCACTTCAAGCGTTTCCGAACCAGCCAGACAAAAAAAGAAGCCAATGAATCCCTCACTGGTTTGGCTGAATATTTTGATACGATGCTTGAACCTTCGCTTTTGAAAACTTAGAAACATTCCCGAACGAAAACGCATCAAGTCAACGGAACCTTGCCCGTAACAATCCGACATTTTCCAGGTTGCCCATATTTTTCCGGGGAAATTCATCAGTCCCCCACGACTCCTGTTTTTGCCGTCTTTCCATGTCCCCATCTCCAGAAATTCGTGTGGCATCTCATTTCCCTGTATCTAAAAAGGCTATTTTTTCATGCTGTACATGTTGTATTTGACTTTATAATTTAGAATAGCCTAATAATTTTCGAAAACCATTACAAATTCACAATTCAGATGTCAAGGAAAAATTGATGGCGTGCCGGAGAAATGTAGTGGGTGACCCTGCCATTGTATATCAGTCCCGTTCCCACTCTATAATGGACCCCAGAATTTGAACCAGTTGCTAAGCTACACATAAGGTGTTAAAAGCCCGGTTCAAATTTTTACCGAAAAAGGAGGTTCATGAGGAAAAACTACACCGGAAAGTTCAAAGCTAAAATTGCAATTCAAATGATTCGAGAACAGGACACAGTAGCTGAGTTATCATCTAAATATGAAGTTCACAGATCCTTGCTGACAAGGTGGAAGAAAGAAGCCTTAGAAGGATTACCAGGTGTATTTTCAACTGCAAAAAAGAAAACCGAAAATGATAATCAAAAATTGATAGACGAATTGTATAAGCAAATAGGTCAGCTCAAAGGTGAGAATGACTGGTTAAAAAAAAAGGGTGATACAATCAATCTCTGATAGAAGGGAACTAATAGATAGTGCCTGAACGGAAACCCTGATATCTGACTCATTGAGGCTCGGCAGGCTGGTCAAATTTTCGTCATCGCCTACCCCTCCCATCAGCAAGGGGGTCAAGTCTTGAAAAATAAGCTTTATCATAGTATAAAACAACATTATGGCTCGCCCCCTTAGAATAGAATACCCCGGAGCGGTTTATCACATTACTGCCCGCGGGAATGCCCGGAACCGTATCTTTCTGGAGGACAAAGACAGAGACAGCTTTTTGGAAATATTATCGGACACTCGCCAACGATATAACTGGTTGTGTCATGCGTTCTGCCTGATGGACAACCATTACCACCTTCTTATCGAAACCATTGATCCTACACTTTCCCGCGGTATGAGACAGCTCAACGGAGTCTATACACAGTCATTCAACCGCAGGCATAACCGGGTGGGGCATGTTTTTCAGGGCCGGTACAAAGCCATATTGGTTCAAAAAGAGACCCATCTACTGGAGTTATGCCGGTATGTTGTCCTGAATCCGGTCAGGGCAAAAATGGTTGAAAAGCCTGGAGCTTGGGAATGGAGCAGTTATAATTCAACCGCTTCTAAAGGCTCTAAGCCGGACTGGTTGACAACGGATTGGATATTGGGGCAGTTTGCACAGAATAAAAAAGCTGCTCGGGAAAGCTACCGAAAATTTGTAGAGAGTTGTATCTTAGAAAAAACATCACCTTGGGACAGGCTGGAAGGACAAATGTTCTTCGGCAGCAAAAACTTTATACACTCCATAAAAGAAGGGGATGAGCGTATTAAAGAGATTCCGAAAGCTCAAAGATATGCAAACCGGATTAAGCTTAAAGACCTGTTACAAGATATCAAGAATAAACCTCACCGAAATGAGAAGGTATGGATGGCTTATACTCAGTATGGTTATACAATGAAAGAGATCGCCGACTATTTATCCATACACTATACAACGGTGAGCAAAATAATTAACCAGAGAAAAAAATAATATTTCAAGACCTGACCCTAAAATCACTAAAATCACTCTAAAATCACTAAAACCCGAAAGGAACTTCAAATGGATTTTTCAAGTAAGGCAAATAAGGATATACTCAATATGGCTGAACCAATAATGGCCAATATAATTGAAGGCTCAAATGAAAACGACTATGAAAAATTTTCCAAAGAATTCTCAAGCATTATGCTTAAGGCCGTCCCGAAAGAAGAGTTTGAGCGCCAAATGGCTGAGAGTCGTGAAAAAATTGGGAATATTAAAAATGAAAGAGAGTTTCTTTCTTGTATCTTTAGAGACTCTGGGGTAACAGTTCTTTGGAAAGCATATTATGAAAACAAAAAAGGGGAAGTCCTTGCCCAACTAACCCTTGATGAGGAAAAGGGAAAAATAAAAGTGTTTGGTGCCTTCATAGGATAGTGAAATAAGCTAATTTGGATAGGACTCCCCATCCCTGAGAAGCCCTTCCAGGAAAGGGGAAAAAATAGGTGAGCCTAAAACCTTCTGTATGGCCTGCTTATTGCATTTGGTTGTTGTCGGAACAAGAATATCTAATTCCTAATGAGGCTTACCATGAAAGTCATACCAGGCTCAACCCAGGTTATGTATCCGAATCAATTCAGACCTCAGGAGATTCAGACAGGAAAAGAATTCCGATCAATGGGAAAAAATGACACGGTCAGTATTTCAGACCAAGGCAGAAATATGCAGGCCCAGGCATCTGACTGTTATGCCGACCCCTCGTGCATGCCGGGTTTATTTGGGGCGAAAGCCAGTAAAGATGGGGTAATTACATATGAGGAACAAAAAGCATTTGCGAAAGAGAATATGGAAAAAGCGGCAGGGCTTCTCATGGATACACTCAAGGCCCTTGGAATCTCGGGTGATCAATCTGTTTTGCTTCAGAAAAACAGCGAGGGAAAAATTGAAATAACCTCTGACCTACCGTCGGATGTTCATGAAAAACTGGAGCAGTCGATAAACGAGAATCAGGAATTTGTCACAGCCTTCAAAGCGGGGAGTTTCGCTAACGCCATGATTAAAATCAATAATGACCCCGGTTCAGCACAGGGCAGATTTGGCGTCGGGCAAATCGCCACCATTCATGAATTCCTGATATCCATGGAAAAGGGAACCGCAGCGCATATCAGATCCATCTGGCCTGACGGCAGTTGGTCCGATGGATGATAACATATGTCACGGCCATGTCGTAGTTGAGTTCGTTAATGTGAGAAGGACCATTTATAGCTTGTTAGGTGGTTTTAAGTAGTCCCTTTGTGCACCCTAAAAGCGCCGCAAAGCCGGGGAGGGAACCCTATTTTAATGGGTTTGCGTGTCCGGTATGGTTAGCCGCTGAAAAACATTTGATACAAGCAAAGGACCCTAACGGAGAAGAACGGGCGGCGTTCGAAGTCCTGCGGGGTGATAAAAAATTTAGGGGAACATTAAAGCCGATGCGATCCGGATTACAAACAGGGCCCCATGTCCGGCAGCCGTCCTTCTATAATCCGGCAAATCGTATCCAACCCCTTGTCCAGATCTTCCAGTGTGGCCGGCCCGGAAAGCGAGAGCCGTACTGCTGCCGGAACAGGTTCGTGGCCCACACTGAATCGTTCTGAGCCAAAGAGGTTTACACCGGCTTCCCGGGCCCGCAACTCCAGGGCCGCCCCGCTCCAGGGTTTCGGCAGATGAAGCCAAATGAAAAATCCGGTTTCATGTCCTTGATAGACATATCCGGACAATCGTTCAGCCGCAGCAGCGTAACGGCGTTTCGACTCCTGACACTTGGCCTCAACAGTGGCGTCGGCCGTGCCGTCCATGATCCAGGAGCAGGCGAGTCCTGTGGTGATGGGAGAAGCCATCCACGCCGTGCTTAACACAGCCTCGGTCAAGTCGGCCCTAAGCGGACCCGGGGCGGACAAGAATGCCACCCGTAATCCCGCACCAAAAGCCTTGGATACATTTGCAATAAAAATCCCCTGTTCCGGGATTCGGGCCGATACCGGCGTTCCCGGAGATAGCGGATGCATCAAGGCATAGGGATCATCTTCTATTAAAAAAAGCCCGTAACGTCGAATCACGGCGGCGATCTCGTCCCGGCGTTCCTGTGGTATAAACACGGTAGTAGGATTGCTCATTCCGGGCATGAGATAGACCCCGGAGATCTCGTCCCTGCGGCAGGCGGCATCCAGATCAGCCGGGGACATCCCTTGGCCGTCCCCGCGAACAGGGACCAGACGGATGCCCAGGATGGCCGCCAGAGACTTGATACCCGGATAGGTCAAGGTATCCACGGCAATACGCTGCCCCGGGTGAAACAATGCAGTCAGACAGCAGGTCAGGGCGTGCTGTCCCCCGGCCGTGATCACTATGCCGGCAGGATCAATATCCAGGCCGTAGCGTTTCATCCAGGCGGCACCGGCAGACCTATGTCCGGGTAATCCTGGCGGGGCCGCATAATGAAGAAGACGGGTGATGTCCCGCTGTGAAGACAGGCGGCGCAAACCGTCCGCGATATCCGGGTCCAGAGCATAAAGCGGAGTTACAATACCCATTTCGACCATGCCGGTTGTATGGGGTTCAGGTGCCGTCAGAGAAGACCCACCTCCGTCGGATGCCACAAATGTTCCGCACCCCACCCTTGCGTGGATCAGTCCCCGGCGTTCTGCCTCGGCATAACCGCGGGTCACGGTGCTGACGTTTATATTCAGCAAATCGGCCAGGTCTCTGTGGGTGGGAAGACGCCCCCCCGGCTCCAGAATCCCTGCTTGTACATCCTTTTCAATGGCATCTGCCAGGGCCTGATAAAGGGGGTGTTCGTTTTTTTGAATTGAAGGAACCCAATTTGTCATGCAGACAATACTATCATTGACTCTAAATATTTGTCAATGATATGGATACAATCACAAAATTTAAGCATACAACCACCTCTTATTGTATGCATACAATATTACAAAAAGGAGATTGCCGTTATGTATTTCAGCCCTTCACTTGCCAGCCCCGTCACCCATACCCACATGCAAACGCCCCGCCATGTGGCCGGTATTTCAGGCATGTGCGCCGCGTGCACGGCCGATTGCACCGGCCCCTGTGAAATCGGACTTTCAGCCATAAGGGGAGCCGAGGCGATTCTTCCGTTCGCCGCTGATAAAAACCAGTTCGCCTCGGAAAAAGAATATCCCCTGGATTTTTCACATTTCAATATCAACGGACGGGTATTCGGCGCCAAAGGGGCGTCTCCTGATCCGGATAAGGCCTGCTTCCCTTATATCGACAGGGAAGACATCGTACCCCTGACAGATATTGCGGCAGAAGCAACAGGTTTGGCCACCTATAAGGAACGCACCCAATCGATCTTGTCCGTGTAACGGCAGCAGCCCCGGCCATGTATGCTCAGGTTTTGGCAAAGCGACGCTCCGATACCGATACCGATACCCGGATACAATTAATAAAAGGATTTGAGCCCAATGTTATTTTTATATGAAAGTCTCCAGCAAGTAACTGGATTCTTTCTATCTTTGTTGTGGGCCGAAGCCTGGGTGTTGATAGACCAGGCCGGCCCATGGCCGTTATTCCGGAAAAAGAAATTTCATTAAGCCAATTGAAAGTCTTTTCTTTCCTTGATTGGTGTGGCAGTATTTTTACAAAAAGAAGAACTTTAACCTTGGATATGACAAACGGCACATTGGGCAAACAAGCATGATGTTCAAAAAAAAGCACAAAAATGAATGATGCCCGGAAAAATAAAAAAGGTAAATCCAAACGCCGGGAGTATGTCTCTCGAATAAATCGTGTTATTGACTATATCGACACAAACATTGATAAAGATTTTTCCCTCAAAACGCTTGCTGAAGTTGCTTGTTTCTCTCAATTCCATTTTCATCGGATTTTCAAGGCAATGTCTGGTGAGACGCTGGCTCAGTTCATCCAACGGCTAAGGATTGAAAAAGCAGCAGCACAGCTTATACACTGGCCTGAAAAATCAATTACCGATATTGCTTTTGACTGTGGTTTTTCCGGCTCAGCAGCGTTTGCCAGGGCATTCAAGGCTAAATTTCAAATGAGTGCAAGCCAATGGCGCTTAAAAAACTGCCTTCAAAATAGCAAGATTTGCAAAACGAATAGCAATATCTGGAAAGATTTCCATATCTCCTCCTATTACATTGACAGTGTAACCAATAATCTAATTTGGAGGATTCAGATGAAAGAAAAAAAACACATTAAAATTGAAGTTAAAAACATGCCGGAATTCCATGTTGCCTATGTTCGTCACATAGGCCCCTATAAGGGAAACAACGAACTATTTGAGAATCTTTTCATTAAATTGATGAACTGGGCCGGCCCAAGAGGGCTTTTAAATTTCCCAAAAACCACTGTTATGTCTGTATATCATGATGATCCAAACATAACCGAAGAAAACAAACTCAGAACAAGTGCCTGTGTCACAGTTCCTGAGACAACGCCGGTTGAAGGAGAAATCGGCAAAATGAAAATTCCTGGTGGTGAATTTGCTGTGGCCGGTTTTGAATTATCCGGGAGTGAAGAATACGAAAAAGCGTGGAACATGGTTTTTGGAGATTGGTTGCCTGAAAGCGGTTATCAACCCGATGACCGTCTCTGCTATGAAATATACCATAATAATCCAAAAGAACATCCGGAAGGAATTCATATTGTTGATATTTGTATTCCAGTAAAACCATTATAAACCAAAGGTCAATTGGGTCGCGCTCAATTTACGGGCGCGGCTTTCAATTATTCCCGACCTAAGTCTGTAGATCCGTCAGGGTTTGTCGGGATAGCAAAAATATTTCACTAACCAATGAATGCGTAAGGCCATAATCAAAGTTTGCCCCCTCTTATCTCCCCGGTGAATCATGGGTGTTTCGTTTTCTGTTGATTTATATGCAATTCATATGTAAGGTAAAACTAATGTTTTTATTGCAACAAAAGTTTTATATAAAAGATGAATTCTTTTGGATGGTGGATTTACAATGTATTGTCTTAAAAAGCAGGAAGGTAAATCTGGAGACTTTCTTATAACGGCCATGGGCCGACCTGACATATCATCTGCCAGGCTCAGCCCACAACAAAGGTTGAAAGATCTGTGTTAGTTACACAGACTCTCATATAACAGCCATGGGCTGGCCTGACATATCAACAGCCAGGCATAGCGCACAACGAAAAATGAAAGTAACTCAGCGATTTATTGATACTTTCATATAAAAAAAATAAGCAGCTGATTTTTCCTCGCTGAACAAAAATAGTTTAAAAATATGAAAACCGTTGACTTGACAGATAGAAACAAATGCCTTTCATCTTCATTAAAAATCAGCTTTTCTCCGTCTGTTGGGCATGGCAGTCTCAATATCGATTCTTTTTCCTCGGGTTTGCAATTAAGGGTGGTGAAGTCTCATTTGAAAGAACTGACTTGCATCAAGAGCAATTCATACAGCCGTTCCGTAGGTGTAGGGTTCTGTTTGGACGGTTATTTCGAATCACAGTCAGGTTGTTGCAAAGGCCCTGTGTTCTGCAAGCCCAACCAAAGCGGTTTTTTCTATTGCCCTGAACTGACGGATGTAAAGATGACAATAGGTGCCGGACCATTTAAGTATGCTGTCATTGTTATGGAAATGGAAACCATGCTCGGATTGGTGCAGGATGACAGGCAGCGTTCGCTTCCGTCCATGAAAAAACTGGAAAAACGAGATCCTTTCCTTGTCTCCGATGTTTTAACCCCTGCCATGCGCATGGTGTTTCAACAAATATTGAATTGCCCTTTTACCGGATCTGCCCGGCAGCTTTTTGTGGAAGGCAAACTCATGGAGTTGCTGGCATATAAGCTTGATCAGCTCCATTCCGGTAAAGCACCCATCCGGCAGGCATTGAAATTACATCCCGCCGATGTCGAACGTGTCATGCATGCGGCAGATCTTTTGATCAGCGATCTGGAGAATCCACCCGATATCACTGAACTTGCCTGTTCGGTTGGATTGAGCAGAAGCACTTTATATAGATTGTTCAATAAAATCTATGGCATCAGCCCTTTTGGTTATCTTCGGGACCACCGGTTGAAAACCGCAATGAAATTACTCCGGTCCGGAAGGGTCAATGTAACTGAAGCCGCATTCTTTGTCGGCTATGCCAACCTCAGCCATTTTGCCAAAGCATTCAAAAGCATGTTCGGCCTGACACCGGGCGAATCCCTCAATCAGTCCCATTCCCGCCGAATTCAACTGACATAATTGACACGCTGCCGTTAACGAATGACACGCTAACGTTAGCATTTTTGATATCCTCGTATTAGGATTACCTATCTATATCTGAAGCCCATGTCTTTTTTATGTAATACATAAAAGATCAGCATGGATGAATCTGTATTTTTTGACGGTATTGTTCGATTTGGCTACAGGAAGGAGGAAAGATGAAAAGGTTTAAGGCAATAAACGGTTCGGTTTTTCTCATGCGTTTTTTCGTTAGAAGGTTTGTAATAAGCGTTATAACAGCGCTGTATTTTTTCATTAGTCCGGCCATGGCCGAAAAAAAGCAGGAAACAACCATAGAAACCATAACGGTCACTGCTCAGAAGCAGGAGGAAAATATCCAGGATGTACCGGTAGGCATTACCGCATTGACAGCCCAGGAAATTGAGGACAAAAAAATTGAGAGCGTAGAAAATCTTGCTGATTTTGTTCCCAACTTTATGGTGTTTTGCAATGGCGGCCCAGGCATGAATTCACCTAGCATGAGAGGGATTACTGCGCCCATTGAAACTCTGGCGGTATCTGCCGGGCTTTTTATAGACGGCGTTCCTGTTTTGTCGAACATGGGCTTTGAGGATACATTTCTCGATATTGAACGTATTGAGGTCCTCAGAGGCCCCCAGGGAACCTTGTATGGCAAAAATACGGAAACAGGTGCCGTCAATATCATTACGCGGCAACCGGATAATGAGTTTCGGGCAAGACTGTCAACCAGTATCGGCACCTTGCTTTCTTCCGAGGCAGATGACAGTCTCACCCAAACATACACCCTAAACTTAAGCAGTCCCATTCAAAAAGATAAACTTTATATGGGCTTTGCCGGAAAATTCCATAAGAAAGACGGATTTATCGAAAATACATTGACAGGCGAACCCTATGATGACAGACAAAACTGGTATGGCAGGGTGCATGCACGGTGGACGCCGACGGATCAATGGGACCTCTCCTTTGTTGCATCGCAAATAGAATATGATGGGGGTGGGGTAATTGCGAACCTTTCTGAAGACGCCGCCGCTTCATTCGGTTTATCGGCCCCGGAATACCGCAAGGTATCTGCCGATTTTGAGGGGCAGAACAATACTGCGTGCCAATCCCAATCACTCAAGATTAATTATAATATCAGTGAGTCATTGGAACTGACCTCTATTACAGCCAGAAGGGTCTACGATGACAAGCTTGCCAACGACTGGGATTTCAGCCCGGTGACATTAAGTCATACCGATAAGGACAGCCAATACAGCAAACTTTCCCAGGAATTGCGCCTGAACTATAAGCATGGCGGCGTAAAGTGGATTGCCGGCATCTATGCGGATAAGGATGAGGTAAATTTTGATACACAATCCTTTTCGGCAAGCACTACAAGTGTCACTGACAGGGATATTGACGGGCATTCTTATGCTGTTTTTACCAATGTGACCTATCCTCTGGGACAACGCTTCAGCCTGACCGGCGGATTACGGTACGAGACAGAAGAAATGGATTTTGAAGATCATATCAGCGGAAAGGCAACCGATGATTCCTGGGAGGGAATTACCCCCAAGCTCGCCCTGGAATACCGCATTTCCCAGGCAGTTATGACCTACGTGAGTGCCTCCAAGGGGTATCGTTCCGGAGGATTTAATGCCTTAGCAACGGATTCGGAATACTACAGCTTTGACGAAGAAGAATTGTGGTCTTATGAAATCGGCGCCAAAACGATGTGTTTCAACAACCGGTTGATGGTCAACGGCAGCATTTTCATGATGGATATTTCGGATATGCAGGTCTCGGAGACCATCACACTGACTGAAACCTATATAACAAACGCGGCCCAGGCAACCGGAAAGGGGATTGAGCTGGAATTAACAGCCAAAATCACCCCGGCTCTGAGCGTAATGGCAGGATTTGGCTACATTGATATTGAATTCGATGATTTCAAGGATAACGCCGGCAGTTACGAGGGAAACCAAAATCCCTTCAGCCCGGAGTACTCATTTAATATCGGGGCGCAATACCGGTTTGAAAACGGATGGTATGCCAGAGCCGATTTGATCTGTTATGGAGAGATGTACCTGGACAAGGCAAATGAGTATAAGAGGGATGCATATCAAATTGTGAATGCCAAAATCGGTTATGAAACAGATCATTTTGATATTTACCTCTATGGAAAAAATATTTTTGACCAGGAGTATGATTCTATCGGATATTTCGGTTATTATACCGTGTACAGCAATCCGGGAGAAGTTGGCCTTCAATTGAACTATCGTTTTTAGCTTAACAGGAAAAAAAGATGAAAAAATTACCTGACCTGGATACCCATATAGATGTTTTGTACGATATCTTTAATGGCCGAACAAAAACACAGTTGCTTCTTACCGCTATTGAACTGAAAATTTTCGATTACCTCACAACGCCGCAATCCAGCGAAGCTGTTTGGGCAGCCTATGCCAGGTCCATGGCCAACTATGAACGGGGCGGGACCGCCCAAAAAATGGCTGCCAGGGTTGCCCAAATTGACGGATTTGCCTCTTTTGAAAAAATGCTGGATCTTGGCGGCGGTCCGGGGCTTCACTGCATTGCCATAGTGGCCGAGAATCCCGGTATGAAAGGCGTTATTTTTGATCGACCCGCAGTAGTCAAAGTGGCTGAGGAATTTATTACCGAGTATGAGATGGAAGACCGGGTGACAACCATGGCCGGCTATTATGTCAATGACCCCATCGGTGAAGGGTACGACTTGATTTGGGCCAGTGCGACACTTAATTTTGTCCGCGCCGACCTGGCAACCATGTTTAAAAAAATTCATGGCCCTGAAACCGGGCGGGGTATTTGTAAGTCTGGCCGACGGCACTACCCATGAACGTACCCGGCCCCAGGCCTATGTATTGGGGTTCATGTCCGGGATGTTTTCAGGGCAGGATCTAATGTTTAACAGCGGAGAGATTGCAGAAACCATGAGAAGCGTTGGGTTTTCGTCCGTGAAAAGTGAGATTGCAGGGACGTCCATGATGCCCATGGAATTGGATATTGCAAGAAAATAAAAGTGTTTGGTGCCGTCATAGGATAGTGAAAAAAACTGATCGTCATTGCCCTTACCCTGAACACAATATCATAGCGCGGAAATTCATGAAGAATCCACGCCCTGGCTAAGTCCGAACTGCAATGCCTGCGCTCGCCATATTCGTACATGGATCTCCAGTTTTTAGGTGCAGCCGCCATTTCTGCCTTATATGCTTCCCTGTTTTCTGCTGATTTCAGCCCCTTACTAAACAAGGCGGCATGCAGGTCTAACTGTTCATCCGATTCATCGAAACCGGTCCCAAAGCCCAAGGCCGCCCGACCGCCTGTGCAGATGATGCTCCCGCGGCTGCCGCCGGTAATTTTGCCGCGTGTACTGGCCTGGGCAAATAAATAGAGGACACAACCGAATTTACCATTTTTGAACTGGAATGCATCAGCGGGGATGGTGTCGCTCCAAACCACGGCCACTGGCTCGAACTCCGGTCTTAAATTTTTCACAATTGTGCTTTTCATGCTGACCTCCTGTAAAATAACGTTTAAGTTTCAGGAAAATAATAACAGGCCACCGTTCCGTTTATGTTCCCAAAAGCGTGACACGACCGTCCTTAAATTAAAAAATTGTCAAATTCCGGGGGATAATATAAATTTTCCATAGGAGAAACAGCCCATGACCCAGATTGAATTTTTATTTTTCGGTCCCCCATGTTTTCGAGTGAACGGTACGGCAGTAAAAATCAACCGGCGCAAAGCCGTTGCATTGACCGCCTACCTGGCTGTAACCGCCAAACCCCATGCCAGGGAAAAACTGGCCACCATGCTCTGGCCGGAAAGCGACCCGGCAAAGTCCAGAGCATCCCTTCGCAAGGCCCTCTCTCTTATAACAAAGGCGCTGGGTAAATCCTGGCTGAACATTGACAGGGAGGCCATTGGTTTTGTGCCCCATGGGAACGTGCAGGTGGATGTAAACCGGTTCCTGGAACTTGCCGCCGTGCTCCCCCGGAACAAGGGAGGGGAAAAGCCGCCCAACCCAAAGCAGATCAAGTCGCTTGAAGAGGCGGCCCAAATCAGCAAGCCCTCTTTTTTCTCGGGCTTTTATCTCAAAGATGCCCCGGATTTCGATGACTGGCAGATGGAACAATCCGAACGGCTGAACCGACGGACGGCTAAAGTCCTGGAATAAATGCAAAACCCTGTTGGAAAAGGAACTGGGCGTCCTGCCTGAAGATGAGACAAGGGACCTTGGAGAAGGTATACGGGAGACCAACAGGAAAGGGGAAGTCAAATCAACCCCAGCCCGGTCCCGGCTTCCGGCCCAATCCACACCTTTTGTGGGCAGAAAGGATGAAATAAAAGTCCTGGCCGAACGTATGGCTGCACCTGAAGTACGGCTTCTTACCTTGACGGGCCAAGGAGGCATCGGCAAAATCCGGCTGGCCCTGGAGCTTGCGAAAACGATTATGGATTGCTTTTCCCATGGGGTATTTTTTATCGGGATCGCAGGCTTAAGATCAACCGACGAGCTTGAAGGCGAACTGGTCAAGGCCTTGGAGCTTGCCTCGGACAAAAAGACCGGGCGCAAAGGCCAAATATTCAATTTCCTGAGGCACAGAAACGTCCTGCTGGTGATGGACAATTTCGAACATCTGCCCGAGGCAGGCGGCCTTGTCCTGAATCTGCTGGCCCAGGCCCCTTTTCTTAAAATTTTGGTCACATCAAGAACCCGGCTCAAGTTAGAAGGGGAACATCTTTTCCGGGTATCAGACCTTTCCCGCCCCAACGCCCTTGTATCCGGCAATGAAAAGGCCGTAGACCTAAGGCGGATAGAAGAAACCTGGGATGCAGTTGCCCTTTTCCTTTCTGCCGCCCAAAGAGTCAGGCCGGATGTGAAACTCAACAGCGATAATTTTCAGGCAATATCGCGGATCTGTAATCTGACCGGAGGCATGCCCCTTGCCCTGATACTGGCAGCCGGATGGATGGATGTATTCCCCCCGGGAAAAATCGCGGAAAACATCCAGGAAAACCTGGATTTTCTGAGGACCGATATCCGGGATATGCCTAAACGTCACCAGAGCATAACGGCGGTACTTGAAACCTCCTGGTCCTGTCTGACCCAAAAAGAAAAAAATTCTTGATGAAGCTTTCCGCTTTTCAGCATAATTTTTCAGTTAAGGCGGTCTGCCGGGTTACGGGAATAGACCCGGAAACGGCCGTGCTTAGGACAACGGAACTGGTAAGAAAATCCCTTCTCCAGGCAGATCCTGAAAACGGACGTTTTGAGATGCATCCTTTGCTAAGACAGTATACCGAAAAACACCTGTCGGCATCAGGCTATAAGGATGAGGTGCTGGATGCCCATAAACACCATTACCTGAACCTGGCCCGGGAAAATGAGCATGGCTTAATCGGTGAGAAGATGTTGGCCTGCCGCAAAAACATGGATGCGGAATTTGGCAATATCCGTAAGGCATGGCAAAGAGCCGTAGACCAAAAAGATCTTTCTGCCCTGCTTGGTGCGGCAAAGGGTGTATACGTCTATTTTGACATGCATACCCGGTACCATGAAAGCCGCGCCCTGTTTCAACCGGCCAAAGCCCTTGTCATGGAAATGGCCCGTACCGAACCCTGCCCGGATATGGCCCTGATTCTCCTTTGCCGGCTGGATATGACCGCCAAGGAGCGGCTTACTGCCCGGCAGTCCTCGGAACTCAAGGAGATGGCCGGACGATGTCTAAGACTTGCCGTAAAGGGGAAAAACCGGTCCGGCCGGGCATTTTCCCTGTTGCTGATGGGAGCTGTGGCCCAGAAAGAAAAGGCATGGGACAAAGCCATCCGCCTCTTTGGTCTGAGCCTTAAGGCGGATCCCGGCATTGAACAGGCCTTCTGGGTGACGGTACGCATGGGGTTGTGCCGACAGGCTCAAGGCAGGATGGACAAGGCAATGGAATATTTCAGGCAGGGGCATAAGGCCGGGAGTGACGCCGGCGATGAGATAAAAAAGGCATGGACCCTGCCGATGATTTCCAGCCTCCGGCCGACCAGGATACTTTTCATTGATCTGACACCCTCAACTTGAAATCCGGTTCATATTTTTATAGTATCCCCTTCAACAGGCAACGACTAACGTTCGGGTCGCAGGGTCATGAACATCCTAAACTCAAAACTTCAGGTTCCCAAACGGTATCACACGCTTTCCAGAAAGCGGCTGGTCCGGTCTTTGAGCAAAATCAGCACGGCAAAATTAGCATCTATAAGCGCTGGTGCCGGATATGGCAAAACAACCCTGGTTGCAGACGCGCTTAAGCAAATTCACCTTGCCGCCCTCTGGTACCGGCTGGATGAACAGGATAACGATTTTGCCGTGTTTGTTGCCTATCTGTATGCCGCCCTTAAACAGAATTATTCCGGTACTGATGAAATGGATATGCAGCATAGAGTTTCAAAAACCGGTTTAACAAAACACACGGAAACCCTCCTGGAATGGCTGGCTTTCCTGGAAAAGACGGTAACACAGTCTACTGTCATCATTCTGGATGACTATCACCTGGTTGGGGACAATCCCGCCATCAATCAAGCGATACAATTTATTATCGACCGCCTGCCGGATCATATTCATCTGATTCTGATCGGCCGGAAAAATCCGGGATTTGGTTTATCAAAACTGCGGGCAGAAGGAACGCTTCTTGAAATTGATGAAGCTGATCTGGCCTTTACACCCGAAGAGATCGAGCTTTTTTTCTCAGATTTCATGTTGCCCACCCCAACTTCGGCCAAGGATATCTTTGCCGGCACAGGGGGGTGGGCAGCCGGTCTGGTGTTGCTTCGCTATTCACTGGAAAAAAAAGCGCCTGAAGAGATCAAGGCCGCAATTGACTCATTCGTGCAAAATCCAGGGCATATATTTTCGTATTTCAAAGAAAATATATTTGATCTGCAGCCGACTCATTTCAGAACATTTATGATGAAAGCAGCCCTTCTTACCGAGATAAACGTAAACCGATGCAGCAAAATATTTCATGAAGATAATGCCGCCGCCATTATCAACAAAATGGTTGACGACCATTTAATGATTTTTCCCACAGATGACGTTGGCACAGGCTTTTACCTGCATCATCTTTTCCGGGATTTTTTAATCGACCAGCTTCATCAAACATTCTCCAGGCGTGAAATTAATCAACTGCACCGCCGGATTGCCCGTGAACTTGAAACAGAAGATGTCTTTCAGGCCATCCACCACTTTTTAGAAGGCCGGGCTTTTGATGACGCCATTGCCCTCATCGGAACCCATGAAAGAAAATTTTTGCTGGAAGGGAAAGTCAATTTCCTGGGCCGGTGCTTAAATAAACTGCCTGAATCCGTTATTGAAAAAAATCCCGAATCACTGCTGGCCCAGGCCAAACTTTTTTCCCATTTCGGGAAGCACAAACAGGCCATGGAGAACCTGACCCGGGCTCACCGGCTGTTTAAGAAACAAAAATCCGGAGACAGAATGGTCAAATGCCTCATTGAGCTGGGCACCCAATACTATTCCACCGGGTATATTAAAGAAGCCAAACTACTTATGGAACAGGTGCTTGGAGAAGTGCAGGAAAAATCTTTTACCCACATTACCGCACTGGCCTACCTGACATTACTCTCCTCAATTTTATGCGAATTTGAAACTGCGGAAACCTACTATAAAGCCGGACGGGAAATAACCCGGGACCTTTCCGGTTTTGAAAGCAATTTATCTGAAATTTCCGTAAACGTTGCGTATACATACACATTGTATATCAAAGGCAGATTTAACCAAGCATATCAGCTTAGCAAAAAGATACTGAAAAAAGCGCTTGAGTCTGGTGGCGAAGCATTTTTATCCCTGCTCAATTATCAGTTCAGTTCCCACTATTTTATGCTGGAAGAATATGAAAAAGGGATCGAATATGCAAAAAAGGCCATTGCGATTTGTGATCAAACATCTCAGTTTGACAGCACCCGGGGATGGATCTATTTCATGTGGGCCCAGAACTGTGTTGCCCTTGACAGAACGGACCAGGCCCTTGAACTGATCCAAGAGTGTGTCGGGATATTCGAGGACATGGGAAACCGCTGGGGCCTTGCCCATGCCTGGGAGCTGCTCCATAAAATAGATATTGCCAGAGGGGACATAACGTCGGCCCGGCAAAAACTGGAAAAGGGTATGGACACCATCAAAGGCTACGGACTGGTTTCCACTGAAGGCATCTTTGAAAACAGCCTTGCCCAGCTGTATATCCTTGAAAAAAATTACTCCAGCGCCTTGGATTGCCTTGAACATGCAAAAAATAAATTTAGCGGTGTGGATTTCCATATGTTCAGCAACCATCTGCTGGCATCAAAAGCCTGCTTTAAATCCGGTATGTTGCAAAAAGCGTTCAAGTGCCTGTCACAAGGGCTGGCTTTATCTGAAAAAAGAGACTATCGCCGGTTTGTTGAAAAAGAATTTCAATGGATCAATTCTCTTTTAAAATCCGGTTGTTCAAAACAGATAACACTGAACAAAAAAACGGCTACCTACCTTAAATCAGTTATTAACGCAGATATGACGAAAAAGCGTCCGATCTTAGAGATCAAGTTGTTTGGCCGGTTCAAGCTGACGATTAATGATAAAGAGCTCCCCCCGGCAAAATGGAACAGCTCAAAAGCGCTCATGATTTTCAAGTATCTTGCCGCCAACAGGACCAGAGGTTTTATTCCCCGGGAAGTGTTGATTGAGATGTTGTGGCCCGAGGCTGACCCCAAAAAAACAGCCGGCCGATTTCACATGGCCATGAGCGCCCTTCGCAAAACCCTGGAACCCGGGATTCTCCCCAAAAGGGCCTCCACATATATTGAACGTAAAAAAGACACCTACAGGCTGTATGATGCTGACAGAATCCGGATTGATTCAGAGCAGTTTTCAAATGCACTCATCCTGGCAAGGGCCAACAGGGACAATCCTCAAAAAGCGCTCGTATCATACCGTTTGGCCCTATCCCTTTATGTGGGATCATTTCTGGAAGAAGATCAATATGAGGACTGGTGCAATCACCTAAGAGATAAATTTAATTCAGACTACCTGATAATGCTCAAAGAGATGGCTGACATTTACGAAAAGCAAGACGACATGGAAAATGCCCTTCACTGCAACCAAAAAATCTTTAGCATTGATTCTTTTAATGAAACCGCAGCAACAAAAATAATGGCCTTCCATTCAAATCAAGGCAATTTTGCCCAAGTAAAACAGACATATCAAACTTACCGGAACGCCGCGCAGGAGTTGGCATGCCCGGTCAGCCCCGATGTGACGGCACTGTATGAAAAACTTATCCCCCAAAAGGCTCAATTTAGTTAATCTTTAGTGCCATGTGCTATAGATCCCCAAAATTTGATTATTTATCCTTTAAATGGTCGTCAAGGAGATTAAACACATGGATTCCGGATTGTTGCCCAAAGGAACAAAACGCTGCGGCATGGGGAAATTTTATTTCAGATTAACCGTTGTGGGGGCTGTTCTTCTTTGGGGAGTTTATGCATGGGTACTGATCTACTGGAAGGGGTTGAATCAAACCAACATGAACGATTACTATGGATTCGCCCTCTGGATCTGGGCAGATCTGGCAGTCATTGCAGTTGGCGGCGGCGCGTTTTTCACAGGACTGCTCAAGTATATTTTTAACGTTAAAGAACTTAAAAATATAATCAATTTTGCCGTGATCATCGGGTTTGTCTGTTATAGCTCCGCCCTGATGATCCTTGCCATTGACGTGGGACAGCCATTGCGTTTCTGGTTCATTTACTGGCATGCCAACATCCACTCCATGCTGACGGAAGTGGCCTTTTGCCTAACCGCTTATTTTATGGTGCTGACCATTGAATTCATCCCCAATATTCTGGAAAACAGGCAAGCTGCCAAAATTTCTTTTTTCAGTCATTTAAGCCACAATATGCACGGCGTCATGGCTGTCTTTGCCGCAACCGGAGCCTTTCTCTCCTTTTTCCATCAGGGGTCTCTTGGCGGGGTTACCGGTGTTATGTTCGGCCGTCCGTTTGCCGTCAGGGAAGGCCTGCTGATCTGGCCCTGGACCTTCTTTTTATACACCTGGTCGGCTGCGGCGTTTGGACCGTGCTTTACATTACTGGTCACAAATATCACCGAAGCCATTACCCATAAAAAGCTGATAAGTGACCAGACAGTTCATCTTCTGGCAAAAATTTCGGGCTGGATGATTGTGTGTTATATGGTTGCCAAAATCATTGATACCATCTACTGGGCAACGGTAACCGCACCCGGACTCGGATTTGAGTTCAGCCGTTTTTATTCAAACAACAGTTTTTACGGCTATTGGATTTTAATCGCAGAAATCGTGTTCTGCGGAATTATCCCGGGGCTCCTGCTGATTTACAAACCCACACGTGAAAATCCGGCAACGCGCATGGCGGCCCTCATTCTGGGCGTCATCGGCATCTGTCTGAACCGCTGGGTCATGGTGCTCCAGACAATGGCCGCCCCGGTCATGAGTTTTGACACTTGGGCGCTATACGTGCCAAGCTGGCAGGAAGTGGCCACGACGATACTGCCCGTGGCTTACGGCATCATCCTGATCTCGGTTGCATACCGGTACCTGCCGGTATTCCCCCAGGAAATAAAATTGAATGCTCCGGCGACGTAATTTCGGTGTAATCTCCGGAACATATTACTGTTTTTACGAGACGGGTTAAAATCTCAGGATCGCCTGCAGGCCGACTTCTCCGGGCGGGCTGTAGAAGTCCAGGAAACCGTCGTAAGCCCGTCTTGTATCATATTTTTTGTCAAAGATGTTTTTACCGTAAAAATAAATATCGAACCGGTCTGTTTCATAACCGATTTTTGCATTGACAAGCTCGTAGGGGTCACTGGAATAGTTGTTGGCCTTGTCAAAGTACATCTTACCGTAACCGACCAGGTCCACCCGTGCAAAAAAACCGGCTTCATGTCGGTACTGTGCCCCGATGTTGAATGTGTATTCCGGTGCCCAGGGGTTCTTATTGCCTTCGTAATCTCCTTGGGCGTCGGAAAAGGAATCGAATTTGATATCTGTATAACCGAATCCCCCCACCAAGGTAAGCGCTTTGGTGAGCCTGGCCGTCAGTTCAATTTCAACACCCTGGCCGGTGGCTTTGGCTGCGTTGGTGTTGATGGTATGTCCTCCCGGCAGCGTTTCCGCCACCTGCATGTCGTCGATTTTGTTGATTACAACATTATTTCGGTGGTGGATCAAACATGTTGATTAAGCAGCTTCCAGGAAAGAACCAGTAGAGAAATAATACCGGTTGATGTACATGCCAATAACATTGTCATGAATATTTTCGTTCTTTGAAAAGCAGATAGTTTTTCGATTCAATCGCTTGATATGGGTTCTGAAATTCAGATTACGCCTTTCAATCCTCCATGTGTTATCTTTCCCAATGATGTGCTTTTCAGCCGGAATGAATTTACTATAACTCTGCCAATTGTCTGTATGGAAATACCTTATTGGGAAATCAGCCAATTTTTCCATCAGACGGGCACAACTTTCATCCGTCCGTTTGCCATTATGCCAGGCGAGAATAATCCCTGTCTCTCTTTCGATAACGTACCATGTCCAACGCTGGTTTTTCTTATTACTGACATAGCTCCAGAATTCATCGCCTTCGACGCTCAGCTGAATTTCAACATCCATGGGCGGAGCCGTTTCATCGGACGGGTAATACGGATTCACTTCCGCCGGCGTTTTTTTTTGAGCTCGGAAATAACAGTTCCTTTTGCGATGCCCAAATTCCTGCTGATATCCCTCACCCCGCTACTGTTCAGAGTTTGTTTCTCTATCTGCTCTTTGCCGCCGGGACGCCAGGCATTATAGGAATAGTCGAGTTGGAAGCATTTTTTACAGTTTTTGCATAGGTATCGTTGTGCGCCATTTTTACTGTGTCCGTTTTTCATCAGATCGTCTTTTCCACATCTGGGGCATTTTATTGTCCCAGTTCGGTAGTAAAAACTATGGACTTTAGTCCAAGACTTTTAGTATTTGAATTGTATGAGATCATATCGAAAAGGTTCACATACAGTACATGATTTAAAAGTCCATTTGGTATGGGTGACTAAATATCGGTATCAAGTGCTGACGAAACAGATTGGATACCGCTTGAGAAATATCATTCGTCAGATTTGTGATAGCCATGATATCCATATTATCCAAGGCCGTGTCAGTAAAGATCATGTCCATCTCTATGTATCATATCCGCCCAAGCTTTCGGTAAGCGATATGGTCCGTTTCATGAAAGGGAAAAGCTCCCGGAAAATCCAGGAAGAGTTTCCTCAACTTGGGAAACGGTACTGGGGAAAACATTTTTGGGGAATTGGTTATGCCGCCTTCAGTTCTGGTCATGTGACAGACGACATGATCCAGGAATATTTGAAGCATCATAAAAATCACCCGAATCATCAGAATGATAATTTTGTGATTGAATGATTTTCAATCGTAACACACAAGCTTTAGCTTGCTCCTTTCAGTCAGCTTTAGCTGAGAGGGAGACTTACAGTCTCCATAGCATTCTATGGGCTTCCAGCCCATAGTGGTTGAATTCGGCATATTGTTTCATGCTGCTGTATTAACCTAAAACAAATCCTTTTTCAACAGGGCTAACACCAGAAACCGGCTGTTGTTAACCACATGTTGCAAGGCCTTGCTTCGCCTATCATCGTCCCAGCCGATCCATAGGTCTCTTGACTTCATCCGCCAAGCAGGGCTTGAAAATTGGATGCAGCCCACAACCTGATGCTTAGGTCGAGTCACGGAAATCAAATATTGAAGCCTTGCCCCAAAGGGCATGGCATAACCCAGATAGTGGTAGCGGCTGATAAGATCCCGGAACAGGTTTCGCTGAGACCTGTCTCGTACTCGTTGGATATTCAGAGGCGTAAATTCCTCAACACTGCCGGAAAGTGTGCAGTAGGGCTCATTGTCCGTGACTTGTTTTTTGAATTTCTGGGGAGTGTGGTTACCTGGTTGCTTTTTCTCCGGTAGATTAAGGATACCTCTGTCATCCAGAAGTTCAAGGAGGTCCTTGCACTCACGGGCTTTGAGCTTCCCGCTGGGCCGCTTCCAATCAAGAAGCTCGCATACCGTGTAGGCCATCTCAGTGCGGCTGATACCATCGCATGTAGCCACAACTTCCGTAATCACCAACAAATCGTATGTCGAAAAATCCCGGCCACAAAATTTTATAGGCTGTATCAATGCCGGCATGATCATACTCCTTTTCTATTTTTTCATAACAGATGTATGATCATTTGTCCCGTTTTTTTTGGGGGTAGGCCGGGGAAGCTCTTTCTATTCAATGCATAGTATTTCCTACCGTAGTCAATTAACGGTCTGATCGGTGGAATTAATTATTTTCTTGCCCCTTATCCTTTTGAGAAAAAACAATGTTGGTTCAATGGCTAATATTTAGGCACTACCTCATTTTTTAGAGCTATCGCATGGGGCTATGCCCCGGTTTAGTCGGAAAGAGTTCCCTTCTTGCTTTTTATAAATTCGCTAGGTGTGATTCCAAAATATTTTTTAAAAGCATAGCTAAAGCTTTGCACATATTTATATCCGATTGCGTCTGAGATTTCTGTAATATTTAGTTCTCTCGCTTCCAAAAGGCTTTTCGCTTCATGCATTTTAACTTCAAACACCAAATTTCCTGGAGTAGTGTTAAACAATTCTTTGAAACCATATCTCAATTTGTTTTTGTTTACAGATGCTTTTTTTATAAGCTCTTTTATACAGAGATTTTTTTTGTTTTCTATTATAAAATTTCTTGTATTGTGTAAGGCTTCGAAATCATCTTTCCTAAGGAGTATTTCATGACTTGATGAGGATGGTAGCTTGTTTGTGTTTATTAAGCTATAGAATTCATTGTGAATTATTTCATAAACTTTACTTCGAAGATATAGATTGTTTAGTTCGCCTTCAAATGGTAAACTATATATCTCTTTTGCTAAAAATAACGTTCTATAATTTGCCAAAGAAAATTTTAACGTAGTGGTAATATTTTTATTATAATTGTCATTAATTCCATTAATTGTCTTATTATTTAAATAGTTGAAAAGGTTTTTTTTAGAAAGTCATTATTTCTTATAACGATCCCTACACCAGAGCCTTGAGCGTCTTTTTTTAAAAAATAATCCCTTTTTGCCTCATTTATATAATCTATCCTAATGTAATTTTCGCAGTCTTCTCTATATTGTTTGACTGTTTTGTCGAAATAAGCCGTATTTCCTTTTAGAGAGATGTAAATCTGAAGATTATTTGCAGATGAATATGTAGACATAGTGATGTCTTCATAGCTAAATATATCATTTTTGAAGACAGATATATCATCAGATACATTCTCTTTATACGCATCATTAAAGCCTAATTTTTGGGGGAATCTCAATACACTTCTTTTTATTGTTTTGTCAAAATAGTAAAAATCATCATTATCGTCCAAAATAAAGTGATATGACATAAAAGTGCCTTTTTCTTAAAATATAATTCCAAAATCTTAAACAAATTCCATTGATCTTTATAGGTCTATCCCTTATAAGTTTGTCAACTGTATAAAATTTAGGCTAAAATAACAAAAATATAATTTAAAAAAAAGTTTTCAATAAAAATAGTGAGCAAGGTTATATAAGGCACAACACTTAATTTCAATGTGAAATAAAATTTTAACCGGATAGCTTTTATTTGAAAAATTTTGTGCTCGAAGAATTAAATATATAGGCAATTAATGGAAAAATTTATGCTGTACGTTCTGTTTTGTTTATTATCGTTGCCTTGCTACTTTACAATGCTGCTTTTGGGAAAGAAATGAAAAATTATCGAAAAGGAGATGATGATGTATCGAAAAAAAATCCTGTTGTTGTTTTGCTGCATGTATTTCGGCCTGTCTTTACCGGCTTCTCCATTATGGGCTGAGGAGACGGAAGATAAGGATAAGGCTGTAACCGAAATGGAAAGTGTCATTGTAACTGCCAATAAAATGGACGAGGATATTCTGGACGTCCCCCAAAGCATCACGGTTTTTGACGAGGTTCTTCTGGAGGAGAAGGGTATTACCGACGTTCCTGCTCTTATTAAGCAAATCCCCAACATGAGTGTTGAAGAAGGGGACGCCGGAACCATGGTGAGTTTCCGCGGATTACATTACTCCATTTTCAGCAACAACAATCCGGTTGTAATTTATATTGACGGGGTCCCCGTTGTCAGCCGGTACGGTTATGATGCCTCTCTGGCCAATGTGGAGCGAGTTGAGGTGCTGCGCGGTCCCCAGGGAACACTCTATGGGAAGGATGCCATTGGCGGGGTTATTAACATCGTCACCAAAACACCGGAAAATGAATGGCACGGAAATATTGGGGCTGAATACGGCAGCAACAACTACATGCAGGGCATGTTCAATATGAACGGTTCGTTGATTGCTGATACGCTTTATATAGGCATCAACGGTAAATACGAGCAGAATGACGGGTGGATCGATAACATTCATCCCGGGCTGGAGGGGGACTGGAATGACTTCGATCAGCAGCAACTCAGCGGATATTTTTTATTCACCCCAACCGACAGGCTTACAGCAAGACTTACGCTTGCCATGGATAACCAAACTCCTCCAGACAATAGTTATAACTTGGCTTCCGGAACGGATATCAGTGAATTTAGCATGGATAATGGTGAAGAAGTGGATGTTGATATGCCAGACAGTAACGATATTGATACTTTTTCACAAAGCCTGAATTTGAGCTATAAGTTTGACAAAGTGACCCTCACGTCAATCACAATACACAAAAACACGGAAGTGGAAGGATATGGTGATGCTGATGGCCTGTCTGGTACCAATTACGACGGGCTGATAGTTTTTGACTATCATGATGAAGAGACATATGCCCAGGAGCTGCGCCTATCAAGTAATAATGAGAGCGGCTTCCGTTGGGTAACCGGTCTTTACCTGGATAGAGATGAGAGGGACCAGACGTGGTTCGGTCTACAATACCCTACTGCAAATGGAGCGAATGAATGGAATTCCGAAGCTGTGACCACAAAGACCACATATGCGGGATTTGGTCAGGTAATGATACCTTTGATAGAGCGACTTGAGCTAACCTTGGGTGGCCGATATCAGTATTTTAAAAGAGAAGTTAATAAAGATGTTTATATTCTGCCAGTGGGAACTACCGGGGGCCCATCTTCGTCTTACTCCGGCGAGAAAGACTGGACTGTTTTTTTACCCAAAGCGGCCCTCAATTATCGTTTGAACGATAACTGGCATACCTTTTTTTCATATGCTCACGGGTACATGCCAGGAGGTTTTAACTCTGACACGTCTACCTATGATCCTCAAAGATCAGTAAATTACGAGTTGGGTATCGAAGGGAGTATGAATCGATTGCGATTGGCTGTTACCTTGTTTTACATGGATATTAAGGATATTCATGTTTATAGAACCGTTGACTATATTACTACTGCGAGCAATGCTGATAGTGCTCATTCCATGGGCGTTGAGCTGGATATGGCATATCAACTCACCGATACCTTTGAACTGACCGCTTCATTTGGCCTTTTAGAGGCGGAGTACGATAAATATGACGATGGAAAAGGGAATATTTATGATGGCAATGATATCAAACTGACCCCTTCCTATACAGCGATGGCCGGCGTCTCATATAAACATCCCGGTGGATTGTATGGACGTTTCGATTTGAAAGCAACCGGTGAAAGGACTCTTGATATAGATGGCCCTATAACTGACGGTGCATATGTTCTTTGTGATGCCAAAATAGGCTATCTAACCTCCGGTGGATGGGATTTCTATGTGTATGGAAAAAATCTGACAGATGAAGAGTATATTACTAGTTATACAGATATCTCAAGATATGCGACTGCTACCTTCGGAGACCCGTTGAGCGTTGGCGTTGGAGTTAGCTACCAGTTTTAATCTCTTCTTGTTGCTTCCAGGCTCTGTTCCCTTTTTATTGTTGTAGCGCATGCCTGGCAATGACAATAGGGGACATGGCCTTATTTATGTCAGGACTCAACACAATGTTTGATATGAATATAATTTTTACTTTATTATTAAGGAGACGTAACATGAGAAGAATGATGGCCATTTCTCTATTTCTAATTGTAAGCATTTCTTCCGGGGCAGTATTTGCCGCAGATAAAAAAAGGCTGATTATAACGGATTTAGGGGAACAGCGACCAAAAAAGATCTAATCATTGGGAGGATGAAAAAACTTTATTTGTAACCTATTGAAATTAAAAGAGATTTAGACTAGACTTTTTGCTAATAATTTCATATAGTTAGAGACCAAACCCGCCAAGGAGGTCTCTAACTATATGTGGGAAACAGATACAAAATCCACAACCCGAAACCATAGAACCATATGTGTGCCCTTTTCTCAAGATGCTTATAACGACATTGTTCAAAATCCTGATAAATTTCGGAACTGTCTCGATGAAAAAATTAAGCTTTTCCCGGAACTATTTCCAGCTGATATTTTCCAAGAAGGATATCTAATGAAAGATATCTATCACTCAAAAAAAATGTCGATCCCTATTAGGCGAATCGAGATGGCCGGCATTGCTTATACAGTGCGCCCTTCCTTTGTGACGCCCTATCTTACTGGTTTGGTTGACGAGGTTGAAAAAGCCCTTTTCATGCGAAAATTCAATGTGCCCTTCTGGGCACTGAGCCACATTTTCGGTAAAAATCCAATGTATTGGTACCGGATTGAACAGTCACTTGGTCGCAATAGTATTGTTGGAACAACCGTCCGGCAATCAGGCGACATTCCCCAACATCTTGCGGCGGATGAGAAGCACACCCGGATTCTGGGAGAAAAAACGTATGTGGCAACAACTGTTGGAAATGGCAGTATTCTTGGAGTTTCTGTTGCTCAAAATGCTGGAAAGCAAGCCTTGACCGAAGCATATCAATTTTATCGGGATGAGGCCCAATGCCTACAGCCTGAATATTCGCCGGAGACTGTCAATATCGATGGATGGAAAGCTACCCGGCAGGCATGGAAAAGCCTTTTTCCATCGGTAGCCATCGTTTGTTGTTTTCTGCATGTATTCATAAAAATTCGTGATCGGGCGAAGAAAAAATACAGAGACATTTTTGATGAAACAGCATCAAAGCTATGGGATTGTTATCGGGCTGAAAGCAAAATATCATTTTCACAGCGAATCAGAAGGTTGATCGAATGGTGCAAAAAGCAAGATACCCCGAATGTTATATCAGACCCCATAAAAAAATTACGGGAAAATATTGTTTCATACAGAAATGCCTATGACCATCCCAAGGCACACAGAACAAGTAATATGATTGACAGATTGATGCAAAGAATGGATCGTCACCTGTTCAGCACTCAGTATTTTCATGGATCAATGGATGCAGCGCAACTGAGTATTCGAGGATGGGCACTTATTCATAATTTTGCTCCTTACAACCCAGAGACAGTCAAAAGGCATAACGGCTTCAAAAGCCCAGCTGAAAGGCTGAATCATTTTAAATATCACGACAACTGGTTGCACAACCTTTACATTTCGGCTTCTTTGGGGGGGTATCGAAGCCCTCCCCAAAATCCGATATAATCAGATTTAATTTAATCAGGTCGGGCTTCAGTTAGAGAGCTATCGTCCGAAGGCTGGGCATAAGTCGTAACACCGTAAAAAAAGCACCTCAACGCCCTGAAGAATGTCTTAAAAACCCGCAACCGTACCGGGGAAAAAACTTGATAGTCGAGTCTAACCAATATATGCAACAGATATGGCGAAGGTTTTGTTTTAGATCGAATACTAAAACCTCAAAAATTTGGATCTAAAAGAAAAGATAAGTAACTCCCCGGAATTATAACGAAAAATCCGGTGCTATCCAATTGTTGCAGCTTGCCGGTCAGTTTGACGGCTTAGTAAGCCGTTTCAAGGTCGCTCGATACCAATCATGAAAGGAAATAAAAATGGAAAACACACCCAATTGTGCTCAATGCTCAATCAAGATGTCAGAACGGCTATGCAAAAGCCCGGACGGCAAGTCTCCTGACGGATGCCCGACCCAAAACAAAACCGAGCTGATCAAGCAGGCAGCAGAGGAATACAAAAAGCCGGATGTTTATTACTTTGCAAAGCAGGCATCCATCCAGGAAAGCGACGGATACGGCAACAAGGAACTGGGATACGCACACCTCAAGCCGGTCAAACCGCGCATCCTTGAAGTTATGGAGTTTGCGCAGAAAATGGGATATAAAAAACTCGGCCTGGTTTTCTGCATCGGTCTGAGAAAAGAAGCCAAAACCGTTGCCAAACTCTATTCTTCAAAAGGATTTACAGTGACCTCGGTGGTCTGCAAGGTCGGATGCGCGTTCAAAGAGACCATCGGGATTGAAAATGATCAGAAACTGGATCCGGGAACAGATGAAGCCATGTGCAACCCCATCCTACAGGCCATGGTGCTGAATGACGAACAAACCGAGTTCAATATTTTGCTCGGCCTGTGCGTGGGGCATGATTCCCTATTTTTCAAATATGCCCAGGCGCCCTGCACGGTCCTGGCCGTCAAGGACCGGTTGCTGGGCCATAACCCCTTGGCTGCCGTGTACAACATCGACGGCTATTATCGGTCGTTGAAATAGGCATCACTCAAAAGATGACACTGCAATATCACAGGGGTCTATGATCCCACAATTTATGGCGGTGCTTAGGGTTCCTTTGGCCTTAACCCTACAACGTCACCTATACAGATTTAACGCCAATACCTTGTGGGTGTTTGGCGGACCTATATACTATATGGGTGCCGGTGTTACAAGTTGCGTTGTAGGGTTAATCATCCCCGATGTTTTTATCTGCAGGAGAAAGAAGGTATTTGTATGTTTCAAATAGGTAAGCTGCGGCTTTATTCTGCCAGGCCTGCTGGGGATTGACTGTTTCCCGGGGTGCCCAAACAATATCGGCCTGATTGGTATTATCCGATAGGTGCATTGGTGTTTTTTATATTCCGGAATGATTCCCAATGACTTATCGTTTTTTACCCCACAATGCTTCTGTTATTGAATGCTGTTTTTTAATAGTCCTGGGCGACCGCTGATAGACATATCTGTCGTTTTGCTATTCCTTATGCAGCTATTTTAAAGGCCGCAAATTTGGATTGAAATAGTTATCTTTCTAAGCTTAACTTATATGAAGCGATAGTGTATAAAAGAGTTAGTAGATATTGCTTCCCAACCAAGACCGCGTTTATTTTTTCCAAATGATACGGATACGAATGGACAAGGAAACTATTCCGATTTCGCAAGAAAAGATCACCGCTTTAAGGCGGCGATGGCTGGAGACGGATTCAGAGTCCGGAACCGACCCTTATGATCCGGCAACTCAAGGAGGCCTGCCCCATTGGGAGGACCGGCCGTCCATTGAAGCTGGATCTGCGGGGTATTGATTTGAGTAACCAGGATCTGTCCGGAATGGATTTTTCCGGATATGATCTGTAAACCGGGCAATGAGTACCGCCGGCACCGATGAGATACCTGCATCGATACTGGTCATCAATGATATAAAAACCGTTCTTCCGGATAATATTTTTTACGCAATGGGTCTTAACCGGAACATGGGCGCGGGAGATCATCCAGGCATCAAATTCATATCGTCTGACAGCATATTGACGGGTGGGTACAGGAATTTTTATACCAAACATATGAAAATGAATTCGGTCAAATTGACTGAAGGTGTAAGGATAATCATCACCTTGGAATTCAAGAAGCCTAAATACGGCAGTGAAGTATCAGAGTAGAGCGTTTGGAGACGGGATCAGCCCCACGGTGTCATTCAGGCGTTTATGGGAGGATCTGTAGCGGTCCTTAAAGGCATTGTCGATTTTTATAAAATCTACCTTATTCGGCAATCCCAGAGCTTCAACCGTATCCCAACATCCCATGAAGGTGATATCGGGGATTGTTGTCTGATGTTCGGCCCTGAATACAGCAGGCTCATCGGACAGGCCTCTTCTGCACTTCCTGTAAAGTTCATCGTAAAAGACGATTTGCTGAACATTGTTTCCGTCGACCTCCGGAATTGCCTGGGCGATTTTAACGACATTTGTGGGACAGACCATCTCAGGCGTGTTCCATGTGCCGTCACAGCAGATAATCGGGGGCTTCATCGTTCTCTCCTTTTTAAAAAATTTTTATGCAACGTTGGGGTTTAATGTTAATTCTCAGTAAATGGCAGCCCATCCAGGGCTTTATAAAAATATCCAGCCATAATCTCATATCCCTTGTCATTGGGATGGATGGAATCGCTCATCAATTCGGGGTTGCCGAATTGATCTTCAAGAATATTGGGGACCAACACCGAACCGGTCTGCCTGGCAAGGGATTCATACATTTGCACATAGCCTTTGCCATATAGAGGAATATCAATACCCCCAAGAACCACCATGGCGCCGGCAGCATGGATGCGCTGAATAATACTGAGCAGATTGGCGCGGGCTGTGTCCACGCTCATCCGGTTTTTTAAATCATTACCGCCAAGGGTAATCAGCACCACATCCGGTTCATAGGCCAGCACATCATCTTCGAGCCGTGCCAATCCGTCTGCCGTGGTATTTCCCGACACCCCGGCATTGATAATCTCAATCCCGGTCATTTCTTCCAGCCGGGTTGGATAATCCATTCCTTGGGAGGCACCGTATCCATAGGTCAAACTGTCGCCGAAACAGACAATGCGCGATATGCTTATAGGGATATTTTTTATTTCATACGATTTTTCTCCACCCCAAAACCAATATCCAAGGATGCCCGCAACCAATATTGTGAAAATTACCAGACTTTTATTCAAAATAACTCCTTTTGGAAAGCTTTTAGATTACAATTTTATCAGGTTCAAGATTGTAGATTTCAAAAATTCTGTGTAGGGTCAGCATAGTTTTGTAGCCTCTTTTGAGTTTGCCTCTTAATCCCCTTATCAAGGCGGATAGGGATTGTAAAGGTCCTTATTTTTTTAGAATCTGTTTCATATCATAGGAGATATTCGTTTTGCCCACAAGCTATATCCTGATTGATTTGGAAAATGTTCAGCCAACAAATCTGGAAATCCTTTCTCAACACTCCTTCTATATTATTATTTTCGTGGGAGAGTGTTGACTTGAATTTTATACTGTTTTCGGTTGAGCCAATTATTTTGATCGAGAATGTCAGTAAATGTTCCCTCTGTTATCAAAAAAGGTTGAAGTCCACCCGACTTTTCATATGATTATCCTGACCGAAACTTTTAAGCATGGATTCGCTTCGCTCATCCGAAGTGGGTTTTTTAAGGCATGGGCAGAGCCGCTTGAATAATACAGAAAGGGGAAGCAGGATTTCCCCACTTCCCCCGGCGCATTATTCAATGCGGCCTGCTTCCGGCTATCCCTTGTCAGGTTTCCTCCCCAGGATATCCTGACTCCGTTTCACCGAAACTGTTAATTTGTAGACATATCGTTTGTCATCTTAATTTTTAGTATCATGTCCGCATCCACTGTTTTCCGGTCACAGAACATGGCATAGGTCAGGGCCTCTTCGCAGATATTTCCGATCAGCCTTGGAAAACCGTATGAGTATTCCCGGATGGCCGCTAAGGCATCCTCTTTAAATATAGGAACTGAACAGCCGGCCCATTTAAGTCGTGACATAATAGGGCTTGATCATAACTTCGGCCACTTTGTGCTCATCTTTCCATAACCTGAACAATAGAGCTGGAATTACAGTCGGTTGGTACTGACCTGAATCGGCTTTTTTCATGATTGACCCATCTTATGATCAAGCCCGTAGAATCAGAAGCTATAACGAACCCCGATACCGAAAGTGCGCGGATCGCCATAGCCCGCAACAGACTTAACAGCACTAGCACTCGTAAAATTAGTGATATATTCTTCATCGGTCAGATTTTTGCAATAGGCGTAGATATCATATCCTTTAAAGCGATAACCGATCTTGACATTGGCGACGGTGTAGCCATCCACCTCGTTGAACTCATCGTCAGCATCATCGTAGTAAGGAACCTTGCCCATATTCATCACATCCCCACGAGCATAAAAACCGTTAGGGTTGAAGTAGGCTATACCGAGCCGCGCAGAATGCGACGGAGTATCTGTGATCGATTCACCGTGGAAATCAACTACACCGTTATTATAGTCATCATATTCCGCATCGATAATGCCGAGTGCTGCTGTCACTTCGATGTTATCAGTCAGGAAATAAGTCAGCTCCAGTTCCGCTCCCAGGGAATGAGCACTGTCGGCGTTACCTGTTGCCCACACAGCTTGTTCTTCATCATATATGGGGATCTGGGTGTCTTCAATATCCATATAGAAGATGGCGGCGGCAAGTCTTCCACGGTTAAAATCCCCCTTAACGCCGATTTCGTAATTGATCGACTTCTGGGGTTCAAAGGTATTGTCTTCGTCCGAAAGATCGCCGGCCCAATAATTAAAACCGCCGGGCATATAGCCTTGTGCCACAGAAGCGTAAGTGTTCCAATTGTCATTCACGCTGTATGAGAGCGCAACTTTAAACAAAAAGGCACTCCAAGTTTCATCCATCTGATTGGAAAAGTAGGGGGCACTGCTACTCCCAACCTGCTGGATGTACTGATCCAGAGTCATCTCCTTGTCGATATACTGGTAACGTCCCCCGAGAGTCAGCTCAAAGTTGTCTATAAAGGGGATCATCGACTGCCCGAACAGAGCCATGGTCTCACTTTCATTGGTAGTCGCGCCATTTAGTTCGTATTTAACTCCAGACCTATAAAACTGCTGACCGGCGCGGTTCCTTTCTATATCCTCTGATTCGAAATATGCGCCGGCAACCCAACGCACGCCCTCCGTATTCTTGCTCGACAATCTCAGTTCCTCAGCCCAGGTTTCACAGTCTGTATTGATAAACTGAGCAAGTCCGTCATAAACGCTATCTGACATCCTATCCTTATCGCCGATGTATTCAGTGTCAAAGTCTTTGTGAGTAGTTGTCGAACCAAGGGTCATTGAGTCGAACTCAATCTTCAGTTCAAGGCTCTGCGCCCAGTTTTCTTTTTCTGTATAAGTGTCTACATCGTAGGAGACGTGTTCGGCGTCGTCCCGATCAAACTCGCTTGCATCGGTCCCTCCGGACAAGATGGCATCAGTGCCCCAGTTATTATCGTAGGAATCGTTCGATAGAACGAGCTTAGCGGAAAACCTGTCGGTCGGTGTAAACAAGAGATTTCCACCAAGGTTATATTCGCTGCTCTCACCGGCCTTATCGTCACCGGTATAGTCGTTTGTGACCCAGCCGTCATCCTGCTGATAACGGGCATTCAGACCGAGGTAGAGCTTATCCTGAAGGAGGGGGCCGCTAACATTAAACGAGCCCTCCATATCATTGTAGCTGCCGTATTCAGTGCCAACAGAGCCATGCCATTCATTGGTAGGCTCCTTAGTTACCACTTTAATAACTGCGCCAATGGCGTCCTTACCATAGAGCGTGCCCTGGGGACCGCGCAAAACCTCGATCCGTTCGACATTGTTCATCGAAACCTCAAAAGCGTTCGAATTGCTGTAGCCTACCCCGTCAATATAGATGACCACAGGGTTGTTGCTGGTATAGTACGATTGAGTCAAGCCCCTGAAGCTCACTTTGCTGGAACCGCCAAAAGGAGTCATATTGGGTATCTCGTTGATGATCCCCGAAAGATCTTTGATCCCCTTCTCCTTGAGGATCTCATCGTCGATAACCGTGATACTCTGCGGAACTTTCTGAATATCCTCTTCAACTTTATTTGCAGTTACCATCAGTTCTCCCAGGTTTATCTCCATGCGGGTTTGCTGGAGTTCAGGTGCTTCCGTTTTGTTTTTCTGCTGTTCTGAGGTGGGTTGTTTTTCCGTGGCTTGGGGAAGTGCCTGCAAAAGGAATCCCCCGCCGTTTTGCTGTTTGGCTGTTATGCCTGTAGACCCAAGGATTGTCTGCAGGGCGGTTTCAGCCGTGTAACGGCCGTTGACGCCGGCACTTTGGGTCGTCTCGGGAAATTCATCGACATAGGACAAATTGGTGCCGGTAATGTGGACAAATTGATTGAGAACCGACTCCAGGGGGCCTGCCGGGATGGAAAAGTCATAAACCTTTGCCGCAGGTGGACCGGCCAGAAGCTGAGAGACAGATAAAACAACAGCTATAAAAATCAGGGGAACAACGCGCATGATCGAACGGAGTTTTGATTTGAATAAAAACATTTTCACTCTCCTTGCAGGTTATTATTTTTGCTTTCAACATGCAGGCCGAACGAAAACAAAAATTCCTTCATTTTTTTTTAAAAAAAATTTAAAATTATTCAGTGCTGAGGGCCGTACCGCCCATGGAATGGGCATTTGGATAGATGTATGCACGCGATGGGTGAGAAAGGGGCAGGGATAGAATGGGAAGATGGTTTGCAGGAAACAGCTTTTTCGGTTTTCGTTCTATGGGCCGCTATCCTTGGCAGCAGAAGCTGCACCGGCAGAATAAACCGATACCCAATAGCTTGTACGGTAAACCACTTTAATTGGTTGGGTCTGTTGTAAAAAAGCCAGGGCCTTATCGGTATCAGCCAGATAGTAAATTCCGGAAATCGGCAGATCGGCAACCTCCGGGGCGCAAAAAATCTCTCCGGTCCGGTAACGCGAAAGTTCGCTAAGAAATTTTTTCAGGGGCATCTTGCGCACGGCCAGAACGCCATCGGTCCAGCCTTCCGGGGTATAGTCCAAAGGAGAAGCCGGGACGGCGTGTTGCCGGTAGAGAAGACCTGCGCTGCCGGCCTTTACAACCAGCGGTTTTCCATTTTCAGGCTGCATACGCACGGCGCCTTCCTGAACATCGACGCGGGCGTACGCCTTGCGCAGACGCACGGTGAAACGTGTGCCCAGGGCTTCCAGGGTTCCATAAGGCGTGGTAACGAGAAACGGTCGTTTCTCTTCGCCACCGGTGGCGGGATCTTTACCTGTGGCGACAGCGATCTCTCCCCGTAGAAGTTCTATCCTTCTATGAAAGGTGTCGTAATGCTCGGAAATGGCGGTATCGGTGTTCAACCGGACGATGGACTGATCTTTCAAAGCAGCAACCCGTTGTTCGCCGGTGGCGGTGGTCGTGTCGGCAAGCAGTCGCTGCCAGGGTGCCCAGCGATAGCCCAGGACTGCCGATATGACAAATACGCAAAAGATGGTCAACACCTTCAGCGCCTGCCGTCTTTCCAGACGCTTCTTTTGTTGTTGTTCGTCAAAGGAGGTCAGGGTTTGGAACATTCTTTTGTGGGGGGCATCTGAAAATTCCTGGTGCATGGACTGCATCCGGCGCCAGGCTTCCTGATGCAGGGGACTGCTTTGCAGCCAGCGGTCTAAACCTTGCCGTTCCTCATCTCCCACTTCCCCAAAATGGATTTTGACTGCCCACTCAACGGCTTGTTCGATAAGCTCTTCCGGTATTTCGATATCGGTTTGAGGCGTGTATGAAGTGCGCGTGCCGCTCATAAAATCTCATACTCCAGGGAGTCGTTCTCATAACGCACCCGATAACAGGCCCGCAAGGCCTTTGCCAGGTCTCTTTCCACCGTTGTCTGAGAAACACCAAGGCGGGCTGCGGTCTGCCGGCAGGTGAGTCCTTCGAGCCGGGACAGCAGAAATGCCGTGCGAGTTCTTTTTTTAAGGCCGCGCAGCATCCGGTCAATGGCCACCAGTTCCTCCATCCTTTGAAGGTGGACTTCAGGCGAATCGGCCGCAGACGAAGGGAACTGCGCCAGGTTGTCAAGCCAGGTCCGCTCCAGCTCTTTTCTGCGCCAGTGATCGACCAGAAGCCCTCTTGCAATGGAACTAAGAAAAGCGCGTGGTTCATGGATTTTTGCCACCTTCTCATTGCGACGCAAGAGACGTAGAAATACATCATGTGCCAGATCTTCCGATCGCTGAAAACATCCCAGTTTTCTGTGTAACCAACGCTGCAACCAACCGTGATGGCTCACATACAGGTTCTTCAGATCAATCCGTACCGGTTCGTTATAAAATTTCATGAGTGACAACCACATTAACAGCTGGAAAAATAGACTTTCCTGGCCTGCCTTTCCTTATTCACGCAAAACATCGCTGGGCTTTAAAACCACCAAAGATCAATTTTTTTTTTATCTTTTTATCCTTCCAAACCGTTGAAATTTCATACTGTGTTTTACACTGCCCGAAATTTCAACGCCCAGTTATCCTTATCAAAAGCTAATTTACAACCACAACTAAACAAGTTAGGGGTATAGTAAAAAATTGTTATCTACCTTTCATCATCATATGTCAACAGATACAGATAGGCACTCAATGTCATAAAGTTGAGAGCCCTACAATAATACTACGTAAATACAGCATATTGTTGCAGTGCCGATTTTGTTAATAACCCAAAAATATTTTTGGAAAACGACTCGATCCTTGCTTCATTTGCTTGCATTGTGATATAGTGCAAGCAAATGAAGCATAAAATGGAGGTGAAATCATGCCATCAATAACTGTCAGAAATGTGCCGGATGAAGTTCACCGCGCTTTGCGGGTTAGAGCAGCACAACATGGCCGAAGTGCCGAAGCAGAGATCCGTGAAATATTGGAGAATGCTGTCCAGCCGGAAGGAAGGGTAAAACTTGGTTCGTTACTATCTCGCATCGGGTGTAAAATCAATTTAACCGATGACGAGTTTTCGGTTTTTAAGCAAAATCGAGATAAAACTCCGGCCAAACCGATGGAGTTTTAAATGATACTGTTAGATACAAATGTAATTTTGGAACCGTTGCGTCGTTCTCCTGAAGCCCGTGTTATTAATTGGATTGATGCACAATCACTTGAAACACTTTATTTGTCAGCCATCACTGTCGCTGAATTGCGTTTTGGAATCGCAAGCCTTCCAGCTGGAAAGCGGCGAGATGAACTGGAAACCAGTATTGAAAATCAAATTTTACCTCTATTTACCGGACGTGTACGCCCGTTTGATATTGACTGTGCAACCGCTTATGCTGAACTCATGGCCAAGGCCAAATCCTGCGGCTTGGCAATTGCTGCGGCGGATGGATATATAGCGGCTATTGCTGCGACTAACCGATTTAGCGTCGCGACACGCGATGTTAGCCCGTTCCAGGCAGCAGGTATCGACGTTATCAACCCTTGGGAGTTTGGGCGTTCCGGGGATACTACCTAAAAAAAATTTTTATGTCCTCCAATGTTAGGTAAAGACAAGGCACAAGCCCAAGGGTGATCAGCGTGGCAAAAAAAAGCCCAAACTCAAGGGAGATGGCCATGGGTATAAGAAACCTGGCCTGCCAGGAACTGCTATTCTAAGTCGTCATCTTCCGGGTAGAGTTTTTCTAAACATTCGTCGCAGATAGAATGACTGAATTGGACGTCGGAATGTTCAGATATATATTTTTCAAGTTTATTCCAATATCCTTTATCATCTCTGATTTCTTTGCAATGCATACAGATTGGTATTATACCTTGTAAGGTTTTTATCTGTTCTTCAGCAAGCTTTTTATCTGTTAGATCCCGGACAGCGGTCACTCTGCCCAGCTTTCCTTTGTAGGTAATCATTTTAGCACTAATTTCTATAGGGAAGATTGAATTGTCTTTACGCAGCGCAAACGTCTCATAAGTTTGTTCTGAACCGGTCAATACAAAATTCTCAACTTTCTCAATCTCTTCAGGGGGGACGAAATGGGTCAACCTTTTACCGATGAAGTCAGAAGGTTGATGATTTGTCATACGGCATGCTTCTTTGTTGACCTCCAGAATTATTCCGTTCTGGCTAATTATAATTCCTTCAAAGGCTGCATCAGAGAGGCTTTTGTACCTCGCTTCACTATCCGTTAATGCATCATTAGCTTCGGATAACTCCATGGTTCGCTCCTGGATTTTTTGTTCCATGAATTCAAAGGATCGTTCCAGTTCATTTGCCATGCTATTGAAAGAAATTGCCAGGTCACCAACCTCGTCATTTCTGTCAATTTCTATTTTCTGCTTAAATTCGCCATTTTTTAGTCTACCAGCATGTCTCGCCATTTTACTTATCGGCTCGGTAAAATGTTTTGAGAGGATGTTGCCGACAATTAGAAAAAAAGCAAGGGCTATACTGATCCAGATGAGCAGAACAATTGCAAGATTGTGCATTTCCTTTGAAAAAAATGACTTAATTTGTTTTGAGGCTTGTGCAATAATCTCCCTGGGAGCAATAATACCTAATCGCCATTTACTTCCTTTTATTGGCGTATAGGTTATTAAATAGTAACTGTTTTGTAACACTACTTGTTCAATATTTTCAGCACCCAAGGCCATCTTCTCCAAAATATCCCCTGCTTCTGCCACACAATATTTTTTCAGATCGATAAGCGAGCGTTGACTGACCACCGACGCTTGAACCAGTTTTATCCGTGCGTGGGGAGGGGCTGCCAAGAGAATTCTGCGATCATCAAGAATAAAAGTAGAACTGCCGTGTACAGGTTGTTTGGCGCTGAAATAGCCAATGAGCCGAGGCAGGGAGATCGACACCCCTATATGCCCTATAAAGGATCCAGATCGAAACACTGGACTATAAATATCCTGTACAGCTTCTTTGGTAGGGCCTACTGGATCAAAATGAGGAAGAGTCTGCTCATGATTTTTAGCTGTAGCTGGAAAGATATATTCAGATGGCACAGGCAACAGGGGAGGTCTGCCTGAGAGATACATTCTCTGATGATCTGTCGGGATGAAAAATGTATATTTACAAAAATTACCCCCTTTTAAAAGAAGGCTTTTGAGTATCTCGTCAAATGTGGTTTGCTCAAGATGAGGCTCTCTGCTTAAAACGATTGCTGCCAGTTCGACCGCTGAACGCGCTTGATTAATCGCATAGCCTACCGTTTCAGCCTGGTGTTTCACAGTTTGCCGGAGATAAAGTTCTGCCTGTTTTGATACAATAGCCTCCACCTGGGTTGCGATATTATGGCTGCTTCTGGAGAGAGGCTCAATAGATACCAGGATCATGGTCGATGTGAGAAACAGAATGATCATGCTAATAAAAAGCATTAACTTATGACGATACTGGAGTCTCATTTAACCCTCGGCAAGCAGTACTCCCCACTCTTGGTTAGTTTTCTCTAAAGCAATCTCGGGAGTGAGGATTCCCTCAAGTGATAGATGAATGTATTTGGTTAATATAAACATCATCTCAGGCATCTGGGGTATGGTCGGCCAAGCCTTTGCATGATGAAGATATTTTTTTTTCAACCGACTTACCTCTGGCGCAATTTGGGCATATTCCGATGAATTTATAGTAGAAAAACGTACCGGATCGACTCCGCTGCTTCCTACAATTAAACTGAGTTCTTTACTTGTGGTCGGTGATGTGGCATAGAGCAAGAATTCCTTGGCTAACTCTTTATTGTTTGATTTTGCTGGAATTCCTAATGAATACCCTGCATTCAGAGATAAGATGGGGGAACTTTGCTGCTCCCCCATCGGCAATGGCAGCACACCCCATTGTCCCTGTATAAGGGACCTGGAATCATCTTCTGCCATGATCCCCAGATCAGTCCATTGCTCTACCATGGCAACCTGACCAGCGAGGAAGGCATCCACACAGATTTGAAAACTTGTCTCCATAGGGGTTGGTAACGCATATTTTGACTGTTCCATCAAGTCTTTGAGGGCCCTGAGTGCCTCAGGAGAAGACAGGAGCGGTTTATTATTAACATCCAGAAGTTTGCCGCCATAGGAGCTTAGGCGATTCATAAAAGCTGATAACAGTATTATCGGAGTCGGCTGTGCCATAATGGCACTTCCGTAAACTCCGATATTTTTTTCCTTTTCTGTGATCAATTTAGAAATATTAAGGTATTCTTCCCAGGATTGAGGGGGGAGGAGCCCATACCGTTTGAGGATTGATTTGTTGTAGAAAAGGGTATGCGTGTCCCCGTCAAATGGAAGTCCCCAGCGTTTGCCGTCATACGATGAGTATGCCTCGTAGATTACTGGAATAAAATCGTCTGGCTCTATTTCCACTCTGTTGGTGTCGATAAAATCAGTGAGGTCAAGTAAAATTCCAGCTTTTGCAAGACGCCCGAGGTAGACATACCAGAACATGGTAACATCTATCTGCGAAAAATTGGAATTATGGTTGTCAATGATACGCTGCTCTAATTCTTCGTAAGGAACGATTGTTATCTCTACGATTGCGCCAGTTTTATTCCTATATGTTTCTGCGAGATATCTGCCTGCGACGCGAAAGGACTGACTTACCATTAAAGAGAGTTTCTGGCCTGAATATTTTTTTATGGAGGGCGATGCTTTTCTTTGGGTGGTTTCTTTTGAGGATTGAAAAATTGTTATCAACGCAATGCCTACAATGAAGATCAACCCCAAAACGACAAGATGTTTCTGTTTCATGGCAATACTCCCGGGGGTAAATGTCTCTGAGATTGAGCCTTTTATAGTTCTCCAAACTAAACCATCACAACGTTACGGTTCAAGGCTCCTATGCGCATAATTTAATATATTATATCACCGCTGTCTGAAATAGGACAGAGTTGAAAATTGTTTGTTGCCTTTACCCAGATCTGCAAGCTCCCGGCCAGCTGGACATCAATTTTTTTTTGGGGGCGACCTGATCATGGGAATCTGATAATGCGACAATATCATTGGCATGTACATCAATCGGTATTATTTAACTGCCAGCCATTTCTTAAAGGCTGTTTGATCAATATGGTTGACCCACTGTCAAAAAAATTTACACGTTGAAAATAATCGTGACATTCAATCACAACAATCAAAGCCGCTCAATGTTGATTTCCCCTTTCCGTCCGACTCTTAATACTCTATGAAGGACACTTTATTTAGTTAATATAAAAACCAAATTTTCCTTACGGTTCCCAAGTTTCTGTACAGTCATATGTTATGCCCCAAAATGGTCGACTGAATCTTGTGATTATACATTTGTAATTACAAGGTCGTTTTAAAGTTTTAGGTATATATTTTGCTTTGCCCTCATTGCGCTCATGTGGGAATACCGGATATGTTTCGAAACATGTCAAAGTTGAAACATAATATTCGGGGCAAAATGTCGAATAACAATATATCTGTCAAGAAAGACCTGTTGGGGATGATTAATTGACGGGAATTATTGGGGTTTGAAATAGAGTTTGAAAATACAAAACTGGGAATTGAAATTATGGATATTCCGAAAAAAGGAATGAGGGCGCCCCAAAAACTGTCTTTATTCTATATTACCCTGGTCATCATTATAGTTACGATCATTGCGATATATATCAACAAAAATAGCCGACGTGAATTACGGCATATGGCTGCCACTCAGTATGGCATTCAGCAGTTGATGGAGACAAAATTAGTAGCATCCGTTATTGAAAAATATTTTGACCGATTTATTTCCGATCTCTATTTCATGGCAAATACCGACCAGGAGTTGTCTTCAATCCTGCATTTTGATGAATTGTTTTATAATCGATATAAAGGGTTGCAAAAAGTTACCTCCATACGATTTTTAGATACAAAGGGAATGTTGACATTTATTTATCCCAATGAAGGATTTCGTGGGGAATTGATTGGAAAAAGATATGATGTTGAGGATTATTATAAAAAAGCATTATCAACTGGGAAAATAGCGATTTCCAGCTTTCTTTACAATGAAAAAAATGAACCAAGAATCAGGATCGCCATTCCCGTTTGTAAAAATGATTCAATGACACCCCGCATCCAAGGTGTTTTGGTGGGATCCTTTGATCCGATAAGTGTTTTGAATACGATTATAACCCCTATTGTATCCGATAAAGCTGTTGAATATGCATGGGTTCTGGATTCAGATGGTTATTTTCTCATACATCCCGTTAAAGAATTTGAAGGCAAAAGCAGTTTTGGCGCCAGGGAGGAAAAAAATCAGGCTTTTTCATATGAGAGAATAGAAAAAATTCAGCAAAAAATGATACAGGGCCATGAAGGTACGGATACATATACCTCTGGATGGCATCGAAATCAAAAGGGATATATTGAAAAACTCGTGGCCTATTCGCCGGTAAAAATAGTGGATTCAAACTGGTCCGTGGCGATTTGTTCCCCGAAAAACGCCCTTGATACAATCATTGAAAAAACAGAGAAATACCACGACTATACTCTGTCCTTCATTGTTCTCATCTTTTCGACGGGAGGGATACTTTTATTCAGAAGCAGCTGTCAGAGATACTGTTTGTATGCCCAGTCACTGAAATTCAATGAGCAGAAACTCAGTGCAATCAGCCAGGCCTCATCGGTGGGGATCTGCCTGGCTAAACAGCGCAAAATTTACTGGGCAAACGAGACCTTGCATGCAATGTTCGGGTATTCCAATGATGAGTTGGTGGGGAAAAGTACGTCAATGTTTTACCCGGATAAAGCCACGTATCAAAAGATGGGTAAGATACTCTATTCTGATGATACCAAATTAAAACCGTTCAAGGCGACAAGCCGGTGCATCAAAAGGGATGGAACAGATCTTCATTGTTCATTCATAACTTGTCCTTTGGATGCCTCGGATCACTCGGAAGGGTTTATCGTGGTTATTGGCGATATTTCCGAAATAGTATCCGTTGAAAACGAAAATATACGGTTGAAAGATCATATGATCCGGACCCAGAGAATGGAGTCCATCGCTATTTTGGCCAGCGGAATCGCCCATGATTTTAACAATATCCTTTTCCCAATTACGGGATATGTTGAGCTCCTGTTGATGGATGCTGCCAAAGAGAGTGATTCCCATAAGTATTTGATGAATATTCTTAAAGCAGCAGACCGGGCGAAAAAACTGATTAATCAGATTCTTTCGTTCAGCAGGCAAACCCAGGGTGAAACAATGGCTGTACTGGTTCAACCCATTGTCAAGGAAACGCTTAACCTTTTAAGAGAAACCATTCCCAAAACCATTAACATCGTACAAAAAATCGATATGAACTGTAGCCGCATCATGGCGGATCCCACCCAGATTCATCAGGTTATCATGAATTTGTGCACAAATGCATATCAATCGATGGAGAACAGCAGCGGAACACTTACCGTTGAACTTTGTGAAACGGACATTGATGAAAATAAGTTCCCCTGCTTTTTGGATCTGCAACCTGGCAGATACTTACAATTGACAGTTTCCGATACAGGCGTCGGCATGGACAAAGAGATTGCTCTGAAAATATTCGAGCCCTATTTTACAACTAAAAAAATTGGAAAAGGTACTGGGCTTGGCCTGTCGGTTGTTCATGGAATCGTTAAAAAAGCAGGCGGGGACATTAAAGTGATCAGTGAGCCGGATAAAGGCACCTGTTTCTACATATACCTGCCTGTTCTTGGTTCATGCCCAGAAGCCACATTACTTCCGGTTGCCGAAAATAATTGCATGAAAGGGACGGGGCATATCCTGCTGGTAGATGATGAAGAACAGATTGTACAAATGGGGAAAAAGTTTCTTCCGCGGCTCGGTTATGAAACCACTGTCTGTACAAGCAGTGCTAAGGCTCTTGAGATATTGAAAACCAATCCAAATACATTCGACCTGATGATCACGGATCTGACGATGCCTGAGTTAACAGGTGAAGAGTTGGCCCGGGAACTGAAAAAGATTAATTCTGATATTCCTGTAATTATCTGTACGGGATCTAAAAAAGATCAAAAAAAGGCGTGGGCATATTCTTCTAATGTCAAGGAATTCTTATTAAAACCCGTAAATATGAAGGAGCTGTCAATATTGATATCAAAAACGATAAACGGCACCGGCGAGACAGGAAACTAATTAAATAGTATGAAAATTTTCATTTTTTAACAGCTAAAGGCTAACAGCCCGTCTGAAGGCGATAGTTTAAACAGGAGAGTAAAAAGCATGTCAACGCGTATTAAACTTGGAACAAAAATCAGTGCTGGATTCGGCGTCATTTTGATTTTGATGCTGGTGGCTTCAACAGCAGGCCTTAACAGACTTTCAAGCGTAGTCAGGCAAATGACCGATGCCATTGACACCGGGAATCTGACGATGACGATGTACGAGTCGCGGCAGCAGGAAAAAAATTTCATCCTCAGAGGTGACGAGTCCTATGTCAAGGCCGTCATCGAGCAATCGGATTTACTCAAAGAAGAAATCGAAGCAATCAAGGCCCGTTCAATTGATCCAGAAACCCTTCTGCAGTTGGATGACATGGTCAAGATGGCCGATAAATACCGGCAGGCATTTGATACCTATATTTCTTTGGAAAACAGTATAAAAGAAGCGGATGCAATAATGGTGGCATCGGCACGTCAGATGGAAGCAGCCGCCAGGGCTGTTCTTAAAGCAGATCGTGATGAATGTGAACGCCTGATGGCTGGGAATGCAGAGCCAAGTCAGATTATAAATTCAATGAAGATTGCTGAAAATACAGAGGCTATTATTCAACAGGTGCTGGAATGCCGTCGTCAGGAAAAAAATTTTCTGGTCCGCAGAGAGGAATCCTATTTCATCAAGGTTAACAGTATACTTGATGAAATCGTCGCAAAAGGAAAGTCTGTAAGACCGATAACAGAGGCCGCAAATACATATCGTCAGGCTTTTTCCAAGCTTAACACATTGAAAAATTTACAAAATGAAATTAACGATACCTTGGTTGCATGCGCCCGAAACGTCCAGAATACCGTCAAGGTGTCCCTGGACGGCCAGCAGCGAAAAACAGATCTGCAAATTATCAAAGCCAAGCGGCTGATTATCGGGGTTGCGTTCCTGGCCATTGCCATGGGAGTTGGAACAGCCTTTTTTATCAGACGTAGTGTCGTTTCCCAGCTTGGAGGGGATCCTGCAGATATCGTAGATATTACCAACAGTATTGCGAACGGTAACCTGGCTGTTAAATTTGATCCGAAAAAGGATAAAGGTGTGTATAATAACATGAAATATATGGCTGAAAATTTGATCCATATGTTCAAGGATATTGCAGATGGCGTACAGACCCTGACGGCATCCGCAACAGAGTTATCTGTCATTTCGGAGCAAATAACGGCAAATTCGGAACAGACAGCGGACAGGTCCAATAATGTCTCTGCTTCTGCCGAGGAAATGGCAACCAATATGAATTCCGTTGCAGCAGCCACAGAACAGACGACTGTAAATATCCAAATGATTGTCGCTGCAGCAGAGCAGATGTCTTCCACCATAAATGAAATTGCCGGTAACACGGCCAAAGGCAGCGAAACAACGGCCAGGGCTGTTGAAACAGCAAAACAGGTATCCTTAAAGGTAGATGAACTTGGACGGGCGGCATCTGAAATCACTAAGGTAACAGAAACCATTGCCGACATATCCGAGCAGACCAATCTGCTGGCCCTTAACGCAACCATTGAGGCGGCAAGGGCCGGTGCGGCCGGCAAGGGATTTGCCGTTGTGGCAGCAGAGATTAAAGAACTTGCCCAGCAGACTGCCGAGGCAACAAAGGAAATAAACGACAAAATTTCAGGGGTTCAGACAACAACCCATGAATCTGTAACCGCCATTGGATCCATCGTGGAAATTATTAATGAGATAAACGAAATCGTTACCTTTGTTGCCTCTGCCATCGAAGAGCAGGCGGCCACGACCCAAGAGATAGCAAATAATGTTGCCCAGGCCTCACAGGGAATCCAGGAAGTTAATGAAAATGTAACCCAGACTTCTGTTGTGGCTGCTGAGGTGACAAAGGATATTACCGATGTCAGCAATGCAACCGATGAGATGAGCAACGGCAGCAGGCAGATTTATATCAGCGCTGGCGAATTGTCCCGGCTGGCTGAAAACCTTAGTACAATGGTAGGCCGGTTTCAGCTATCTTAGGTCGGGGGGGGGTGCCTAAAATATCCGGGTTAAGGGACCTGGGTGAATTTCAAGTCCCTTGGCCGGAGTATCTGTTCACCCTATTGGTAGTACGCTTTTAATTTTTCCGGGCTGGCCCCCATATAAAAAAACAGTTAAAGAACCCAGTTGCGGATGGTTGTATATACCATACCTTCCTTTTTCCATCGCCGGGCCGAGGTCGCCACCGGATCTGAAATGAAACGGATTCTATATCCTTTTTTCTTAAGCCTGCGCATGATGTCAACATCCTCCATCAGTGCAATCGGTTTATATCCTCCCAATTTCAGGACTCTTGATTTGCCGGAAGTCATTTTGACACCTCAGCCCTAAAATTTCTTCTACCCAGATTCATTGAGAGCAAGTACATATTCCATCTTCATATTAGTACCAGGGTAGCAGAGTTCTGCCGAGTTCAGTTCATCAAATAGACGGATGAAGGCTTTATTGGCCGCAGGCCTTGACGCATTATGGACTCGGACAGTTAAAACTTTATTTTCTGTATCAGGCAGAAGGTCTGCCTCTGTTGCATACAAATCCTGCAACAACCTGCGGGCTGCCGGCATATCTATGGTCTCACTTTTCAAAATCCCTGCCATTGAGGTCTCAGCCCGGTAAGCAATCATTTTAACGGTATCCATAAGGCGCTTCCTGTTCGGAAGCAGATGCATGAATTTGTCTTGATCTTCCAAGTTGCCCCAGGTGATATGCTTTGATACCTCTTTTATTTTTGACTTTATATTTGATAGCTCAGCTTCATACTGCTCAACTTCTTCAAGCAATGCTGCTTTTTTGTTTATAGATCCATTCGTACCCATCTTTAACTTTGCGTGTACCTGTCATCTCAACAACCGCAATAGCTACCCCGTGTGGCATCTCGTCACCTTCCAGAACTACCTTTTTGCCGTAGCGCAAATGATGAGCTGTCCCCGGTAGCTGGTATCCCATGTCCTAAACTCGGTATGCTCCCCATACGCCACAAGCGACGCCCAAGGCTGGCGGATTGATAGGCAGTGCTGGGTCATAGTATCACCTTATCATGAAGCCGCGTTATGCGGTTTCTAAATTTGAGGAGATAGCATTCCCTTTGGAAACAAGTGGGAAACGTTCGGGATGTTCAATAGATTCAATCCCCAAATCGACATCAAGATCTGGCCAATAGAAATGGCCCAGACTTGGTTCTTCAACATTAATTATCTTTCCAATAGGAACGTCCTTAAACCAAGGGAATTGATCATAACTGAGAAACAATTCTTTGTCCCCGGACAGCAGCCAGATTCCATGGGTAGAAATATTGGTGACCTCAACTCCCGAAATGTTTTTGCCAAGCGGCTTTAAACTGTTCATAATTATCCTCGATTATTTTTCAATTTGTTTAAGTTCCAATCTGGATAAACGATGATTTTAGGCTAATTCGATTTCAGGTTCCAGCCAGAATTTTGTCTCTCCATTTTCACAGTTAACATGCACATGCATTCTTGTTTCTTCCCGAGAGAAAAAGAAGAACCGATATCCTTTTTCACGTAATATTGTTGGGCTCATGGCAACCTATTTCATTCTATCTTTTAGATTCAAGATTCACAACCTTTTGAGATAGATCATTTTCGCTTTTAGACATCAAGGCTTTTTTTAATGGCGTTCCCGGTAGCATTACCGCCTTGTTGAACCCGCTTGTCTGCAAGGTGGGCATACCGTTGGAGCATGGCAAATGTTTTGGGGTGAGGTGTGCAGGAAAAAAACTATCAGAAAATCATTAAAAACCGCTTGAACTGCTTACATAGTGCTTATAAAAATGGCGGAAGCACATGGGAATCGAACCCTTAAGTGCAGATGAAAAAATCAATATATTCAAAGTATTACAAATCACCTTTCTTGGTTTTAGGTTGTTTTAGGTAGCGGACATTTTTTGACATTAATTTCAGTTTTTTAGAAACTTCAGTTTTTGCATAATTTCGAACTGATTCTAAACGGGAATGATCCGTAATTACCTGTAAATCAGACTCAGACAAACCGTACTCATTAATATATTGAGAACAAGAGCTATGTTTGGTTCCTGCATACAAACGGATATTTTCACCAACCTGTTTACACGCTTTATTCCAAAGACGATTTAAAGTTTCAGCTTTATACCCTTTTCCTGGTGTGCGGCCAGACGGATTAACAAAAAAGAAAGGTGATATAATTCTATGACGCTTCTGTTTATCCAATTCAATATCAATAAAAGGTTTAAAATCTGGATGACATGGAATTGAATGAATTTCACCGGTTTTCGTCTTATCAGTAAGGACACGAGCCGATATTGAACGATGGATCGTAAAAACATTATCAAAAAAATCTTCCTTATGAAGTGCTAACGCCTCAGCTGGACGCCGTAAATGATACTTCAAGAAATAAAAAATAGGCTGATGATCATATGGGATTTGGTTTAACACTGCCAGCTGCCTATCTTCAGGTAACCATTTTATTGGTTGCTGTGTTAAACCATACTCTTTTTTCTTTGGGAATGGAGGGATAGCAGGAATACGTCGAGCAATCCACGCAGCGTCCAAAATAGTATGTAAACAAAACATAATATTAGACTGCATTTTAGGACTAAGGCCCTTATTATGTAGTTCTTTTTTAAACTTACGTAGAATATCAATCTGAATGTCAGGTAAAGAAATTTGACCATGTTTTTTGAAAAACGGCTTAATGTGATTTTTAAGGTATGAACGATAACCTTTTTCTGTAGCCGGAGACAATCCACTCAGGTTGGAAAACCAATCATCAATGAATGGTATGACATCAGAAAAACCTTTGGAAACGTATTTTTCAATATAGAATGTACCATTTTCAACATCCGATTGCATAACAGAAAGAAGTTTTTCCGCCGTTTTCTTGCTATAAATTTTTTCGCCTTTGTAATGGTAAATTTTCCGAGTTTTTTTATGTACTTTATCCCACCAATTGACATACCAAGAGCCATTATGACAATAAACCTTTCCTGACATACATTCCCCCATGAATGATAATGCTGTCTGGCTATTGTTATATATGGTTCTTGCTTTAGTCAAGATTGAGCCCTTTGTTTTAAATATTAATTATTTCCTATTTTTTGATAAATGACCTTTGGCATAATCCGAATAGCAATAATGCAAATAGGTGTTGTAATCAATTTTGCCTGTCATGTATTCATGCTCAATTTTTGTTATGCAGCTTTCACCATTTTTATTTACCAGCAGGTAAAGGTGATTTTTTAATTCTCGTGGGTTCATTTTATTCATACGTTATTAAGGGCTTACCGGGCATCTTGCTGAATTAATCAGGATGATGATTAGAAAATGTCCAGGATAAGCCACATAATAAAAGTATTTTTGGATTATTTTTGGCAAAGGAACGGTGGTCCTGGAGTACATGAGAAAGACAGCAGCCGGACCCAACAGAACATAAGCGGCACCGGACAAATGATAGACCAAGAGGTAAAAGGCTGTCATCGCGCCCAGGAGGTACACCGGCCGATGGTGCAAAAAATAAATGGCAAAGACTATAAAAATATAGATTGATACGACATTGGCCAAGACAAGAAGCAGGGTCAAATAAAACGCATGGTAGCCGTACCGCTCATATAAGACACCTGAAAATCGGATAAAGCGTACATTTTAAGCCAGAAACACAACCTTATTGGCGATAACTAATCGAAAGTATTGGATTTTAAACCATATTTTTGAGGTGTGTGTAAAATTTTTATACGTACATGTTAAGGGCGGATTATGTATGGTTTTATGCAATAATCGGAAAAACTCACGTCAGTTAACAGCGTGGAAACGACCGGAAGCTGTATTTCACCCATTAAAATGGATACCATTTGCAGTGAAAACACCAGAAAGTCCTATACAAAAACGGCTTGCTGACACTGGTGTGCTTTGAAAATATGGAGCAATAGTGTACGCTTTATCCGACTTTCAGGATAAGACAAGAATGATCAGGCCAAAAAGCAGGGTATATAAATCATTGAGTCTATGCAGGTCCGGGAACAAAACATTAAAGAACGGCTGGGTAACACAGGCGCACGTCACCAGGGAGATGATATATAGCTGGAGGTCCTTGGTGTATTTCATGCCCTGGGTAATGAAATAAGCAAACAAAGGGAAAGACAGTGCGCCCAGAGATCGCATGATAAATTCATGTTCCGGGAAAAAGAATATGGCCGAATGGTCAATCACCATTGTCATAAAAGCAATCAGTTTAATCATTTTGATGACCCCAAACTTAAGGTGTACGAAATCAGTCTAAAAACACAAAAAGAAAAGGCAATCGTCACAATGGGCAATCCGACATAGGTGACGATATCACTGATAAACAAGGTAAGGTCAAAGCCTTCGGGTAAAGAGATCATTTTAAAGCCTCAACGATAAGCCCAAGGCCAGGGCGTTACATGAGAGTGCACCGATGATTAACGATATGCTTTTAGACATTAGATCTGAGGTGTCGGTAATTTCAATATAGTCGACTTGCCCCGGGTCAGAATCAAGATCCGTCACCGAGATCGATGTCCTTTGGTAATACGCTTGGGTCAAAATATTAATTTGAGAAAAATCGGATGTATTAAAAAGGTAGTCATCGACAACAAAGAATGCGGTTGCCTGATCCACCCGGTAAAGATCCACCTGGCCGGTCTTTGTGACAGCTGCATATGATTCGGTATTTGAAAGAAGTATTAAAAGAAACAAGACACCGATTGCATTGAATCGGGAAGATCCAATATGGAGGGTTGATACGATGGCCCGGATAATAATACCCAGGAGCAACGAAATCACAACAAGGCCAAAACCATTTCCAAATGCTTCTAAATCTATCATTGTTTATCCTCTGTTTTTCCAATATTTTTCGGTTTTAACGTCGTTTAGACTCATTTGATATTCTTCTTCCATTAAGGGTTCACGCCAGGTGCCTTTGCTATTCTGCCAGCGGGTAAACGCCTCTTTTGCTCCAATCTCCCCATCGGTCATGCCGAAATTGAAAATCTCATGGATTTTTCCAAACGCAAAGACAATGAACAGCAAAGAGAGCATGGCAAGGAGGACCACAGAGATATCGTTTGCAATAAAGCTGGAGAGACTATCCGTAAACTGCGTAAACATTAAATTGACTAAGTCGGTTTCCATAACGCTCCTTTAGAGTCGCTTGTAACTTATTGAAATCATTTACGACCTCAAGATGGGTTTTCACATAACACGCCTTTGGGGGTGGTTGGGGTGGAGAAAAACGGCCTCCACCCCTTGAAACAAATTAACCTCTGCTCATAACACGACGAATGTACTTGTAGGTAAGAAAAGCCAGATTAATAACAACAAAAGTGGTAAGACCTGTAAGTACCTTACCGTTAAGGGTTGAGATGTCAAAAGCGGTCCATAGATCGTCGATAGTCGGTGTGGCAAATGACATACCGAACATACCGAAGAATGCAGCAAACATGGACGCAACGAACATCTGACTACGGGTAATAAGACTCATGACAAAACTCCTTTTAAAAAAAATTAACGAAAGACTTTAACAAGCAACCCCAGCCCCACAACGATTATCAGAATGGTGATAATGCCCGCTGCAGCGGTATTGACGTCAGTTCTGACACCATCAAACATATCTGATGAAATCAAAGGGGTATATTCGGTTGTTGCCAAAGCAAGACCAGTGATCCCGAAAAGGATCAATGAAACAACGCTGAGGATTCGCTTAAGAAAACACATAGCGTATCACCTCACTGTTGATTAATATGGAAACCGAAAACTGCGTGGTTTCCTGATTATCAAGACCCATCTTTAACCAGCTTAAAGACGACCTTGACACGCTTCCTTTGTTATATTTCAGACCGCCGATCAGGGTTGTTTCTCCAGCCCTGAACACGATTTGATTGTCAATTTTACGGATTGATATTTGGGGTTGTCTGACCAGGTTGGGTTCTGTTCCCACCTCAAGGAATTCAATCAGGCTTTGGATGTTTCCGGTAAATTGCGTTGAAATGATGTTCCCGGACACCGACGGCTTGAGTTTTAAGATCAGGCCGGACGAGACGGTATCGAATTCATAGCCCTGGGCAACGGTATCTGTGGCGCCGTCAATGGATGACACGGTAATCTCTTTGACGTAGGGGATTTTTTCAGACACATCAAGCTCAGCGGTGGAGCCGTTCATCACAGAGATCCGGGCAGACTGAAGCACGGTAAAATCTTTCAATTCGTCCAGGGATTCAACAACCGATTGAAGCGATAAGTGACCAGCGCCAAGATTCAAAGCAAAGCCGTCATCCGAGCCGGTAACGGAAAACTTAAGCGGATCTTCATACAGATCTGTTAAGCTGGCAGCCAATTGGGACCAATCAATACCATGCTTGTATGTATGGCTGTCCTGGGCTTCAAGGATCATGATATCGAACACAACCAGGGTGAGGTACGGATTGTTTTTGAAATAATCGTAAACGGTCAGGTATGTATAATAATCTGTGTTAAATACGATCCGGGATGACAGTTCATCATAAAAAGAGTCCTGGACACCAAAAGAGTTTAATAATTTTATCAAGTTCTCCTGGGTGCCGGGCATAAGCACCTTTACATAGGCCGGGGAAGTTTTGCGGATGATCAACACGCCCTGTTTGTATTTGAAAAACAAACCATGGCTGATTTGAAGGGATTGCAGCAGGGTTTTCAGGGTGCCGTGGTAAGCGGGCATGGAGACGGTTTGAAGTCTGGGTGTTTCTTTATTTCCGGTACCAGGGTTGGCGGCATCCTTTGTTTCCGTAGTCTGCTCAATGTAACACCCGATATCAGCCACAATGTTTATGCCCTGATCAATAAGGATCTGGAAGAAATCGCAAAGCGGGACCGGCGCGGTTAAATTGATTGATACCTGTATATCATCAGGGATTTTATCAAGATCATCATCAAACTTAATAAAATCTTTGACCACAACCTCTTTCACAGTTGATGTATTGCGGTGAATATCAAACGGTTTGTGTTCATTATACACCGGCACTTTAAAGGAGGGTTGCGCACAGCCGGCACAGAAAAATAATGTCATTGTCAGATAAAAATATTTCATTGGGTCACCAAAATTGAGCCGTCGGTTTTTGATTTAAAAATCTTTTTCGAATTAACAACGCCCACCAGTATGTAGTCCGTTAAAGGGTCTGTCTGGCCGGAATATCCCGGTTGATGATCCGGGGTGTCAGGCTGATTGCCATCGGTTAAAGATTGTTGTCTTCTTTCTTCAATGGAGTCTGAAATCGCCTGGGTTCCGAACAGATCTCCGCTTAACAGGCTTGATTGACTTAAAAAATAAATGAATAGGCCCAGGACAATAGGCATTGCGTAGAATATGGGGTGCTTCAGGATATTGGCGGGTTTTTCAATGCCGATTTCTTGGGTGCCATCCTTAAAATAGCTTTTGTAACACTTGAAAATTTTGGGATCATAGGAGCAGGTCTTTTGACCGATCTGGTCAAGGGACGGACCGTAATAGCAAAACCGGACATATTTTTTCTTAACCAGGTTGCCGAACATGTTCAGCTTTTTGTAACGGTAGGTGAATTCTACCAGGGACCTGACAGAGCTTTCGATACGTTCAACGTTTTGGGTGATAAGGATAAGATCAACACCCATATGACGGTGTTCGCTGGCCCACTTCGCAAAGGCTCTGTTTGTCTTGGTCTGCCAGTCCCGGGAATTAAAAAAGTTCTGGGCTTCATCAATAATGACCAGGTCTCCGGGGATTGTATGCTCCCAGAATTCAGTGACCTGGTGATTTGGAAGGGCAACAAGATTGGCTTTAAGCTGACTGTCTTCAAGATTAAGAAAATGCTTTATGATTTCCTGTTTTTCTTCCTGATCCGGGCCGGAGATGTTCGTTAAAATGCGTCTGCCCTGGGCAAGGTTGTCCAGCAGTTTGCGCATGGCATCATAGGTTTTACCGGCACCGGGAAGCCCTTCGTAACAGGAAATCATTCTTAGACCCTTGTGAATGCTGCCGGGATAAGGTTAAGGGTCAAACGGATCAGGCAGGCTGCAGCCAACATGGTAAGGCATTGGGCAATGTTCAATTTATAAAGGATGTATAAAATTTGATCCGGTAAAACATTCCAGTCTCCGAATGAAGAAAGGGCGGTGACCTGGGCAAAGTCAATGGCTGTAATGATCGCTTCAATAATGCTGAAGAACACATCCAGGAACAGGTAAAGAATTTCTGACAACAGGTATAGGATGCCGTCAAGAATCCAATTGAACAGATCGGTGAGCATCTCCCAGAAATTGGAACAGAAATGTATAATCTTATTAATCATGTTACCCCTTTTTCAGAACCAGGATTTTAAAACAGGCAAAGCTTGTCACTAACAAAAGAACGGATCGCAAGACCTGCCATATATTGTCGTAATCCGAATAATCTATGGTGGCCGTTTGTTCGCTTGAGGCCCCCCATTTGCCAATATTTACCGTTTGTATAGATGAACCTGAGCCGGAAGGACCGGAAAAAATGCCAAAAGGAAGGCTGAAAAGATCTGATCCTTTTAGCGTGGTTATAAAAAGATCGTACCTGTCTGAATACTTGGTCTTTATGGTGGTTAAGGTGTCTGTTTCGTCCAGGTCGGGGATATTATCGGTAACTGTCGTATCTATCGTTTGGCTGGAATCTATCAAATTATCTCCAACGGCCTGGCCGATTTCATCTGCGGTGGGTGTGGTTACGGAAACAACAGACCCACCGGATGACGTGGAAGAGGCTGTTCCGGTTTTGTCATTGATTTTGGCAAGGTAATCGTTTGTTATGCCCAGGTATTTTTGGATGTTTTCTAAGTTTGTATTTGTTGACGCGGTATTTTTAATGACCTTATCCAGACGATCTGAATCACCATCATTTAAATCCGGTTGTTCTGAAGGGGCTTGCTGGGTGTCCGGCTGTTTTGCTTCTGTTTGATCATCTTCAGCGTCTCTATAATCTTTGAAGGGATCGGTGGAACCGGGGATAATCGTGCCGTCATCCTGAATTTCAACAGGGTTGTTTTGTTTAGTAATGTTTAGATTATCAATGTCTAATTTTTCTAAGGATGCAGCAAGATCTTCTGCTGTTTGAAAAGTTCGAAGGTCACCGGTAACCGAATCAATTGTATAGCCTTCATAATCAGTGGGAAGTGTGCCAAACGAATATTGATTGCCTTCACCGTCTTGGATAATACCGGCAACGACTTTATTGTTTTGATCGTAACAGACGGAAACAATAGCGGCTTTATATGAATCTGATGAATTAGGCTTTAAATCGAAATCATCTGCTATGCCGTCTCCATCAGTATCTGGAATTGCCGTACAAACATCAATATCAGCAACATATACCGCATATGTCGTTTTATAAACGCTGTAACCGGATACATGGTTATATAGATACAGATAAACGCCTGACGATATACTATAATTACTATTGATAGAACAGGTACTACAACCGATAGCCGTACGAACAGCATCACGGGCTTCCGTCGTAGTACTATAGGTACCGACATAGACCTTTTCAGCAGACGAATAACCCAAAGAATTTATAACATCTATCCCATCCTGCTCGAATGTATTATACGGGCAAGTTTGAGTATAAGCCAAAGAAGCAAAAATTAAAGGAATACAAAACCCAATTGATAAATATAATACTTGTTTCATTTCGCCCGAAAATGATTTGCCACCGATCATAAGACACCTGTCCAAATATCAGTGCCGTGCCCCTCAATTCATGTTGAAAAACAGGAAAAAGAGGAGCAGCACATGGGTTACGGGTTATCCGAATTAATCGCTTTCCTGCCAGTAAACGCGGCCATTGAATTCCTGAAATGAGATGGAATTGTGATAGGGCGTCATCTCCGTTGAATTATCAAAAATTTCCTTGGAAACTTTTATTTTCAAAAATTTCTCCAGGCCTTTGACGGCAACAGCCAGGTGGAAGGTTTCATCACCTTTGGCCGTGGTCCCGGAAATCTTCTCCATGATCAACCCTTTTACAGATAAACCCATGGGAATGTTCGCCATGGGAACAACCTTTTTCTCTTTGTCGTCTGACATTTTTTCTGCTGCTAAAGCCATTTTTTAAACTCCTTTGATAAATGTTATCCCGGCATACCGACCGGGTTTAGGGTATTGCGGTTAAAGACGATCTGCACTTTTTGGAATAATTCTTCCTCGTAATAATTGAGTCGGAACTGCAACTCTCTCCAGACCCGTCTTGAAGCCATTGACGCAATCTGCTTGAAATCGTCTACGCTTTCGATGGTTGCGGCCATGGCCGAGACAAGACAACCCACGCCCTGATCAATTAAAGCCTCTACATTGACATATTGAGCCTTTTCACGTTTTCTCCAGAGGTTTGGGTTGTCGCCGTCAAATGAAACAAGCTGGACGAGTTTCCAGAAAGGGGAGGTGACGGCATCACGGGACTGGTTATTATTGGACCTGTCAACGTCGTGTTCACAGTGTTTGGCCCAAAGTTTTGATGAATACGCCCACAGGCCATTCAAAGATTTTTTCAAGTCATCTAAGGTTTCGATTCGTTCAAGGTCATCGGTCTTGAATTCTGTTAAAGCTTCACGCCGGTATTGAAACTCAACCCTGACAACCGGTGTTTTCTGGTCCCGGGAATTAAGGCCCCATTGCCGGTTAAAGAAGTCTTCTTTGGCAGTGGCCCGTTTGACTTTTAATTCTGTGCGTTTGTTATAGATCCGGCACATCAAGTTGCCTTTGCCTATGGACATCCCGGAGATCGTGCGGCCTGTAAAATGGACGCTTGAAGAAACGGCGCGGGTGATCCATTTTTCCATGTGGTGCAACTCCAGCTTACTGAAATCGACATTCACAAAATCAGTGGATAAGTCCACCCGGGTGACATGGTGCTTTTTGACTGAAATGTCACAGGATTTTAAATATTTCAGAACCTGTTCATAGACTTCAAAGGCTCCAGGCAGATGAGAGGACATAGAGCCGATTTCTATTAAACAGGTGGGAAAATTGCCGTTAACAGAGCGGTTATTGAAATAAACATGGGTGTCAGCCATGGAGATATGATAGGTGAAAAACCGTCTGCCGGACCGGTGAACATTCCATTGCTTTGAAAAATAGGTGAATGGAACACAATCTTGTTCAAAATCCCTGGCAACCGCACGGGCCTTTTCAATTTCTTCCAGGATATTTGAACCGGAAAGATCGGCATAAAGAGATAAATGCAAAGTATCTATGTTTGAATAGACGTTACTTAAACTGACTAATTGGGGGGTACATGTTATAAGGGCCTGTACCCCGTCGCTGAACGACCCCGCGCTGACGCGCGTGGTCGTTTCATCGCCGGATTTAAGAGACGGTTGACATCTGAGCTTATGGTCTTTATTTATAGATGACATGTAAAATTCCTTTGGACGAGGTTTTTACTGTTATTTAAAGGTCGGGAGTTGCAGCTCCCGGCCTTTTTAATTCATGATATATTCATTCACAGAATTTACGACTTCTATAGCAGACGGCTCGTAACCATTTTTAAGACATAGCGTATAAACCATCTGGGTCAAAGTTTGAGGTTTCATGCTTTCTGCTCTTTTACCGTATGCAGACGAAATCATAGACATGGCTTCTTTTGGGAATAAAACATCTTCTTTTAATACTGATCGGCGTTGAAGAAATTTAAACGTTGAACTATCTTGAAAAGCCATTTTGGGAACTCCTTTAAAAAAAGATTTCGTCATTATCAGGATCAGGATAGAGACGCCCCTTGGGGCTGTCATAATCGTCATAGTCAAAGTCATCATGGAATTCGTATTCATCCGGAGGGTCGGAATAGTAACTGTTCGGGTGTTCTTCTCTGCAAATGCATGGATTTTCTAAGCAGTCCGGGCAATAGTTTATAGGTAATTCGTCGTCCTCATTTTGTGATGATTGCTCCAGAAGGTTTCGAATCTCTTCGTCTGCAAGCCGTTGATTTTCAGATGTATTGGCAAGTCGTGATTCAAGCCGCCTTCTCTCTGCTTCCTTTTCATCCTGATGATAAGCGCGGCAATCAGAACAAAGGTCATGGTCAAGGCCGATTTCAAAGGAGGACATTTGTTTGCCGCATTCTGGGCAATGCTGAATCACGTCTTTGTATTTCCAATGAGAGGAGATCATTTTTTAATTCATCCTTTGCATTGTAAGAAAAGAAAACCCCCTGACGGTGCTGCCAACACCATGTGCCAGGGGGTAAGGTGTCCCAGGAAAACGCATGCCCGTGCAAAAACCGGGACACCAGTGGGGGAATTGTTTTGATGTGGAATTTAAAAAATGGTACGCTGAAAACTTGGGCATGTGTTTGTCCTTTTGGAAAAGTCTAACAATACTTTTGTGTAAAAATACAAACACAAGAGGATTGTGTCAAGAATTAAATTGTAAATTTACAACTTTTAGTATGAAACCGTCTGACAGACTTAAAAAAATCCGTAAAAAATTAAATCTAACACAAGAGCTGTTTGGAAAATCAATTGGTTTAAATAGAGACAAAATAATGAGTCTCGAATCAGAAAAAGTTAAGTTGTCGGAGCTTCATGCAATTGCAATTGAATATATTTACAACATTAATAGGAATTGGCTACTGAACGGAATTGACCCCATGTGTAAAAATACAAATGGGGATTTAATATCTACTCAGAAACAAAATATCAATTCACCCGACGAATCAAACGATAAAAAACATAATTTCAAAACTACGAATAAAGGAAAAGACGCAATAAATGCACTTTTGGAAATCGAAAAAATAGATGAACAAACCTTTCGTAGAACAGTCTCTGATTTAGAATTCATTGCAGACAAATTAAAAGAAGGGGCTACCCCAGGCCCATTAATTGCCGTTCCAGAAAATAAAACCTTGGGGGAACTTACCAAAGAAAAAGGCAATATCTGATAATCGATATTATTCTAATACTCTTGGAGGATGATTATGGTTGAGTTATTAGAAATCAGCTTTTCTGGAGATGAAAGGCATCATACATAAAAAAGATTCAAAAAATCATAATCTGAAAATCTGAATGCCCCTGGCGCCTGTGGGCGATAACCTTGGCCTGTTATGGAAACGCTTTACATTTTTGAGTTTACAAGGAGAGGTAGAGGAGATAACAAAAGGAAAAATGACAAGAGCCGAAAACGCCTGACTGATAAACTCACGTAAACCGGGTTTATCGGATCGCCTCAAGAGCTGGGAAGGGACGGTTAATCGATACGCCTTGTTGAGGACCCGGATTCTGTAACGTTTCCTTACGCTGGGGAATGCCGCTGGCTCAAGCAGGCTGACGGTGCACGCATAAAGGCTGTACGGGCTGTACAGATTCCCAAGGTCATAGCGGACAATCTTTGCAGCGGTTAGATAAGCGCTGTTTTTTAAAAGCAGTTTTTAAAGAGGGGTTGGGGGTAGTTCCCCAGGGGAGGAAGGAAACAGGCAGAGAAGCTGGCTTCGATAGACGAACGTGAAGACAACACTCCTGAACGATTTCGGGGGCTGAGCCGGGGCAGGACTGTTTATCTGTGCGTATTGTTAACAGCCGGATACTAAGCGCTGCATTACGCAGGGAAATCAGGACCGGCTCAAGCAGGATGCGGATCACGAATAAAGGCTTTTCGCGTTGTTCAGATTCCCAAGGCCCTCGCGGCCAAGGCCTATGACCGAATTGCTATCTTGACCGAAAAACTCAGATTTTATGAGAGTTGGCTGTTTTTTATCCTATATGAAAACTTTGTAATTTTTCAACTTTTTTGGAGATAAAAACGCCAAATGCATGGCATCTTAAACGATTTTTTATCTGCGTGAATATTTGATAATTTTTTCAAATTTTTCTAAATAAAATCGCCAAATATCAAGGGGATCGGAAATTCAGTTAATGTTCTATAAAATTGATTCTGATGGATCTTTGAGCAGTAACGAAAATAATGTATTAAATGTAACGCCGCAATTCACCGGAGGTAAAAAGCATAGCGAGGAACGAGCGACGCTTTTTGCCGTCCGTGTGAAATTGCATTGTTATGTTGTAGTAGCACATTGAAAACACTCAGAACCATATTTGGTTCATTGCCTTTAAGAATTCTTTTGTAATAGGAATCCCTGACTTACTGCCAATTACGGAGTCTATCCCGCAAAATGGGCATAATGCTGTTGTACCTATTTCATTTTCGTCTTCATCTACCCATTCTTCAATTTTGGATGGTGAAAAAATCCCCAAACAATAAAAGCAACCACATCTTTCACTTTCTATCACCTGCTGCCTGTGATTTGCCGAGTGCTGGTGCGCAGCATGATATTCAGTTCTTTGATGTATGCTCATTATTCTTTTTCAACATAACGTTGGAGTTCAGGGGCCGCCGAGCGTAGCGAGGGGACAGGGAGCTCGCTCCCTGCGGTCCGCTGCAATGACGGGTTATCTTTCAAATTTTACTGGGCATATAAATTTAAAATTATTATCACCAATATTTGTATCATTTCTGTGAAGGATTTATCTCAACATACCCATCGAAGTTTTGATCTCCATTGGAGACTGACGGGATATTGATATCATCTTCCTTCATTTTTTTTGCAATTTGATTGGAAACATTATGACACATTTTTAGCATTTGCCCAGGCAAGGAGTCTTTATCCTTATCCGATGCATACACAAAATAGACGTGGTCTTTTAAATGGCAATTGTTATAAAATGGCCGTAGCCTTTGATTAAATTGTAGTAATGAATCTTTTTCACTATCAACGATAACAGCTAATTTGTTTAATTCGCTAAAAGCCATATTTGTATTGTGACTCATTACTAAATGCCACCCTATGCATTCGGGATTAATCTCTGGTTTGGGATTTATAATTAGATATGAAGCAAGTAAATTAAATGGGATCTCTTTTGTGTAATGTTTTAAATGAGCCGGAACAGCGTAGCAAGTGCATATGCTTATTTTTGTCCCTTTAAAGTTCAAGGAATTTGTATCAATGCTGTATACATAGGCATAACTTTCCCTTAAGGTTTTATCGATTTCAAAGTTTGCAGATGCGGCCGATGTAAATACAGATGTAAGTATTTTATCTTTACCTGATGCCCTAGAATAGCTTTTTTCTACTCTAACGGTGTTTGGATCTGCATCTGGCATATAAAGGTTTCCTTCATTATCATAGTCAAACTGAATTTCTGATACTTCTCCTTTGGTTGTGAAATAAATGGTTTCACTTCGAGGTTTTTTAGGGGAGTTCATAACTATGCCTCTGATTTTATTGAAAGATAACGTCGCTTTTCAGCGGGCGCGGTTTTTTGCGCTCCGCTGTAAAAGCCTTGTTGGGCATCACCGTTAGATCACAACTTATACAGAGCCTTCAACTCCCTCTGAAGAACATGAAAACCGGAACTGATGTTCCCATTCGGAAACGGGATATAAACGACTCCAGCAAGGTTGGACGGAATGTTGACCCCCTCCTCGTGCAGAAGAACTACCGAATTCCGACCGTACTTCCCTTGAAAAAAGCCGATCTCGTGCATGACATTTTCCCTCACTCTTGCTTCGTCTTCATTTGCAATGTCATCTCCTGTCATGACTATCACTGCACTGGTACAACGGTTCGCATTGTCGATCAGCTTCTCGATGATGGTGCGGCCAAGGTTCGGCTCCTGCGCCAACTCCAAAGTCGGTATATTTAAATCCCTCTCAATGAATGGCTGAACTTCACGCCAATCAGCGGAGCTACCATGAGAGATGAATACGCGGCGATTGATAACTTCTTTTGGCTGGGCTAGCTCACTGTTCGCTCGGATCTCAAAAATCTGGTCTATATCGCGAACTATCCTTTCGGCCTGAGCTCTTGAATAGTGAAAAGGAGCCGGCTCTCCAGGCACTTTGCTGACCATTTCAGTCTCGGGCTCGATTTTGATAGCCTGGAAATCTCCATAGAGATCTGGTAGTAGTCGTTTCAGTGTATTCAAGTGGGAGGCAGCTTGTTCAAAGTAATGACGCACCAAATCCGGAGGGAAGTGTGCCCGAGTCAACACTTCGCCTCTACTTCGGTTACGGCTAACGTTTTCGTCCATCACGGCCGAAATGGCCTTACGGATTCCGGCCAGTTTAGCCATTACAAGGGCTAATTCTGTCATCTATATAACCCCCTTTTTCTTTGTAGTCAGGATTCCCGAAGCCCACGAGCACTCTTGGTGCCAACAATATGTTCAGCAGATCCGTATATCATTCAAGATTGATTATCTAACTGCATAACATGATTATTTTCATGTTAACCAGATCTGCATAATTCCTTTTTAAATCACCACTATTGGAATGCTTAAACATTCCTGTCAAAAATTGCAATAATCAATTAAATGCCCCTGTATAATACTCCTCTATTCTTGTCCGGAAGGCTGTTGACTTATGGTATGATTGAACTTATTTTCATAAAATTATTCAGGGCCATATCTTGTGTCTGCCCTGGCCAAGGCTTCCTCGTAAATATCGATGAAATGAAAAATGCAGGTTTAAAATGGTTGTGGTTTTGATTGCAGGTTTTATCCAAAAGCAGACAAAAAAAAGAAAGAATATAGGGATAGATGTCTTGGAACAAAGGCCTTTAGGGGCTTTTCCAGCAATATCAACGACTTTGGGAGCAGGATGCAAGACAATGCCATAACAACCAGAAATGTTAATTTTTCATCTGGATAAATATTTGGTAAATTTGGAGAATTTTTATGAATAAAAACTTAAAATATGTAGCGTTCTAAATGACTCTTTAGATGGATGAATATTTAATAAATTTTTAAATTTTTTCAAAATAAAATCGTCAAATCACGTGCTATTTAACCGTTTTGTCTCCTGGATAAAATTTTTATAGTTTTTTGAATTTTTTCAAAATGAAAACGCCAAATACATGGCATTCTGCACGATTTTTCACCTGTGTGAATAGTTAAAAATATTAGCCACTCTATCAAAAATTATATTGTCAGATTAAATTCATCGAATTTGGAATGATTTTAAAAAAGTTAGGTAGTTTTAGGCAGGAAATAGAATGTGTAACAGATTGTTTTCTTAGATAAAAATGGCGGAAGCACATGGGAATCGAACCCACCCGCGAGGGTATCAGCCCCGCACATCGGATTTGAAGTCCGAGGGCCCCACCAGTGAGCCGCGTGCTTCCAGAATCTATATAGAATATACTTTTAGGGTGTTGCTTGTCAATTTGTTTTAGACGTCCCAACAAATAGGTGTGTTGCAGAGATTTACTTTTTCGTTCCGGCCTTCATTACTTTCTTCAAATGCCGGGTCTTTGATCATGGGATGAATTTCGTCCCAGGACGTACACCGGACCAAGTTGTCATGTGTGATGCACTGTCGGTTCCAGGGACGATGGATCAATGCTGTGGGTACGCCCATGTCCTGGGCCAGGAACAGAGCCATCTCCGGGGAGTCTTCCACGGCAAGATCGTAATCCATCATGGATAACTCCTCTTTTGAAATGGCCAGAGACATGTCATTTCCGGGGCGGTTGTACTTATCCACCATGATGAATCCCCTGAAAGGTACCCCATTTCTTTCAAGCCAGGCCAGGGTCGCGTCCTGGGCTGAGGTTGGCCGCCCGGTCACAATGTCAATGGTATGCCCCATATTAGCCCAGGCTTTCAGGGTTTTAACCGCACCTTCCACCGGTTCAAATCCCAAAAGAAAATCGGACTGATGAACCAGGTCGAAAAAATATTGAAACTCATTATCCGTTAACTGGAAACAATGTTTTAAATCAAAACCAGTGAGGTCTTCAAAAGAGACGGTCTTACCAAATTCCTGGGCCACAACATCCGGATAAGTTTCTGTGGTTCTGGATACAACATCATCCACATCTACATATATCGTTTTGGCTTGAAAACCGGTCACTTGTCTACCCTCTCTTGTTACACATTTAATACAACGTTGTTTCCCCTTGATGGCTTTTAGCAGAATATCAGACGTTTTGCAAAACCAATTGTTTAAATACGGATAAAGAAAAATTCAAGCTTGCTGAAATTCCAAGAACCTGGTTGAATACGGCCATGAAAATTTCCAATGTAAAAACACTTGATTTAAATATTCCTTTGTTTGAAGCTTCACCCGGCCAGTTCTGGTGCATCCTTGGCCAAAACCGGTCCGGTATTGACACTTTTTTCAGCCTGTTATCCCCTGGCCACGCAACAATTCCGGAGGCGGAGATCTGCCTGCCCAAAGATATGGGAATTCTCTCCTTTGCAAGGCAGCAGGAGGTATTTGAACAGGAGCTTAAAAATGATGATTCCGATTACATGGACCGTCTGGATCCTGGTACCTTGGCCCGGGCCTTTATCCATGATCCGGATAAATACACGGATATGATTAGCGCCTTTGGCATGGATCATGTTCTCGATCAGGGCTATCGGCAGCTCTCCACAGGTCAGACAAGAAAATTGCTGCTGCTGTCCAGGATTTCTTCGGGCAGTCAATGGCTGTTGATCCAATCCCCCTTTGACGGCTTGGATAAGGCTGGGTGCGGGCAGCTTGATCTTGCTCTGGATCATTGCAGAGGTTGCGGAATGGGAATTTTTGCCTTTGTTTATGATCCCGGAGACATACCCGCCAGCGCCACTCACATTGCGGTGATTGAAAATGGGCAAATATCCTTTAATGGACCACGACAGGATGTTTTACCCAGATTGGTTGAATGGAAGGGGCAGGCAAATTTTTCAGCAGACGTGGCTGATTTAAAGTCTGTAGATGTTGCTGTTTCCCAAGATGGTAAATCCAAAGAGACGACGCATTCACAGGAATTGGTCAGGCTTGAAGACGGTCATGCGGGATATTCAGGTCAACCGGTTTTTTCCCATCTTAATCTGCGCATACACACGGGCGACCATACCTTGGTATCCGGTCCCAACGGTTGCGGCAAATCAACTTTGCTGCAGGTCATCACAGGTGACCATCCCGCCTGCTACCGGAATAGATTGTGGATATTCGGCACCCGCCGGGGTACCGGAGAGTCTATCTGGGAGTTGAAAAAAGGGATGGGTATTGTCAGCACGGATTTTCACCGTAACTATCGGGTAGCCGGCAGTGTCCTGGATTGCGTGATGTCCGGTATTTATGACACCATTGGACTGTACCAGCGCCCAGTACCTGGAGATACCAAAAAAGCCTTGGCCTGGCTGGAGCGAATCAGCCTGGCAAATAAAGCGAAAGACCCTTTCCGAAGCCTTTCCTATGCAGATCAGCGGCTGGCACTCATTGCACGGGCCTTGATAAAATTGCCTGATCTTTTGGTCCTGGATGAACCCACCCACGGGTTGGATCGGGCCAACCGCAATGCGGTTCTGGATTTTTTAGGTCAGGTGGCAGCGGAAAAGTTAAGTACCATTTTATATGTCAGCCACCGGGAGGATGAGTTCAGAGAATTTTTTGTCTCCCACATTCGTATGGGAAGTTAAGGGCCAAGAATGCGCGCCAGCCACATGGTCAACGGTGGATAAAAGGATATCAGAATAAGATCCACAATGAGTACCAGTAAAAACGGTACAACACAACGGCTCACCGCCCCGATGCTCTGCCCGGAAATACTTGATGAAACAATCAGGCAGATGCCCATAGGCGGGGTGAGCATGCCGATGGCAAGATTGGCCACCACAATCACACCCAGTTGAACCGGATCTATACCCAGGTTGGGCACCATGGCAGTGATCATCGGGACCAGCAAGATCAAGGAGGCCGTTGTTTCCACAAAAACGCCGGTAATCAGAAGTACAAGGTTTATCAGGAGCAGCAAGTATACCGGATTTTTCGTCATGCTTAAAAGTCCGCCTGCCAGGGCCTCCGGGATTTGTTCAATGGCGGCAATCCATGAAAACACATAAGCTGTGGAAATAATAAACATGACAATGGCAGAGGTGATGCCGGCCTGACCGAATATCTGGAAAAGATCTTTGAACCGGATTTGCCTGTATACGGCCATAGAGACCAACAGGGCATAGACAACGGCCACGGCTGCCGACTCTGTTGCCGTAAATACACCGGAAAGAATGCCGCCTAAAATGATCACCGGTGCACCCAGGGCGAGCAAGGCGTCTTTTGCCGTAACCCCCAGGCGTTGCCAGGAGAATTTGTTTTCCGGGGCAAATCCGTTTTTCCAGGAGATAAATGTGGCAACGGATATCAGGGATACTGCGATGAGCAAACCGGGCAGGATGCCTGCGGCAAACAGTCTGGAAATGGACGCACCGGTGAGAAACCCGTAAATAATCATGGGGATGGAAGGTGGAATTACCACACCAAGTGATCCGCCGGCGGCCTGCACCGCTGCAGAAAAGTCCGAAGGATATCCCGAGCGTTTCATGGCCGGAATCAGGATGGCACCCACGGCCGCCGCATCGGCCGCGGCCGAGCCTGAAATCCCAGCAAAAAACATGGCTGAAACAATGGAAACCGCGGCCAGTCCGCCGGGCAGCCAGCCGGTGAGGGCATTGGCGAAATCAATGAGCCGCTGGGACATCCCGCCCTTTTCCATGATGGTTCCGGCATACATGAACAGCGGCACAGCCATGAGGTGAAAGGAATCGGTACCTGCCACCATGCGCTGGATCACCACCATCAGGGAAAAATCTCCCTGGACGGCAATGGCAACCAGAGAGGCCGTACCAATAGCAACAGCGATGGGGGTGTTGATCACAAACAAAAAAAACAGCGACAGAATCAAAATCTCAGTTATCATGGGCGAGTCCTGGGCCTGTTACATGCTTTGCAAACGCCTGCCAGGGCATGGATTAAAAATATAATACCACACACCGGGACCACGATCATAACAATCCATTTGGGAAGATTCAGGGCCGGTGTGATCTGGAGTTTCACAAACCAGGCAAATTTTGAACCCCAGACCACCATCACGGTGAAAAGCACGATCCCGGCCAGGTAAGAAATCAGTTCCAGTATCCGTCTAAGATTCTCCGGCAGGCGTTTGAAAACAGAGTCAACCCCAGGATGAAGACCATAATAATAGGCCACGGTCGCCCCGAAGAATGTCAGCCAGACCAGGATGATCCGGGCCAGTTCCTCCGACCAGAATAACGAGTGATTCAACACGTACCTGGAAAACACCTGGGAGGCGACAACCATGGTCATGATAATACCCATAATGCTGACCAGGGTTTGAATATAATCGTTCAGGCGGCGGCTTAAAGAGATCAAAAAGTTATTTGACGGCATTGAGCATTTTGTTCAACAACGCCTGCACCCGGCCGTCAGCGTACAGATCCATATCTTTTAAACCCGTAACCTTGCGCCTGAACGCATCGATATCCGGATGTTCATTGATCAGCATGCCCTTTTCCCTGAGCAGGGCCAGGCGGGCCGCATTTTTGTTGCGGTTATCCGCACGCTGGAACTTGGCCGCTTCGATCATGGATGATGAGATCAAGTTCTGGTCATCGACGGGAAGACTGTTAAACCAGGCAAGGTTGGCCACATCAATATGGGGAGAGTATACATGGCGGGTCAGGGTCATATATTTTTGAATTTCATAGAATTTATAGACTTCCATGACCCATAATGGGTTTTCCTGGCCGTCAATGACGCCTTGTTCCAGCTCCGTATATATGGGCCAGGGCATGGGGGTCGGGTTGGCACCAAGGGTTTGCCAGACTGCCTTGTGCAGGGCCGAAGACATGACCCTGATTTTCAGCCCCTTGATATCTTCGGGGGTGTTGATGGCTCTTTTGCTGTTGGTCAGATTCCTGAAACCGTTTTCGGAAAAGCAGATTCCTTTAAATCCGGAAGTCTCAAGACTTTTTAAAATTTGTTGCCCCAGAGGGCCGTCCAGAATATCATCTGCCTGGGCATGATCTTTAAATATAAAGGGATAGTTGATCACCCTGACAATGGGATCAAAGGTATCAAAGGGACCACCTGTTATAACACCCATCTGAATGGTGCCCATCTGGATCTGCTGAAGTATTTCGGTTTCATTGCCCACGGATGCCGAGTGATATATTTTTACCTGCCAGGCATCGTCGGCCTTCTCTTCGATCAGACTTTTAAATTTTTCGGCAGCAATATACTGGGCTGATTCGGGTTTTGTGACCAGCGCAAGTTTTATGGTTTTAGGGCCTGCCACACCCAAAGATGTCCAGGCCAGCAGGATCACGATTGCCAGAGTTACTATTCCCGTGTTTTTCATGCCCACTCCTTGAAATGTTTAATTTTTTTCAGACACTATTTAAAACACACGGTGAAGTCAAGGATTCAGAATTGCCCAAAGCGTCTACGAAGTCACCTTTTCTTGTTTTTTGCTGAACATCTGTGATAATAATTTGGCCAGATCTTTTTCAAGTTTCTTGTTCTGTAACATTAAAAAAAGGATAAAAAATGAACAAAAAAGTGCTCACCACCTGTTTTGCAGCCTGCGGTCTTATTGTAGGACTCTCATTGATACCTGTATCCGGCATAATGGCCCAGAATGTCGGCCGTCCTGAAATGACCCTGAACGGGGGCAGCAAAGGTCCTGTTCTCTTTAAACATCAACTTCACCAGACCGTTGTCAATGATTGCGCCGTTTGTCACAAAGATTTTGAAAAAAAGCCGGGGGCTTTGGATGCGGCCAAAAAGACCGGTGTCCTCAGAGCGAAGCAGGTGATGAATAAAACCTGTATTGCCTGTCATCGGGCCAAAAGGAAAGCCGGAGAAAAATCCGGGCCTACCAGCTGCAGTGCCTGTCACTCCTGATCGAGTATGCTGTATATACTACCTGAATTTTTAAAGGAGAGTTACAAATGAAATCCACAAAACTTTCTATGATTCTACTGACAGGTCTTTTCGCTCTTTTTTGCACAGTTCCGGCGTTTGCTGCGGATTCATGCACCAGTGCGATTAATGTGTTTAAACGGTCCGAGGCGGTCCGGCCTTTTTTTGACAATTGTTATGGATATGCGGTGTTTCCCACCGTGGGCAAGGGCGGCATCGTCATTGTCGGAGGAGCCTATGGCCAAGGCCGGGTCTATCAGGACGGTCTGATCACAGGTACCGCCACCATTACCAAAATTTCCGTTGGTTTTCAGTTGGGCGGTCAGGCGTTTTCCGAAATTATTTTTTTCCAGGACAAGCGGGCCTATGATGAATTCACCGCGGGGTCATTTGAATTTGATGCCTCGCTGTCAGCTGTAGTGGTTACTGCCGGCGTACAGGCCAGGGCCGGAAGTGACGGCGGAACCGCCGGGGCCAGTGCCGGGCCGGCAACGGGGATACAGGCCAAAACAGCGTATTATAAAGGTATGGCCGTATTTATCCATGCCAAGGGCGGGCTGATGTATGAGGCCGCTATAGGCGGACAGAAATTTGACGTTAGGCTGTTTCAATAAACATTTGCCTGCGTAAAAAATATAAGCCAAACACAAACAGCCCAGGGGATAAGCGGTTATCCTCTGGGCTGTTTTTTTTAAAGGCTGTGGCTTTTTGTATCGCCTTAAAATCTATTCTCCTAAATAGGCCTCCCGGATTTTGGGATTTTCAAGCAGGGCTGAGGCCTTGTCCTCAAGGGTGATTTCGCCGGTTTCCATGACATATCCCCGGGTGGCGGCCTGTAGGGCTAAATTGGCATTCTGCTCGACAACCAGGATTGTGGTGCCGTCTTTTTTGTTTACATCTTTAATGATATCAAAAATTTGTTGGATAATGATGGGGGCAAGCCCCAGAGAGGGCTCATCCAGCAACAGTACTTTCGGCTTGGTCATCAAGGCCCTGGCAATGGCCAGCATCTGCTGCTCGCCGCCGGAGAGGGTGCCGCCTTCCTGTCTGCGCCGTTCTCCCAGTCGGGGGAACAGGTCATAGGAGTACTGAATATCTTTTTTAATCTGTTCTTTGTCTTTCCTGTGGAATGCACCAAGAATCAGGTTTTCTTCCACGGTCAGTCTTGGAAAAATCCGGCGGCCTTCGGGCACCTGGCAAAGACCCATGGTGGGCAGTTTTTCCGGATTTAGCTTGTTGATTTTCTTACCGTCATACCAGACCTCTCCGGCGGTGGCTTTAATAATCCCGCAGATGGTCATCAATGTTGTGGATTTACCGGCACCATTGGCCCCGATCATGGCCACAATTTCCCCGGGCATGACTTTCATGGATACGCCCTTAAGGGCCTTGATGGACCCATACCCGGAGTGGACATTTTTCATTTCAAGTATTGGCTGTTCACCCATGGGCTTATCCCTCCTTTTCTTCAGAGCGCTGGCCCATGCGTTTGGCAGGGATTAGTCCGGCCGGTCGGAACAGCATCATCAGGATCATGGTCAAACCGAAAATCAGCATACGGTAGGCTTCAAACTGGCGGAAGGCTTCGGGCAACGCGATCAGGGCAATAACACCCAGAATAACGCCCGGAATAGACCCCATGCCGCCTAGAACCACCATACACAGTACCATGGCAGATTCAAGAAAGGTAAAGCTTTCCGGGGATACAAATTTCATACGGGCGGCAAAAAACGCACCGGCAAGCCCTGCCAGAAACGCGCCCATGCCGTATGCCAGAAGCTTATACACAAAGGTGTTTACGCCCATAAGCTCGGCTGCGGTTTCATCCTCCCGGATGGATTCCCAGGCCCGGCCCACCCGGGAAAAATTGAGCCGTTGCACGATAATGATCACCAGAACGGCAAGCCCCAGGGCAAAATAGTAAAAGAACTGTAGTTTTTTTACCCAGATGTTTTCAAAGCTGACCCCGTCTTCAAAAAGAAAACGGAACCACACGATGCGGTCAAGACCGAGAATGCCGTTGGGGCCGTTGGTCAGCTCCATCCAGTTGTTGAGAATCAGCCGGATGATTTCACCAAAACCCAAGGTAACAATGGCCAGGTAGTCACCGCGCATTCTCAAGGTCGGATATCCCACGATGCAGCCGGCAATGGCTGCAAACACCCCCGCAAAGGGCAGGCAGGCCCAGAAGGCCAGCCCGTACGTTGTGTTCAACAGTGCATAGGTGTACGCACCCACACCGTAAAATGCGATATATCCAAGGTCAAGCATGCCGGCCAGACCCACCACGATGTTCAAACCTAGCCCCAGGCAGATATAGAACAACACGCTGATGGCCACGTCCGTTCCGTAACGTCCGGCAAACTGGGGATAGGCCAGGGCGAAAATCAGTAATGCCGCCAGCCAGACCCAGGTCGGCATCGCAGTGGTACTTTTTTTAATGCCTTGGGCAGCGCGGGTTACAGGGGTCGTGATGAACGAGGCAATGCCGCCTGCATGGAGCAGATAGGCAATGGTACAGACCAGTGAACCTGCGGCAATATATCCCCACACCGTAAATGTCTGTTGAAAGGATAGGGTGCCGTCCGGATGAATTCCCAGCATGGGCCACAGCAATCCCAGCAGCCATAGCATGCCCATGACGTATGGTTTCCATACTTTTTTAAACTCTTGTATCATCAATATTCTCGCCCATAATTCCAGTTGGTTTAAAATAGAGCACCCCGATCAAAATGATGAAGGCATACACGTCTTTGTACTCACCGGAGAGATATCCGGCCCCGAAGATTTCCACCAGGCCGATAATAAGTCCGCCGATCATGGCACCTGTGATGTTGCCGATCCCGCCGAGAACTGCTGCGGAAAAGGCCTTGATGCCGGGCACAAAACCCATGTCATACTTCACGGATCCATAATACAGTCCGTACATGATACCGGCGGCGGCGGCCAGCCCGGCACCGATGGCAAAGGTCAAAGAGATAATTTTGTTTGACCCGATGGCCACCAGGGCGGACATGGTCTTATCCTGGGCGGTTGCCCGCATGGCCATGCCGATTTTGGTCTTGAATACAAGCAGATTAAGTCCGATGAGCAGAATCGCTGTTAAGGATACGATAGTGATTTGAAGGTAGGAAACAGTGACCGTTCCGAAATTCATTCCGCCCTGGAATAACTCGGACGGATATACCGCATCATACACTCCGCGGGTGAGCATCATGCCGTTGGACAGAAAAATGGACATGCCCAGGGCTGAAAGCAGAACAGAGAGACGGGAGGCCTTTCTCAACGGTTTATAGGCTATTTTTTCTACGCCAATGGCCAGGTAAGCCGTGTAAGCCATGGCCACGGCAAAGGCAATGGTCAAACACAGGATTGGGTGGGTATCCATATATCCGGAACCGGACAGATAGGCCAGGACAATGGCCCCGATGTAGCCGCCTGCGGTGAAAAACTCACCATGGGCAAAGTTGATAAGCTGGATGACGCCGTAAACCATGGTATAACCCAGTGCAATCAATGCGTACATCCCGCCCAGGGTCAAACCGTTAATCAGCTGCTGAATAAAATATTCCATGCGTTAATTTTTCTTGTGGCTTGTATGTGAAAACAGGTACAGCCGGTCCTGCAATCCGATCTGTAAGACCGGCTGTATTTTAAAGGTCAGGTGTTGTGGTTATTTGAGCAGGCCTTTTGCGGGATCCCAGTAAGGGATAAATTTATCGCCTACAACTTTGAAGGCAATATAGGAGGAGCCGGAGTCGCCTTTCTTGTTGAATTTTATATGCTTGGAAACACCCTGGTAATCCAGTTTCATCAATTCTGCTTTTACTTTTGCGGCGTCTGTGGTACCGGCAGCCTTGACTGCTTTCATATAAGCCATGGCACAGTCATATGCATAGGTGGCATAGGCAGCAATTTCTCCGTATTTTGGAACATAACGATCTGCAAATGCTTTGTATTCAGGGGTTTGGGGGTCAGTGTATCCATAAGTGAGGTAAACGCCTTCGGAGGCTTCCTTGGCCACTTCCATGTACCGGGGCTGAAAAACGGCATCATTGGTAACCATTTGGGATTTCAGGCCTAGTCGTTTGGCCTGTAGGGTCATCATCGCAGCCGGGGAAAAGCCCTGTAAAGACATATAGTAGACATCGGCATTGGATTTTTTGGCAAGTGTCAGGATCGCAGAAAAGTCTTTGTCTCCCTGGTTTACATGCTCATGGGCCACAACATCTATCCCCATTTCCTTGGCAGATTTTACAATGCTGTCTGCAAGACCCTGGGAGTATGTGGTTTTATCATCAACAATAAAAAGGGTTTTTGCTTTCAGTTCGTCTTTGATGAACCGTGCCGCCGCCGGGGCCTGGTCATCATCACGTCCGGCCATGCGGAACATATAGGGAAGTCCGCGGTCCGTAACCATCTCATTGGTGGAGGCAGGGGTAATCATAATGATATTTTCTTCATCCAGGGTTTCGGATGCCGGGATGGTGGAAGAAGAGCAATACGCACCCACAACGCCGGTGACCTCTTCATTGATCAGCTTGTTGGCCGCCGCAACCGCCTGGCGGGGGTCGCATGCCGTATCCTGGGGCACCAGCTGGATTTTGTCATATCCGGGGATTCCGCCCTGTTCCATCATCACCTCAATGGCTGTGAGTGCACCGTTTTTGATGTCGGTGCCATCAGAGGCATAGGGGCCTGTCAACGGACTCATGGAACCGATTTTCAAGGTTTTTGCATACGCGCCGCCTGCAAGGCAGGCGCCCAGGAACAGGCCTGAAATTAAAGTGGAAATAACTTTTTTCATTTTTCCTCCTAAAAAATTATAAGAAAGTCTGTGTAAGCTTCGCAGGCTTTACATCTTTCGTTGTGGACTGATCCTGGTGAAAAAACAGATCAGTCCATGGCGGTTATTGATTGGCAGGCTGACCAAGATAGGCCTCTATTACATTGGGGTCATTCTGAATCTCAGAAGGGGACCCTTCGGCTATTTTTACACCATGATCAACACAAACAATATGTTCACACACACCCATGACCACTTTCATGTCGTGTTCCACCAAAAGCACGTCAATGCCGAGGTCTTTCATGCGCGCAATATCATGCATCAATTCCGCTGACTCGCTGGGGTTCATACCGGCGGCAGGTTCGTCCAAAAGCAGCACCTGGGGCTCAGATGCAATGGCTCGGGCGATTTCCAGACGCCGCTGCAGGCCATAGGGAAGATTGGAGGCCACGGTGTCGGCATATTTATCCACACCCATGAATTTTAGGGCCTCCAGCGCTTTTTCCCGGATCCAGGCTTCTTCCCGTTTCTGGGACGGGGTGTGCAGGATGGAGCCGATAATCCCTTTTTTCGTTCTGCAATGTCTGGCTACCATGGCATTTTCAACGGCGGTCATGGCTGAAAACAGACGAATGTTTTGAAATGTTCTGGCAATTCCTTTTTCAAAAATGACATACGGCCGTTTACCCTTGATGCTTTTGCCATTAAAGACCACGTCGCCTTCAGAGGCCTGGTAAACACCGGTCAGCACGTTGAAAACCGTTGTTTTTCCGGCGCCGTTAGGTCCAATGAGCCCGACAACCCGGCCGTTGCCGATGGTAAAACTCAATTTGGACAGAGCAAGGAGCCCGCCAAACCGTACACTGATTTTTTTAAGTTCTAATTGAGCCATCGCAAATCCACTAAGGTTAACGTCTTAAAAATGCTTCAAATTGCATCGCACAAACTGTCCAATGGGTTCGTTTTCTGTAGCTCATCGAATTCTGGTTTGTCAACATTTAACTTTAGCCTGTACACTTTACAAATATTTACATAAAGTATTACATTGGTATTTACATTTGCATTGACATTGAGCCCGACTTCTGACAAATTTATAAAAACCAACGGGAAAGAATCTTAGCAAAAATGAGACCAAAACTTACAGAAAAGCAAAAAAAGGTCATGGCTTTTGTAAAGTCCGCACTTGGTCAATCCGGAGAGACCCCAAGCCTTAGAGAGATGGCCACGCGCCTTGACATCAGCCATGCCGCCGTGGCCCAGACCCTGAAATTGCTTGAAACCAAAGGGTATATCCGAAGGATGGGTCGGTACAGCCGAAACATCGTCATCCTGGATGACACCGGTACCATGGACGCGGATCATCGTAAAAAGGTTGTCCCTATTGTGGGGCGGATCACCGCCGGGCTTCCCATTTACGCCGGTCAGGAGTGGGATGGCAATGTGGTGGTGGACGCCACCTTGTATCCCGGTGATAACCTGTTTGCCCTGAGAGTTCAGGGCCAGTCCATGAAAAATGCGGGGATTTTTGACCGGGATATTGCCATCTGCAAGCCCCGGCAGTATGCGGTGGACCGGGAAATTGTGGTGGCTCTGATCAACGGAGATGAGGCCACGATTAAGCGGTTTTTTCTGCATACCGATCATATTGAACTGCGGCCGGAAAATTCTGCTTTCAGTGTCCGGACCTATGGGTTTGACGATATCATGATCCAGGGCAAGGTGATCGGTGTTATCCGCTCCGCCCAGGCCATGGAGGGGGACTAGGCCGGTGGACAGGCTGTGCGCGGGCACCAGCGGCTACTCCTATGCGGAGTGGGTGGATGCCGGGGTTTACCCGCCCGGCACCCATGCGGCCGGTATGCTGCCGGCTTATGCCGGTATATTTAAGGCCACGGAACTTAACTATACCTGGTACCAGATGCCTAAGGCCCGGTCCCTTGAACGGATGGCGGCCCAGGTACCCGAAGGGTTCAAGTTCAGTGTCAAGCTCACCCGTACCATGACCCATGAGGTGGACAAAACCGGATGGATCAGGGAGGTGATGATGTTCCGCCAGGGCATTGTTCCTTTGGAAACCACGGGCTGCCTTTTGTGTATACTGGTCCAGCTGCCTCCTTATTTCACGCGCACCCCGGAACGCAGATTCTATCTGGCCGCATTGCTGGATGAACTTTCAGGTCTGCCTGTGGCCGTCGAATTCCGGCATCCTTCCTGGGTTCATGACAAAGTTTTTTATGAATTTGAACGGCGGGCCGTCACACTGGTGACCGTGGATGGCCCGGACCTGCCCAGCCTGTTCCCACGACTTGATATTGTGACCAATCCGCAGCTTTTTTACTTGCGGCTGCACGGCAGAAACAGCCAGGGGTGGCGTTCGGGCAGTATGCAGAAACAATTTGACTACAATTACAGTGAAACCGAACTCAAAGATCTTGCCGATGCTATTTCCAACACCCTTGGGCCTGCCGCGGATACGGGCGGGGTCTTTTTCAACAACCACGTCAGAGGTCAGGCGCCCCATAACTGCCGGCGGCTGATCGACATACTCAGTGCCCGGTCATGAGTCCCCGTTCCATCATCCATCTGAATATTGCGGATTTTGCTGCCCGGCTGGAAACCATAGCGTCTCCGGCGTTAAAAGAGAGGCCCGTGGTCATTGCACCCCTGGGCGCTCCCCGGGCTGTGGTGTATGACATGAATGAACCGGCGTTCCGGGAGGGTGTCCGAAAACGCATGCCCCTGTCGCAGGTTTTGTCCCGGCACCGGCGTATCCGGGTTCTGCCGCCCCGTTTTAACCGGTATGTTCAGGCTATGAAAGAGATTGCCAAGCAGGGCCTGGCATTTACCCCGGCAGTCGAATCCGGCATGGGAGACGGCCATCTGTTCCTGGATATCACCGGTACAACAAGGCTTTACGGTCCAGGCCCGGATGTGGCTTTCCGGTTGAAAAAAGCAATCAAAAAGCAGATTGGGCTGGACCCTGTCTGGTCCCTGGCCACCAATAAACTGGTGGCCAAGGCCGCTACCCGGCTGGTTAAACCCCTGGGAGAGTATATTGTGGGGCCTGGCGAGGAGGCTGATTTCCTTACCCCCTTTCCCCTTAAGCTGCTGCCCGGCATAAGTCGCCATGAAGCCCGGACCGCAGCCCGCTTCAATCTTGAAACCGTGTTTCATCTGCGTCAGCTGACACAGGCCCAGCTGGCCATCCCCTTTGGGGACAGGGCGTATGTTATTCACCGGATCATCCAGGGTGTAGATACAAATCCTGTCAGGGCGGATTTTGCGCCGAATCGGGCATCCGATCTGATGGTTGATCATGAATTTGCTACAGATACCAATGATCAAGACGAGCTGAAAGCCTGCCTTGTCGTTTTATGCCGACGGCTCAGTCGGGACCTGGCGCGCAGGCGGGCCTGCCCCAGGGGGTTGAGCCTCTGTCTCTCCTATGCCGACGGCATCCAACATCATGGGAAATCCCCCCGGATGCGAGACGCAACGCTTTTTATGTTCAGTCAGGCATGGGCGCTGTTTGTGCGTACCTGGAAACGCAGAGTTCGCATTCGGCATATCAGTCTTGTCTGCAGCACGATGCCTGTCCGGATGGATCAAGCTCTTATGTCTGTTCAAGCCGACCTGTTTCATGCACCGGACAAAAAGTTCAAAAAAGATAAGATGTGTATGGTTCAACGGGCGGCCATCCAGATCGGTGAGCGGTTCGGCTCTGGGATGATCACCCTTGGCGCCGCGTTAAATATGCCGGATGAATCTGCTGTGACATGATTCCCCTGGCAGTTCACTCCCACTATTCGTTGATGTGGGGAGTCCCCGGGGTCCGGGGGGTGTGTGCCCGGGCCAAGGCATTGGGGTATACGGCTTTGGCCCTGACCGACACCAATAATCTTTATGGCCTGTGGCCGTTTCTTGATGCCTGCGCCGAGTTTGATTTGCGGCCCTTGGTGGGTGCTGAAATCACCGACCCGAACACGGGTTCAAAAGTCGTGGCCTTGGTAAAAGACAGTACGGGCTACGCCAATCTGTGCAGGCTGATCACCCAACGCCATAGGGACCCGGACTTTAATCTGGCGCAGGCCGTGTCTTCCTTTGGGCAGGGCTTGGTCCTTTTGACCCCCTCTACCCAATGTCTGTCTTACTGGCATGCGCTTTTCTGCCAGGGCATGGATTTGGATATCGCCGCTTTTATAGGGCGCACACCGGTTTCCCGCAACCGGCCATTGTGCCGGGCAGCCCTGGCGGCAAAACTCCCTTTGGTGGCGGCGCCGGATAGTTATTTTCTGTCCCCCGAAGATCATGATATTCATTCATTGTTGCGGGCTATTGATACCAAAACCAGTCTGTCTCAACTCTCTTTTGAACAGATGGCGTCGGCTGATGCGTTTTTAGGCAGCCCTGATTACTACGCCCATAAATTTGCCGCCCTGCCCGAAGCATTGACCTCCACCCATATCCTGGCAGATCGCATTGAATTTTCCGGCCCTGATTTTGGCATTGTCATGCCCCCGTACACCCCGCCTTTGGGGCAGACATGCCAGGGGGTACTCCGGAAAAAAACCATGGCAGGCGCCATAAAACGCTATGGACCAAACCTTTCGGGACGAGTGCTTAAGCGCATTGACCACGAATTGACCATCATTGAGCAGACACGCTTTTCCGCCTATTTTCTGGTGGTGGCCGATATTGTAAAACAGGCATCGCGCACCTGCGGCAGGGGGTCGGGCGCGGCGTCTATCGTGGCATACTGTCTGGGGATCACTAATGTTTGCCCCATCAAGCATAATCTTTATTTTGAACGATTTCTTAACCGGGAACGCCGGGATCCCCCGGATATCGATGTGGATTTTGCATGGGATGAACGGGATGCCATTCTCAGCCATGTGTTACACCGGTTTAAAGGCCAATCTGCCATGGTGGCAAGTCACATCCTGTTTCAGCCCCGGATGGCGGTGCGGGAGACCGCCCGGGTCTTTGGGGTGCCTGAAGCTGAAATAAAACGGAAAATTTCACGGCTGTGTCGGGATACTCCATTTTTAAGGGGTATTCATGCATTAAATGCTGAACACTCCGGGAAAACACCTCGGTTGGCTGATCCCTGGCCAAGGATCGTCTCACTTGCCGGCAGGCTCATCGAAACCCCGAGGCACCTGTCGGTTCATCCTGGGGGTATTGTCATCACCCCAGATCCCATCGACACTTATGTGCCCGTGGAAGATGCCCCTAAAGGCATCCCTGTCATTCAATGGGAAAAAGAGAGTGCAGAAGCGGCAGGCCTTGTTAAAATTGATCTTTTAGGTAACCGTAGTCTGGGTGTCATCAGGGACTGTATTAGTTCAATCCGGGAAACCCAGGGTGAATTTACGGATTTTCAGGAGATTGACCCGGAAGATGATCCTGCCACCCAGCAGCAGGTGGCCCAGGGGCGGACCATGGGCTGTTTTTACATTGAAAGCCCTGCCATGCGCCTGCTCCAGAAAAAATCCGGCCAGGGTGATTTCCGGCATTTGGTCATCCATTCCAGCATTATCCGGCCTGCGGCCAATGAATTTATAAACGCATACCTCAAGCGTCTGCATTCAGGGGTATGGGCGCCGCTTCACCCTTTGATGGAAGGGCTTTTGAGCGAAACCTTCGGTATTATGGTATTCCAGGAGGATGTCTCCCAGGCTGCAGTCCGGTTGGCCGGATTTACCCATGCCAGGGCGGATGAACTGCGCAAAGTTATGTCCAAGAAGGGCAGGCATCAAAAACTTGAAGTCTTTCGGGCTGAATTTTTTGGCGGTGCCCGCAGCAAAGGTGTTTCTTTGGATGCTGTGGAGCGGATATGGCATATGATCCTCTCGTTTTCAGGTTACTCCTTTTGCAAGCCCCATTCAGCCTCATATGCCCGGGTTTCATTCCAGGCCGCGTATCTTAAAACCCATTATCCGGCGCAGTTTATGGCCGCTGTAATATCTAACCAGGGCGGCTTTTATTCCACTTTTGCCTATGTATCCGAAGCCCGGCGTATGGGGATAGCGATTCTGGGTCCGGATGTCCGGCACAGCAGAGTGTGCTGGACCGGAGTTAAAAAAGAGATGCGGGTGGGGCTGATGGCGGTCAAAACCTTGGGCCGGACAACCATGGATCAAATTGTTCAGGAGCGGGAGAAGAAAATGTTTTTAGACTGTTTTGACTTTTTTAACCGCATCTCTCCCAGAGAGGATGAAGCCCGGGCTCTTACTGACAGCGGCTGCCTTGACGGTCTTTTACCGGGCACAAACCGTGGCGGTTTGACCTGGGCATATTATGTCTGGCAGACAGGCCAAAGGTCCATGGCGGACCGTAGAGATCTCTTTGGGTCCGACAAACATAAAATTCCGAATTTGCCTCCAGACCCTCCTCTTAAACGGTTGCGCCGGGAATTTGCCGTGCTTGGTTTTTTACCGGCCTGTCACCCATTGGCGCTGATAAGGGAGAGGTTCGAGGATCTGAAGGTGATTAAGGCTGTGGATCTGCCCGGTAGGATCGGCCGGAAAGTCTGTTTTGCAGGTTGGCTGATCACAGGTAAGCTTGTAAGAACCCGGCAGGGTGATCCCATGAAATTTCTTACCTTTGAAGATGATACCGGATTGGTGGAGACTGTCTTGTTTCCCAGGATATACACCAGGTTTTCCTATATCCTTGATCATGGGTATCCGTATTTACTTTCCGGCCGGGTGGAAAATGAATGGGGGGCAATTACATTGACCGTCGGTCAGGTGAGTCGCCTTTGATGTAAAATGACAATTATGTTGTTTGTGTTTTAATCCGCTTCCTCTAAGGTCTAAATATATCCCTGTATTTGGCTTGAAATCCGAGATTCGTAGTGATACTTAAGGTATACCAATAAAAAACAACATTTTTGTATTCTATTTCAATGATTAACTTGACAATTTTGTGGATTAAAAAAAATATTCTATTTTTTGAGGTGTTTCGTTGTGTGATAATTTATGCTGATTATTTGTTGTTTTTTCAATATGTTGTGATTGCCTTGTCTGTCATCGGAGCAACACTGGTATAACATTTGCTAAATTTCAGGAACAAAATTGTTAATTAATGTGTACTTGTAAAAAATTGATTTTTTTTGCACGTTAACCGCTTTAACCCGAGAAGAGGAAAATATGATGTTAAGACACGTTGCACTTGCCGTTGGCTTGATCCTGCTAAATGTATGTCCGGCTTTGGCCGGAGAAGGTACCATTGACACCGGTGATACTGCATGGGTAACCATGTCGACAGCCCTTGTTATGATGATGACACCGGCCGGCCTGGCTTTATTCTATGGGGGGATGTCTCGATACAAAAATTTACTGAACACCATTGCCATGACCCTTGTGGCCTATTGTCTGGCTTCGGTGGTTTGGGTGGCCTGGGGATATTCTCTGGCCTTTGGAGAAAGCGACTCTCTTTTTATCGGAAATTTAAGTCATCTGTTTTTATCCGGCATTGACATTCATTCGGTATCCGGATCCATTCCGACTTTAATTTTTGTTCTATTCCAGATGACTTTTGCCTGTATTTCCATTGCCATTGTTCTGGGTTCTGTTGTGGACAGAATGAAATTTTCTTCTTGGATTGTGTTCACCATCCTGTGGATTACATTCGTTTATGCGCCGGTATGCAACTGGGCATGGGGTGGGGGGTGGATGCATCATATCGGTGCCCTGGATTTTGCCGGTGGTAACGTTGTTCACATTAATGCCGGTGTATCAGGTCTGGTCCTGGCGCTGGTTTTAGGCAAACGTAACGGCTATGGGAAAGAACCTATGATCCCGTCCTCTGTTGCCTTCACTGCCTTGGGTGCAGGTCTTCTGTGGTTCGGTTGGTTCGGCTTTAATGCCGGTAGTGAACTGGCAGCCGACGGTGTAGCGGCGTCTGCATTCATGGTTACCAATACGGCGGCTTCCATTGCAGGAATTGCCTGGTTGTTCGTTGAGTGGAAGATATCAGGAAAGCCCACGCTTCTTGGCCTTGCTTCCGGTGCAGTTGCCGGGTTGGTCGGTATCACCCCGGCAGCCGGATTTGTCTCCCTTGCAGGTGCCTTTGCCATTGGTGCAGTTGCCGGTGTCTTGGGGTATGTCGGTGTTGCCGTAATCAAGCACAAATTGGGATATGATGACTCTCTCGACGCTTTTGGCATCCATGGGCTTTGCGGCATCTGGGGTGCCTTGTCCACCGGGCTTTTTGCCACACCCACAGTGACGGAAGGGGCGGTCGGTCTTTTTTATGGCAACACAAAACAATTGGGCGTCCAGGCGCTTTCCGTCATCGGCACAGCAGCCTTTGCGGCCGTTGCCACACTGATCGTTATTTATGTTACCAAAGCGCTCACAGGTGGAATCCGGGTGAACCCGGAAGAAGAGCGGTCCGGGCTTGATAATGCCATCCATGGTGAACGCGGTTTTGAAATTGAATAGGCAACTCGAATCGAATGGTAGATCAAAAAAACAATCCGGGGGCTTGTTCTCCAATATATCAAAGTCCTGGCTTGTATTTTTCAGGGCTTTGGTTGTTAAGAAATATTAAAAAACTATTGACAGTAGCCTAAAATTCGACTAATTTCATCTGCTCATGGGCCCAGGTAGCTCAGTCGGTAGAGCAGGGGACTGAAAATCCCCGTGTCAGCAGTTCAATTCTGTTCCTGGGCACCATTTACATTGTATCTAAAAAGTTTACGTCCCCATCGTCTAGCCCGGTCCAGGACACAGGCCTTTCACGCCTGCGACAGGGGTTCGAATCCCCTTGGGGACGCCACTTAAAAATATAGACCTTCGGTGAAATGCCGAAGGTCTTTTGCTTTTATTGCTCTCCGATAAAAAAAGGTCGAAAATGAGATTCGGGTAACTGATGTTCCGCTCTGATCTGCTTTATGATTTTTTCCTTCGATCCAGGCAATTTGCCGCACACATTAATATAATTTGTGTAATGATCACTGGCTAAATAAGAGGTCACATTTAGCTGTCGAACCAACCGTTCGGTTTCTTCTAAAATGCCATGGGGACCCAGCATTTTAAATTTACCGGACTCAACCTCATCCAGCATCTGTGTGTTGATTTTGGGTACAAAGGTTCTGAGTCTGATGAAGTCAGGATTTATCTGGTTGAGTGCATTTGCCGTTGCATCTGCATGCGCATCAGTTAAAACCACACCGCCCAACCCCAATACGACATAGAGGCTTAATTCCAATCCAGCGGCAACGACCCATTGACCTGCCTCGATTTGACGTTTGGCATCTACGCCTTTTTTTACATGGCGCAGAACATCATCATTGCCGGATTCAAGGCCTACATGGATACGATTTAATCCGGCATCGGCTAATTGTTTTAAACCACTTGGTCCTTTTGTATGAATGTATTGGGACGAGCCATAGACCGTTATCCGCTCTAAATCAGGAAAAACTTTTCGCGCATAGATACAAATTTCAGCCAAATCATCTGTTTTCATGGCAATGGTATTTCCTGCCGGGAAAAACAGGGTTTTGACGTTCTGTCCATAAATTTGGGATGCAGAATCAATATCCTCCATAATATCTTTAACCGGTCTGATTTTAAACCGTATGCCCTCTTTATAAATTGTACAAAACGTGCATTTATTGTGGGGACATCCCACCGTGGCTTGAATTAAAAGCGAATCCGCTTCACTGGGTGGACGATATATGGGGCCTTCATATCTCATATTGTTTTTTTGACATTTTATCAGCAAAATTACAACAGTGAACCTATCATCGTCCTATTTCATGCATTTTTCATGGAAAACTTGCGTTCCCAAATCGATTTGTGTATTATTTTTAATACTTATTCGCATATATCAGTATTTTAAAAAAGATATCATCGGCATGATGCCGGCTTCCTTTGGGCCGTAAATTCCTTATTTCGTAAAATGGGCGCCAATTTTTACGGTAACGTCGATCTGCTCGTGATTTGCGGTTAAAATTTTATTTGATATTAACCTGGCCTTATCTGAACAAGAAAACAACTCAATTTAAGAAATATATAAGATATCAACAATATTAATATGTTTTGGCGTGGCTTTCCAAAAGGAGGAGGTATGAACTGGAATCAATTGACCATTGGAAAAAAAATAACCATTGGTTTTGGCGTTGTCATCATTCTTTTGATTGTATTGGGAGGATTGAATTTTACCGGTGTCGGTGGAATCGTCAAAAATGCATCGGAAGTCATTGACGGTAAGGCCCTGGACGGTGAACTGGCCCAGAAAGAGGTGGATCATTTAAATTGGATTGGGGAGGTCAACAGGCTTTTAACCGATGAGACGGTTACAAAGCTGGCTGTACAGACTGATCATACCCAATGCGGGTTCGGTAAATGGCTTTACGGTAAAGGCCGGAAAGACGCCGAGGCCCTGGTCCCTTCACTGGCACCTTTGCTCAAGCAAATAGAAGAGCCCCATCGCCTGCTTCATGCATCCGCCATTAAGATTGATGCCGCGTTCACCCCGGCAGATCCGGCGCTTCCGGGCTTTATCGCAAACAAGCTGATAGATCATCTGGAGTGGGCCTCAAAACTTCAGGAGGCCCTCCTGGAAAATGCACCGGCGATTGAGGTACAGACCGACCACACCCTGTGTGCATTCGGCAAATGGCTTTACAGTGATGCGGCAGCCAAAACAGCTGCATCGGATGTGACATTGGCGAACTTCATGGAACAGATCAAAGCCCCCCATAAGCAACTTCACGAATCGGCAAAGAAAATCATTGCATCCTATCGCCAGGTCCATTTCGGGTTGCGCAATACATTGCGTATGAGGCTGGATGACCACAGGCGATGGGCCGAAGAGGTCAGCGTCGGTATCATTACCCAGACGCGCTTTAATGTAGAAACCGATCCTGAAAAATGCAATTTTGGAAAATGGTTGGCATCGAAGGAAACCGCTCACATCATGAGTGAAAATGGACGGTTTAAATCTATTTTCAATCAAGTAAAGCAGCCCCACAAAAAATTGCATGAAAGTGCCGTCAAGATTAACAATTTGATAAAATCAGGAAATATAGAGGAAGCAGCGTCTGTCTTTACTTCGGAAACTGAAGGGTCTCTTAAGACCGTGGCCGAGCTTTTTGAGCAGGCCATTGATTACGAAGAAGAGCTGATGAAAGGCCGGGAAATGGCCATAGAGATATTTAAAAACCAGTCCCTTCCGGCTTTGAACAAAACCAAAGAACTTCTAAATAAATTTCAAAATCATGCCCAGACGCTTTTAGAAGGACAGTCCAAAGCCTCTGCTATTTATGCAAACCAGGCCGCTCCCAATTTGAAAAAAGTCCAGCATATTCTAAGGGATCTCAGGCAAGAGGTCAGGGAAAATATGCTTACAGACAAGGCCATGCTTAAAGCTGCCACCGCTACCAAGAGAAATGTAGCCATTATTGCGGTCATCGCTATTATTACCGGCGTTTTCCTGGCTTTTGTCATTGATAGAGGGATTATCAATGTTTTGACCCGGATCAGTACAGGGTTGGGTGAAGGTGCAGAGCAGGTGGCTGCTGCCGCAACCGAGGTCTCCTCTTCCAGCCAGTCCATGGCTGAAGGCTCTTCCCAGCAGGCGGCCTCCATTGAAGAGACCTCCTCTTCAATGGAGGAGATGGCTTCCATGACCAAAAAGAATGCGGAAAACGCCACCCATGCGGATGCTTTGATGAAAGCATCCAATGGGGTTGTTGCGGATGCCAATCAATCCATGACCCAGTTGACCCAGTCCATGGAAGATATCTCCAAGGCCAGCGAAGAAACATCCAAGATTATCAAAACCATTGACGAGATCGCTTTCCAGACCAATCTGCTTGCCCTGAATGCCGCAGTGGAGGCCGCCCGGGCCGGAGAGGCCGGTGCCGGATTCGCTGTTGTGGCCGATGAGGTCCGAAATCTGGCCATGCGGGCGGCTGATGCGGCAAAGGACACGGCAGAATTGATTGAAGGTACTGTGAAGAAGGTCAATGATGGGGCTAAAATCGCTGTCACGACCAACGAAGCCTTTAGCCAGGTGGCAGAAAGTTCCCAAAAAGTTGCTCAACTGGTATCTGAAATTTCTGAAGCGTCAAAAGAGCAGTCCGAGGGGATCTCCCAGGTAAATACGGCCATTGCTGAAATGGACAGTGTGGTTCAGCAGAATGCTGCCAATTCAGAAGAATCCGCATCAGCGGCAGAGGAAATGAGCGCACAGGCAGAACAACTCATGGATTTTGTTGATGATCTTGTGGCGATGGTGACGGGAAAGAGAAATTCAAACCGGGGCCTTGGAGGTCATCAGGCAGTCAAAAAAATTTCGGCCAAACCACACTCCCGATCATCAAATAATAAGAGGCTGGGTCAAAATCAGCAACAGGCCCGTCCGAATCAGGTTATTCCGTTTGATGGCGATGATGATTTCTAAGATTTTTAGTCTGTCTCAGCAAATCCTGGCCTTTGGCGGGGCCAGGATTTTACTGACCCGTGCGCAGGTGGAGGCCATTATAGCGGTTCACGCTTTCATGATACAGCCTTGCAGCTGCCTGATAATTGACAAGTCATCATCCTTGCGCGGTATTTGACTGCATTTATCCATATTTAACAAAACCGCGCACCTGTCAGCAATGGCTCTGCTTGCCTGCACCGCATGAGGGACCATTGAAAACAGTGAGGACATCTCTTCTGGAGATTTAAAATAGTATCCATCGCCATCCAAAGGATTATTGCCATGTGCCTGTCGAAGTTGATTACATTTAAAAGCATCTTTTCTATCCACATAAAAACTGCCGCCGCTCACCACACATTTTGCGCCTGTTTCCTTAGAAAGTTTTAGCAGCTGAGCAATCATTTCCTGATTCTTTTTCAGTCCATTATCTTGTAGCTCCAGAAAAAAATGGTCATCACCAAAAAGAGATAAACATTTTTGGACAAAACAGACGGCATCATTTTTTTTGTTGGCATATAAATATTTGTCAACAACGCCCCCAAGGCCGCCTGTAAGGCAGATAAGCCCGTCGTAATAGGTCTCAAGCAGCTCAAAATCAATCCTGGGGCGCTTGTAAAATCCTTGTGTAAAAGACCGTTCTGCCAGTTCTAACAGGTGCATAAAGCCAATATTGTTTTCTGCCAGAAGAACCAGATGGTATTTTTGGGTGCTTTGGGCAAAACGAGAGTCATCGGCAAAGTAAAACCCCAATCCGATGATTGGTTTTATACCCGAACGAATACATACCTCATAAAACTCCGGCACTCCGGATACATTTCCACTGTCCGTAATCGCCAGAGCATCCATATTGTATGATACGGCTCTTTCTACAAGTGCCGGGACTGTACTCAATCCGTTATTCTGCGTATATTCCGAATGGATATGTAAATCAATATAGGAGGTGCGGCTCATAAATATCCATTTTAAAAAATTTCAAGTATTATTTTTGACGGTAGGTACTGAGGAAATCACCTATTTGCTGCATTGCGGTTGTCAGTACCGTTGGTTCCGGTAACATGACGATTCTAAAATGGTCTGGGTCCGGCCAGTCAAACCCGCTTCCTGCAACAAGCAGGATATGCTTGCTCTCCAGCAAATCCATTACAAATTTTTTGTCATTTGTAATGTTAAATTTGGGGGCATCAATTTTGGGGAAAAGATAGAATGCTGCCGAGTTTTTAACATATGTTATTCCCTCGATTTGATCTAAAGCTTTAAGGGTCGCGTCTCGTTGTTCGTAAATTCTTCCTCCGGGGGAGATCAACGCCTTTGTGCTTTCATTATCATCCAATGCTGCTGGAATCACAAGTTGTGTGAGAGCATTGCCGCACAAACGCATGGCAGCCAGTTTCGTCATAGATGCGATTAAGTCACCTTTTTGCTGACTCGGCCCGCTGATTGCTGCCCAGCCACAACGGAACCCGCATACGATGTGTGATTTAGATAGTCCATTGAAGGTGAAGACCGGCATATCCGGTGCAAGTGCTGCTGTGGAAACATGTTCCAAATCATCCATCACCAGCCGGTCATAAATTTCATCAGAACAAATAAGCAACTTGTTCGCTTTTGCGATTTGAATGATCTGCTCCAGCACCTCTTTGGAATATAGTGCCCCTGTCGGATTGTTGGGGTTGATAACAACGATAGCTTGCGTTTTAGGTGTTATTTTTTTTTGAATATCAGCCACATCCGGATACCAATCAGAGGCCTCATCACACCGGTAAAGCACGGGTGTCGCGCCTACAATATGCGCCATATTCGTCCAAAGGGAATAACTTGGAGATGGAATAAGAATCTCATCACCGGGATTTAAAAACGTGGTCATGGCCATATTGACAACTTCACTGACCCCGTTGCCAATGAATATATCATCCATGGTCAGGTTCAAAATCCCTTTGCCAACGTGATAGTCACATATGGCTTTTCTGGCCTCGGGCATACCTTTCAAGTCACAATATCCAACTGCCTTATCTACATTATTAACTAAGGCCGTGCGCACACTGTCAGGCATGCTAAATCCAAACGTATCGGGATTTCCTGTATTAAGTCTTAGAACATCAATGCCAGCAGAAACCATTTCCATGGCTTTTTCAAAAACAGGACCGCGAATGTCTGAATGGACATTTTTCATTCTATCTGAAGATGGTATGAAATTCATTGTTGCATGCCTCTTTATACTTTTTTATAATCGTCTTGCATTATTAATATGTGCTTTCCATTATCGGCTTAATAACGATTTCTACACGACGGTTCATTGCGTCATTAGAAGATATTGGCCGGGATTCTCCATAGCCTAAAGCGGTAACTCTTTGGCCTGAAACGCCATTGTAAATTAATTGGTTTGCCACAACTTCAGCTCTTTGTTCGGACAGTTTTTGGTTGTATTCTACCGAACCTTTTGTATCCGTGTGCCCAGCCACCTCGATGCGGGAATGAGGATATTTGATTAAGATGTCCGACACCCGTCGTAGTTCAGGGTATGCCCCTGGTTTTAAACGGCTTGAGTCATAATCAAAAAAAGTTTCGGATTTAAAGGTTGCCCTTAGAATATCCTGTTCTCTTTGTATACTTGCCGATTCGGATGCTGCTATTGCATGTCGTAACTCCCGCTCCTGCAGATCCATATATTTGCCGACCTGATTACCTGCTAATCCACCTAGGGCGGCCCCGATACCGGCTCCGATCAGCGTTGATTCAGTGTCTCTACCGATGACTTGACCTAAAATGGCGCCGACGGCTGCGCCGGTACCTGCACCCACAGCCGTTCCCCTTTGTTGATTTGTCTGCATGGTTGCACATGAAAAAAGGGTGGCTGAAAAAACAAAAATAATACCTGTGATAATCAATTTTTTCATTTAATTTTCTCCATCACATAATTTAATTTCATATAACGGCCAGGGGCCGTCCTTGGTCTATCTGCACCCAAGCTTCGGCCCACAACAAAGTTTGTAGGATTTGAATGTCTTACCAAGAATTTCTTATAAAACGGCCATGGCCGGGCCGGTCTATCAACACTAAAGCCTACAATAAAATATCAAAGTAGCTTATCAGAATTTTCACATAAGCTTCAAAACACCTCGAATTGTAAAAACGCATTAAAAATCGGTTTTCAATATGAGCAAAGATATGCTGTAGGCTGACTGCTGTTTACCTGGAGTCATACTTTGCGATCCAAATGGCATTTGCAGTATTTAAGTGTAATATATATACACTTGGCAGGTTCATCAAGTGGAAGGCCTTTTATTTCTTTGTGTCTGGTACATTAAAAAATCGGTATTTTAGGGCTGCAAATAAAAAGAGGGCCGGTAAAAACCGGCCCTCTTTTTATATATTGTACTGCTTAAACGCTATTTATTTTCTGTTGGCGTAATCAGCATAGCCCATGGCAACCGTACGGTAGACAATGTGGGCCATTTTTGAAAACGGCAGGAATGCAAACAGGTTGAATATAGCAACCAGATGAATCCAGTAAAAGAAGTAAGCAAGCCATGCAATTTCAGCTATACGGGCCATTTCCGTGAGCATACCGGAAAGACCTATGGCAAATACAACACCAAGAATAAACCAGTCTTTATAGGCAGTAACCTGATCTTTGTTGGTCAGTCTATTTTTGATCATTATACCTGAACCGATGACCAGGGAAACACCTGCGATATTGGCCAACCATTTAATGGGGTTCAGCTGGGGATAAGGACCTGCATAACCGCCTACATAAAGCATAATGCCGCATACTGCAGTAACGATGAAAAGACCGATAAAGGCAAAAAGCACCATCATGTGCGGGGTGGCACGATCTTTATTGGATCCGCACTGGTTGAACTTATCATGTTTCAATACCATGGGGATGATATTTTTAATTGACATTAAAAGAGCTTTGTAATCAAGGCTGGTTTTGTCGGTTTTCCCTTCAAGAACCGCATTGTCATGAATGTCGACAATAAAGCGTTTCAGAGCAAGAAAGAAAACGGCAGTGGCAAAAATAGCCGTGGGAACAAACGTCATATCCACAAACCAGGTGGATATAAAGTTAGAGTGGGCAATAACGTGCTCAGCACCTGGGTGGGCATGGGACCAGTGAAGGCGTCCGCCAAGGGCATCTCCGAACAGAAAATGAAAAATTTTTTCCATGATACCGCCGAAACCCATGGTGATAATGGCAAGCAGAGCGAACCAAGCTGCCGGGATACCAAGCAGATACGGCAGCTTGCTCGGATCGTTTACTGCCTTGGCAAGGGGTTTTGGGGTTGCGTACTCGGTGATGGCTGCAGAACGGATGGCTGCCAGTACATCACCAGGGGCCGCGCCCCGGGGACACATATCTGTGCAGTCGCCACACTGGTGGCACAGCCAGATGTCGCCGTTGCTGATCAGTTTGTCTTTAAGACCCCAGGAAGCCGCAATCATTTCCTTTCTGGGAAAGGGGCTGTCTTCCGGTGCAATGGGGCAGGCCACGGAACATGTGGCGCATTGGTAACATTTTTTCAGGGTTTCTCCGCCAAGACCTCTAATCTCGGCAATAAATCCCAGATCTGGTTGGGCAATATAATTGGCACTCATAGTAGTAGATACCTCCATTAAGTTTGTATGCCGTCGTTAGAATCCTTTGAACGGGTTCGGGCCAAGTGCGTCTACTTCTTCAACAAAGTCGTTGATGATCTTGGGCAGTTTGTCATATTCATCAATGGCAACTTCCTCAAACGCTACACGCTCATTTTCAAGGGCCAGTGACGCAAGGGCATCACCGATCTTTTTCACGCGGATTTCAGCAAGTTCGGAACCTTTGACAAAATGGCACTGGTAATCATCACCATGTTTGCAGCCGATGAGAATAACACCGTCAATACCCTGGGCCAATGCGTCCTTGATCCAGATGGTATTCACGGAACCCAGGCAGCGAACTGGAATTACCCGGACATCCGGTGAGTAATCCACACGGTTCATACCTACCATATCCAATGCGGGCAGCGCATCGTTTTCACATACCAGGGCCAGGAAACGCAAGGGTGGTTCATCATAATCGTCTTCGGACGGAACACTGATGGCCTTGACCTGGGAGCCGATACTGTCAATTGTGTAATCAGCAAAGGAGATAATACGTTCCGGACAAGCACCCATACAGGTACCACAGCGGCGGCAACGGGTAGGATTGGCTTTTGGGGTTCCTCTGGCATCATCATCCAGGGCACCGAAGGGGCATTCAACCGTACAGCGTTTGCACTGGGTGCATCTCTGGAAGAAGAAGTCCGGGTAAGTCATATCACCGGAACGCGGATGTACGGCCATGCCGCGGTTGGCACTTTCAATACACTGAATTGCTTTGAGTGCAGCACCGGCGGCGTCTTCCATGGACTCTTCAATGGTCATAGCCCGACGGATGGTACCGGCCGCATAAACACCAGTTCTCTGGGTTTCATAGGGGAAGCAGATATAGTTGGAATCCGCATACTGGCCAAAAATATCATTATCCCTGAAGCCGGGACCCTGGCGGTAGGCCAGGTTGATGATCGGGTTGTCCTTGGTGGCCGGAACCATGCCGCTTGCCACAACAACCATGTCGGCTTTGAGTACCAGGTTTTCACCCAGCAGTGTGTTTTGGGCAGTCACCATCAGTTCACTACTTGTCGCAGTAACGTCGGTCACAGCGCCCTTGGTCAGGAAAATGCCGTCATCCTGCTGCATGGCTTTGTAGAAATATTCCTGCAGGCCGGGGGTCCTCATGTGCTGGTAAACAACATAGGCTTTGCCGTCTGCATAGTCTTCTCTAACATAACGGGCCTGTTTCAGTGCAACCATGGAAGTGACGGAGCCGGTGTATTCAAAATCACTGTCGTCTTCATCTTTGCCGGGAGACTGGATAAATACAACGCTTTTGGCTTCCTTGCCGTTGGATGGTTTCAGAATTTTTCCCTTGGCTGCAATCATTTCAAATTCGTCATTGGTGACCACATCGGGATTGTCTATGGAAAGGTGAGCGTATGCTTCGCCTTCGAGGACGTCGGGGCGCCAGCCGGCTGCCAGAACAACAGCACCGTAAAGCTCGCCGTTCGGGTCAAGAGAAAGAATATCTTCTCTGCCTTCATTGTATTTCAGGTATTTTTCATGGGCCGCATCGGCATCCAGTTCTTTGCCGTTTTCATCCACCAACTCTTCGGGAGGCAGCGGATAGGGTACGTCAAAGGGAATTTTTTCACCGGGTTTTTTCATGGTTACGGTGAATTCTCCCGGCTGGCCGGCAATACGTGCCACAATACAGTTGGTGCGTACATCTATATTGGCGTTGCCTTCAACTTCCTGGATAAGTGCGTCAACCACAGGTGCCTGAAGGGTTTCAAAGGGAGATTGAACAGGCATCTGGCCGCGCAGCTTAGCCGCATATCCGCCAAGGGCAGCCTCTTTTTCTACGATGGTAACCTCATAACCGGCTTTGGCAGCATCAAGGGCTGCAGACATACCGGTTACACCGCCACCGAGAACAAGTACCTTTTTGGAAAAAGACTGTGTCTGGTAAGGTTCGGGCAGGTTGACCTTTTCCAACCGGATCATACCCATTTTGATATAATCTTCGGCCTTCATCTGGACCTGGTCAAAGCTTTCTCCGTCATCCTTTTGTTCTTCTGTCAGGGCAGGGTAGGTTTCCCGTGAATGGGGCCATGCCACGCCTTCTCTTAAATTGGACCGTTCAATGATGCATCCGGGAAAGTTAAATACATCAAAATTCACCCGGCGGGAGCAAGCGCCAATCACCATGGCGTTTACTTTGCCCTCGTCAATGTCCTTTTGGATGAGTTCAACACCTGCCTTAGAGCACAGGAACGGGTGGGTAGTGCAATTGACACCCTCGTCATCGGGGATACTTTTCAGCGATTCAATGTCAAGTGTGTCACCGATACCACAGCCTGTGCAGATATATACGCCGTATTTTTTATCCATGGTTCGTTACCTCCTCAGAGTCTGAATGGCTTTAAGGGCCATGCCGGTTGCATTCTGGTTGGATGTCACAACATCGGCCGGTTTATTGGCACACCCTGCTGCAAACAGGCCGCCTTTGGAAAAGTCATTGATAATAAAGCCTTCGTCATCAAAGGTCAGATCCGCTGCAGGCTTATCAATGGCGCAGGAGGGCTGCATTCCGGTGGCAAGCACCAGCATGTCAACGGTCTGCCTGATTTTTTCTCCGGAGATGGTATCTTCGGCCACAAGATTGATGTTGCCGGTGCCGCTTTCTTCACTGACTTCAGCAACTTTGCCTTTTACAAAGAAAACATTTTCATCTTCTTTAAGTTTGGCATAGAAGTTTTCATATTTTCTGCCCGGGGTCCGCAGATCAATATAATAGATGTAAATTTTTGCATCAGGATACTGGGCTCTGATGTATGTGGCATGTTTTAAAGATGCCAGGCAGCAAATGTATGAGCAGTAGGGTAGGTGGTTCTCATCCCTGGAACCTGCACACTGGGCAAAGGCGATGGTTTCCGGTGCTTTGTCGTCGGACGGCCGGATGATTTTACCTTCGGTGGGGCCGTTGGAAGAGGCCAACCGTTCCAGCATCATGTTGGTGATGATGTTCTGGTAACGGCCAAACCCAAGATTGTCAATTCGGGTGGCATCATAGGGTTGCCATCCGGTGGTGAATACAACCGCGCCGACTTTCAGGTCAAATGTGCTTTCTTCCATGGTAAAATCAACGGCGTCATATTTGCAGGCTTCTTTAACCTTATCCCGGTCTTCTTTGCCCATGGCCGAATCCATGACATATCTTTGGGGGAAGGCCATGTTGTGGGGCAGGTATGCCGCTTTTCGGCGATCCATGCCGAAGTTGAATTCATTGCTGATTTCAGTTTCGCATACTTTTTCACATTCACCGCAGCAGGTGCAATTGCTGTTAACATACCGGGGTGCGGTTTTCACGGTAACGGTGTAGTCTCCAGGCGTGCCGTCAACGGTCTGTACCTCGGAAAGCGTGTACACCTTGATGTTCTTGTTGTCTTTGAGGCGTCTGTAATTGATTTCAAGACCGCAGGTAGGCGGGCAGAGTTTGGGGAAGTAGTGCTTGAGCTGGGTGACTCTTCCACCAAGGGAGGCTTCCTTTTCAATCAGGAAGACTTCGTAGCCCACTTCGGCAGCTTCCAAAGCGGTTGTCAGGCCGCTGATTCCACCGCCAACCACCATAATGCTTCCACTTACCGGGGCTGAGTTTTCTGTAGTCATGCTGTCCCTCCGTGCATTTGAGTTGTGTAATTGTGTTGTGTGTGAGTTCCAAATTTTGTATGCCGGATCCTGGCCAAACCAATTATATCCGGTTTAAGCCCGGGGGCGGCATCCTGATCTCCTTATTTGCAAGACTGCAAAGTAGTAACCTATAACCGATCTGTTTGCAAGCTTGCAAAGAAGGAGACAGGGCCGGGCAGGCATAATCTGAAAAACCTCCAGGCACCGGTAAGCCGGCACCTGGAGGTTCATATCAAGACATCCTTAGGTTAAAACGTCTTACCGCACTAGTCGGAGATGATTTTAACGTAGGGTTCTTTTTTCAGAGTCCACTCGTTAGTCTTCTTGTCATAAGAAGAGTTAACAAAGCAGAACCATTCTTCGTCATTCTGGCCCATGAAGTCGCCTCTGTAGTAGAAACCAGGGAAGCGGGATTCTTCACGGAACTGGATGTGACGGGTGTGAGCCTGAACTGTGTAGAGACGATGGATAATTTCCCAAGCTCTGAGCAGTTCATGAAGATCGCCGGCAGCAATTTTCTCAAGGTCTTCACGGAACATTTCGAACAGGTCCATGAGAACTTCGAGGGATTTGCCGTTGGTCATGTAGAATGTAGCTGTACCAGCACCATACTCATTGGTCATTTTCATCAGACGCATTGCCATACCGGCAGGTTTGCAGTAGTTGGGGTTAACGTCTGTAGCTGTGGTGTATTCACAGTTATCCAGGTAGTTGTATACCGGATAGTAAACCATGTCGACCAGTTCCTGATCAGTTTCAGCAAAACCGGAAACCTTGTCGCCTTCGGCTTTCAGGTACTGAAGCATGGACTTGGCAATAATACGGCCTTCAGCATGGGAACCGGAAGAGAATTTATGACCGGAGCATCCAACGCCGTCACCGGCAGTGAACAGACCTTTACATGTGGTCATTCTGTTGTAACCCCATTTGTAGGAATCGGGTACCCAGTCTTCTTCGGGACCGGAACACCAGATGCCGCAGCAACCGGAATGAGAACCCAGTAGGTACGGTTCGGTGGGCATAATCTCAGAGTCTTTTTTCTCGGGCTCTGTATTGGTTGCACACCACAGACCAGCCTGACCAACGGACATGTCAAGGAAATCTTCCCAAGCTTCTGACTCAAGATGTTTCAGCTCTTTTTTGTCCATGGTTTCGCCAAGAGCAGCGAGTGCTTTGGTGGTTTCCATGATGATGGGACCACGGCCTTCTTTGTATTCTTTCATCATCAGATGGTTACGCAGACAGGTCGGTGTTACGGCAGCAGTTCCATAAGGAGCATATTTTTCAAGCTCAGCTTTGGCATCGTCGGAACCGGCATAGTTTTCACCAAGGCCGTTAACGGTTTTTGCTTTGAACAGCAGGAACCAAGCACCAACAGGACCGTAACCGTCTTTAAAACGGGCAGGGGTGAAACGGTTTTCCATCATGGAGAGTTCAGCACCAGCTCTAAGAGCCATGGTGTAAGTGGAACCGGCATTCCATACAGGATACCATGCACGGCCTTTACCTTCAGCAACGGAACGGGGCTGGTAGATGTTAACCGCGCCACCGCAGGCAACCATCATAACCTTTGCGCTGATGATGTAAACTTTGTTTTCACGTACGGAAAAACCAACTGCGCCGGCAGCTCTTGTGGGATCATCTTTGTCGTTGAGGATTTCAACGATGAAAACTCTTTCAAGGATGTTTTCGTCGCCAAGGGCTTTTTTACCGGCTTCAGCAACGATTCTCTTGTAAGATTCACCGTTGATCATGATCTGCCATTTACCTGTACGAACCGGAGTTGCTCCAGCTTTAAGGGTACCGGCTTTCTGACCTTTTTTCCCGTCGAGGTTTTTTCCGTCGTCGGTTTTTTTCCAGATGGGAAGTCCCCATTCTTCGAACAGATGTACGGAATCGTCAACGTGACGGCCAAGGTCAAAGATCAAGTCTTCACGAACAATACCCATCAGGTCGTTACGAACCATGCGGACATAATCTTCAGGTTTGTTGTCACCAATGTAGGTGTTGATGGCGGACAGGCCCTGGGCAACAGCGCCGGACCGTTCAAGAGCAGCTTTATCGACAAGCAGGATCTTGGTGTCGTCGTCAGCCCATTTTTTGATCTCAAATGCAGTACCGCAGGCAGCCATACCACCGCCGACGATCAGAACATCAACATCTCTTTTTTCTACCTCTGGCTCTCTAACGACTTTAATTTCACCAGCAGGTTTGTTAGGTAATGCCATTATATACCTCCAAAAATTTTATAAGTATCAGAATTAAATTTAAGCGACCTATGCCAGCTCGGTGGGAGCTACCAATACATAACCGTCGGCTTCCTGAGTGGAAAGGAGGCCTGAGGACAGGTCTTTACCCTTCAGATCTTCATAAGCGTTGGCTTCGCCTTCGGGAGTGGTTCTGATGGGGAATTTGAAGCGTTTTACAACGCCGTTTCTGAACTTACAGGTCCACATAATGTCCTCAGTACCCATCATGGGCTGTACAGCAGCGCCCATGGGCACGAAGTCAGAGTAACCTCTTACTTCAATGGCCTGGGAGGGGCAGATTTTTACGCAAGAGTAGCATTCCCAGCACTGATCCGGTTCTTGGTTGTAAGCTTTCATTGCATTTGCATCCAGAACCATCAGGTCATTGGGGCAGATGTACATGCATGCGGTCTTGTCCCCGCCTTTACAGCCGTCACATTTTTCTGCGATTACAAAAGATGGCATTTAAAATACCTCCATTAATGTAGGTTAATCAAAATTGCACAAATACCGTTGTGCGACAATTTATTTCTATCTAGATTAAGGCCTGCCGAAAGTTTCGAAAGGCCTGTAATTTAAAACATTTAGCTTTTGAGGTTGATGGCTTGAATTTCTTTAAAATTTCATTCAATGAGCCTTCTTCCTCCGAACAAATGATATGGGAATAACACCCTGACAAGGTCTGTGTCAAGAAAATTCAAAAAAAATGATTTAATGATTTCTTCAATTTTTTTGAATGATTATTGCATCGACAATATATATGTTTTTTTGTCGTACAAGGCACTATATATTGTGAATGCACACATTAAAATCCTCTGGAAAAACCCGTTGTATCCTGGTAATTTATCCGCCTGTTGTCGAAGACCCGTTTTATAGCATAATTTTAAGATAATAAAGGAAAAAAAATGAACGATGAGATGCTGCCTGTGATGCTGGATGATCCTATGCAATTTAACTGCAGTCCTGATAATCCTTGTTTCAATCAATGCTGCAGGGATCTGAATCAGGCGCTGACGCCATATGATGTTTTGAGGATGAAAAATGCCGTAAACTTACCCTCCGGGCAATTTTTGCAAAAATATACATCCCGGCATACCGGACCCGGCTCTGGTCTGCCGGTGCTGACCTTCAAGGCCAATCCGGCCACCGGTCATGCCTGCCCTTTTGTTACGGATTCAGGATGTTCTATTTATAATGACCGCCCTGGATCATGCCGCATGTACCCTTTGGCCCGGGCCGTTGCGAAGGACAGGCGCACTGGGGAAAAAGTTGAGTATTTTGCTTTGATTGAAGAAGAACACTGCAAAGGTTTTGGTGTTCAGGGGGATAGAACCGTGGCCCAGTGGCTTAAAGGCCAGGATGTAATCGATCATAACACAGAAAATGATAAAATCCTTGAACTGATCAGCCTGAAAAATCAGATTCGCCCCGGCCAACTTGAAGGCGCTGAAGAAGATATCTTTTATACGGCTTTATATGATCTTGATAATTTTAAAATTCAGATTGAAGAAAAAGGGCTTCTTGCTTCCCTGGATCTGCCCAAAGACTCTGTGGAAAAGATTGTAGCTGATGATTTGAGCCTGCTTAATTTCGGTATTGCCTGGGTAAAATACCAGTTGTTTGGCAAAGATTTGGAAATTTAGGTCTGAAAATTATGGAAATAAAAGGAAAAGTGGCGCTGGTGCTTGGGGCCGTTAAGGGTATCGGCAAAGGCATTGGCCTGGACCTTGCCCGGCAGGGGGCTAATCTTGTTCTCACTCGCCATGACTGGCCGGATGCCTTCGGTGATATGGACGCAGAGTTTGAGAAAATTGGTGCCGAACACCACATAATAAATGCAGATTTGCGTAAAATCGATGAAATAGAAAGTCTGGCAAAATTTATAAAGGATCGGTATGGGCGTCTGGATATCCTGGTGAACAACATTGAACGTGGTGGCTGGCCTACGGTCCACGGAGCATATGTTGAAGAACAGTGGGATTTGGAGATTGAAACTACGCTTAAAGCCAAACGCTGGGTTTTTGAGGCAATGTTTCCTTTATTGAAGGCGTGTGATAATGCCGTTGTCATTAATATTTCTTCTGTTGCAGCCATAACCGGTAGATCCGGCCCGGCTGCCCTGGTTTTCAACGAGGGGTATTCAGCCGCCAACCGGGGGGTGGGTGTGCTTACCGAAACATGGGCCCGGATGGGGGCGCCTTTGGTGCGGGTGAACGAATTGATGCTGGGTATATTTGAAACCCGCCATGCCCAGGGCACCCGGGGGTGGCGGGAGGTGTTGTCGGATGCGGAAAAGCGTTCCCTGATAGACCATACCCTGGTCGGTCGGACCGGTCAGATCTCCGATGTTGTCAAGGCCGTCAACTTTATTATCAGGGATGCTCCCTATATGACCGGTGCTGTTCTGCGTATTGACGGCGGGTTTGTTTTGGGCGGTGCATCAGTGCCCCCTATGCCCCCTGGCATCGTTTAATTTAAAAATATGCTTTACTGAATTTGTGAACCAAAAGTATTTAAGAAATTGAACGAATCTATCAATTTTTTTGAATATACTCTTTGGGTAAATCCGTCAGCATGATATATTTATTCTGTATGACAGACGACCCCTGCAATTTTGTGTTTCGATGCTAAAGGGTATGCAGGTTATGCCCTTGTTTAACAGGTCTATGGAGGTATGCGATTGACATTAAGGCAACTTGAATTATTTCTTGCACTTGTGAAAACGCCCCATTTAAGTCAGGTGGCCAAGGATTTCGGCCTGACCCAGTCGGCAGTATCCATGGCCATAAAATCACTTGAAGAAACCCTGGGAAAGTTATTATTCGACCGCATTCATAAACGACTGGTGGTCAATGAAAACGGGCGTTATTTCTTCAGGATGGTGGAGCCCCTGGTTTTTGGCCTGCGGGAAAGCGAGGCTATGTTCAGGGACCAGGATCTGGTTGGAGATATCAAAGTGGGTGCTAGCTCATCTATTGCCAACTATATTCTACCCCAGATTATTTATGAGTTTGCCGAGCTGTATGAAGGGGTGCGTGTGGAAAAGATAACGGGCAATACCATAGAGATCGGCAAGCTTATCGAAGATGGTGAGTTGGATATAGGGTTTGTTGAAGCAGACTACAACAGTATCGAAATTGAGCGGGAAGTGCTTGGGCTTGATGAGCTCTATGTGGTGACCGGCGATTCGGATCTGGTGCGCAACGAAGATTACCGCATGGACGAGCTTTTATCAAAGCGATGGATTTTCAGGGAAGAGGGCTCCGGCACACGGGAAGTCTTTTTATACCACATAGCAAAGTATAAAAAACGGTTTAAACCTTTTTTGGAGGTGGGGCATACGGAAGCTGTAAAATCCGTACTTGGAAACAAGGGGGCGTTGAGCTGCCTGTCTAGGATTTCTGTAATGAATGAACTTTTATCCGGGCAGCTGTTTCGTCTTAAAATTAAAGATTTTAAATTTTCCCGTTCCTTTTATACAATCTGGCATAAAGATAAATATTTTTCATCTGTTCTCCAGGAATTTATCTATTATACTAAGGAGCGTTATAAGGCAGTGTATGAAAATCAGGCCCATCTCCATTAGCTTTTATTTTTCCAATCCTGCTCGGCGGCCTGGATGGCTGTGATGGCTACGGTGTTGATGATATCCGTCACAAGGCAGCCTCGGCTTAGGTCATTCACCGGTTTGTTTAAACCCTGCAGGGTGGGGCCGATGGCCACGGCACCCGAGGAACGTTGTACGGCTTTGTAAGTGTTGTTTCCCGTGTTGAGATCCGGAAAAATGAAAACCGTGGCTTTACCAGCCACAGGAGAGTCCGGCATTTTGGTTTTTGCGACATTGGGTTCTATTGCCGCATCATACTGTATGGGTCCTTCAATGAGCAGGTCCGGGCGCTTTTGTTGGACGATTCTGGTGGCTTCCCTGACTTTGTCAACATCTTTGCCTTTGCCCGAGGTACCTGTGGAATAAGAGAGCATGGCAATTTTTGGTTCGATGTCAAACATTTGCACTGTTTCCGCCGAAGTAATGGCGATCTCTGCAAGCTGCTCTGCATTGGGGTCTGGGTTAATAGCACAATCCCCATAGGCTAAAACCCTGTGTGGCAGGCACATGAAAAATAATCCGGATACAGGGGTTTTGGGATTTTTGGCTTTGATGATTTCAAATGAGGGGATAATGGTTGCCGCTGTGCTGTGGACGGAACCTGATACCATGCCGTCCACATCACCCATGTGTACCATCATTGTGCCGAAATAGTTAACATCCGTCACCCGGTCCCGGGCATTTTCAATGGTCATGCCTTTGTGTTTTCTTAAATCGCAATAGATTTGAGCATAATTTTCGAGTAGTTCAGATTTTCCCGGGTTGATGATGTCAAATTCTCCCATGCGCAGGCCAAGCTTCCTGATTTTGTGCCGGATTTTTTTTTCATCACCAAGAAGAGTGATGTCAACAATTCCACGCCGTAGAATGGTTTCCACGGCACGCAATATCCGCTCTTCATCTCCTTCGGGCAGAACAATCCGTTTTTTGAACATCCGGGCTTTACGGATGAGTTCGTATTCGAACATTTTGGGTGTCATAATGGTGGCGTCCGTGGTGATGACTTTATTCATCATTCGGTCAATATCCACGTGCTGTTCAAATAGAGCCAGTGCCCGGGTGATTTTCCTGTCATCATACGGTGAAATCGAACCCTTGATTTTTTCCACGGCCAAAGCAGTGGGGAATGTGTTTTCTGTGACGCTGAGGACGGGTATGGCATCAGGAATACCTTTGATAAGCTCCCATACCGGACCTTCAGGTACAAGACCTCCGGTCAAAATGATGCCGGAAACATTTTCGATGGAATCTGAAGACTGGGCTGCCATGCATGCTACGATTACATCGGCCCGGTCTCCAGGGGTGATAATCAGGGTGCCGTGCTCAATTCTGCATAACAGGTTGGTTAACTGCATGGCCGCAACGGTAAACCCCCGGGCATGGCGGTAGAGCTGGTTGCTTCCAATGAGTACTTTTGCACCCAGTGCACTTGCAACTTCCGCAACGGTTGGATTCGCCAAGGCTTCTTCCTCGGGAACGGCATATAGCAGTTGATCGGGGAATAATTCTGTTTTTTTGAAGTAATCAATGATACCTGGCAGGTCGGATGGTGCCACCCGGTTGATTATGGTTCCCAGGATATGACACCCTTTGCTTCCCAGAGAGTCTAGGGTCATTCCGGTTAGTGTTGCGGCCTCTTCCATGGATTTATTGTGGGCATCAGCAACCAGGAGCACAGGACAGTTCAGGTTTTGTATAATGGTAGCATTGATATCAAATTCCACACCCGTGGTGGATGATACGAAATCTGTTCCTTCGCAAAGGATAAAAGAACATTTTTGCCTGGCATCATTATATTTTTCGATGATTTTTTCAAGCAACTCATCTTTTTTGCCGTGGCTTAGCAGTTGGTCTGCTTCATTCTGGGTGACGCCGTACATGGTGGCATAGGGTCGGTCAAGATGGTATTGACTGGACATCAATTCAATATCTAGGTCCCAGGCATCTTCGGGGTCCTTGGTGATGATGGGTCTGAAAAAGCCTACACGCTCAAGCTTTCGAAAAAGCATTTCCATTACGCCTATGGCAATGGCTGATTTACCGGCGCCCGCCTGGGTGGCGGTGATATATAAACCGCTTGACATTGAAATTTCTCCAAAGACTCGTTTTGTTTTCTTTAGATAGAGAGGGACGTTTTATCGAAAATTTCGAATACAACAGCTATTCAAATAAAAGTATCGGATTGTTTTCTTGCTGTCAAGGTGCCTTTGGGGCCCTTTTCTTTTCTGTTGTTGAATCTAAAAGTATTTGGGCAATGGTTTTTTTGATTTTTCCGGTTTTGCCTGTCAGCTGTCTGAATTTCATTTCTATGACAGCCATCTGTTTATAAAATGGGGTCCGGTCAAAAGGAATATATGTTCGGCTGTCAAATTTTCCGGCATCACAACCGGGACCTTTGATGACATTGAATCCAGGCTTATGTAGCTCGTGGGGTAGTCCGTGCATCCGGCAGATCATGGGTCTAAATTGGTAAAGACTGCACCTGTCGTTTTTGAGCAAAGGGCAGGGTATTTTTTTGGATGTCGGCGGGTTATGGGTTTGCTTAGTTTCACAGAAGGTTTGATTGCAGTAGTCCCGGCTAAGGGTTAATATCTGCTTTTGATCTTTGCGGGGTAAGGTATGGAAGCCAAGCTGCAGAAAAGATACTTCGGCATGGGTGTGGTGGAAAAATAGAGACAGGCAGCAGTTGTCTTCACAGCCGTTGCACTCAAATCCATATTGTTGTGCAATTTGGTTCCATGTATTATCCATATCGTGGTAAAGCTGGACGAGAGGGGAAAAATGTTCCGGGGTATGTGTCATGATAGTCTTTTATGTTCGTTTTTTTAAACCAGTGGGTTGGGAAAAAACAGACGGGAATAGAGTTTAAGTGCGTATCGGTCTGTCATGGAGGCAATGACATCACAAACCGAGCGTTTTAGTTTGTTTTTTGTCGAATCCCATGGGGCCATTTCCATTTTTTCCAACTCTTTTTGCATCTCGTCGGGATTTTCCATGAAATATTGGTAGAGGCCGATAATTACTTTTTTTGCCTTTACAAATTCTCCATGAACCGCCGGGGACCGATAGACTCTTTCAAAGAGGAATTTTCTTAGGATGGTCATGGCTTCCATGGTCTGTTCTCCCATGCTTAGAATGAATTCCCCATTCTTGGGGCCGCTGTTGTAGACCAACTGTTCCATCATTGTGGATGCTCGGGCGGAGTGAGTGGTGCCAAGCCTTTTGATGCAGATGTCAGGCACCTCATCTTTGGATATGACTTTGCCGCGTAGCGCATCATCAAGGTCATGGTTCAGGTAGGCAATGATATCAGCCACGCGTACGATTCGACCTTCTATGGTCGATGCTGTTTCGCCAGGTGTTGCCGGAATGATGTTGCCAAATCCCTTGGAGTGCTTAAGAATGCCGTCTCTGACCTGGGTGGTGAGATTCAGGCCTTTCCCTTTATTTTCCAATACATCCACGACTCTTAAGCTTTGGTCGGAATGGGTAAAGCGGGGAGAGTGTACCTCAATTAGGGCCGTTTCTCCACCATGTCCGAAGGGTGTATGTCCTAAATCATGTCCAAGGGCAACCGCTTCAGCGAGGTCTTCGTTCAGGCGCATGGCCCGGGCAATATTTCTGGCAGTTTCAGAAACCTCCAGGGTGTGGGTAAGTCGGGTTCGGTAATGGTCTCCTAACGGTGACAGAAAAACCTGGGTTTTGTATTTCAGCCGCCTGAAGGCATTGGAGTATACAATTCGGTCCCTGTCAAGCTGAAAGGGGGTTCTAATATTGCCTGGGGCAACTTCAGGGTGCCGACGCTCTGCGTTGGTGCTGGGGGTGCCGTATCTCGATAGAAAATTGTGCTCCCGTTGCTGGAAGATTTCCCGGATACTGGGCTTTTGTTCTATTTTTTCGTTTATTGTATTCATCAAAACAGTATTGAAATAAAATAAAAATCAAATTAAATACAGCATTTAATAAAAAAATCAAGGAAAGGAGTGCTTTTGGATCACGAGTTTTTTATGGAGCAGGCCCTGGAACAAGCTCGTAACGCCTTTGATCAAGGGCAGTTCCCTGTTGGGTGTGTTGTTGTTCAAGATGATCGGGTGATTGCTTCTGGCGCTAGGGTGGGGACTTCGGGAGATTTGTCTTTTTTCAGTGAAATTGATCATGCAGAAATACGTACACTTAAGGCTCTTGAATCCTCAGATGCTCAGTTTAGCCCGGAGCGAGCTGTGTTGTATTGTACCATGGAACCATGTCTGATGTGCTTTGCTGCAATTCTGCTGGCCGGTATCCAGACTCTGGTGTTTGCCTATGAAGATGTGATGGGGGGGGGCACTGGTCTGGACAGACGGTGTCTTGCGCCCTTATATAAAGATGCCCAAATCACTATTGTCTCCAATGTATTGCGTAAAAAAAGCCTTGATCTTTTTTATAAATTCTTTAATAAAGATGCTAATTTATATTGGAAAGCCAGTCTTCTGGAGTCATATACGCTTGATCAATGGCGTAAGTTAGAAGAAAACCAGAGAGATCATTCAGGGATAAAATAAATAGTTCTTGATTTGTATGTATATTATATATATAATTCAAAGGTTATGCTTGTTGTATTGACATGATTATAATTTTGTGCTTCGGCGGGAGGTAAAAATATCTAAGCGAGTTAAGCAAGATCAGACAAGAGTGAATAAGGGGATCAGAGCCTCTGAGGTTCGGGTTATTGGTTCTGACGGTGAACAGATAGGGATTCTGCCCATAGCGGAGGCGTTACGTGTGGCTGAGGGCGAGGCTTTGGATCTGGTTGAGGTGTCTCCGGATGCCAGACCTCCTGTCTGCAAAATAATGGATCATGGAAAGTATAAGTACGAGCTGACTAAGAAAAAACAGGAAGCCAAAAGGAAGCAAAAAAGTGTCCAGATCAAAGAGATCAAGGTTCGCCCTAAAACAGACGATCATGATCTTGCAACCAAGGTCCGGCACATAGAAAAATTTATTTCTAATGGTGATAAGGTCAAGATTACACTTGTTTTCAGGGGGCGTGAGTTTATGCTCAAGGAGCAGGCTAGTGTTGTTTTGGAAAAAGTGGTGGAACTGACCAACGAGTTTGCCCAGGTGGAACAGCTTCCCAAGTTTGAAGGGCGGGTCATTACCATGCTGCTTGGCCCCAAATAGGGGAGTGGAGAAGGGAATAAGCGCTACGGATTTTGCACCACAACCAAACCTATTAAGGATATGTGGTGTGCAAAAAGGATGCTTATTTCTTTAGTCTCTATCGCCGGCCATCTGCTATGATTTTTTTGCGTGTGGGTTTTCCGGTGTTAAAGGGTGTTTATGTGTGGTGGTATATTCCGTATATACCGCCTTTAGTTTTTATAATAGTTTGGAACCTTCAGGAGGTTTAGTGATGCCAAAAATTAAGACATGCCGTGCGGCTGCCAAACGGTTTGAAAAAACCGGTTCAGGTAAGTACAAATTCCGCAAATCCCATGCCAGCCATATTCTGACCAAGAAGACTACAAAACGGAAAAGAAGTCTTCGGCAACCCCAGATTGTTGCGGGATCTGATATGAAAGAAGTTCGCCGGATGCTGCCATACGGCTAATTGGGTTTGGCTGTTTTAGATATTGATATGGAAGCCAGTCGATGTCGTGACTGGCAGATGGTGTATAAGGAGTGTAGAAGAAATGAGAGTTAAAAGAGGATTCAAAGCAAGACGGCGCCGCAACAAAGTGCTTAAGCTGGCAAAAGGTTTCAGAGGTGGGAGAAGTAAGCTTTATAGAACTGCTGCGGATGCAGTGGATAAGGCGTTGATGTATGCCTATAGGGATCGCCGGGCAAGAAAAAGAGATTTTAGAAGGCTGTGGATTGTACGTATTAATGCGGGTGCGCGGATGAATGAATTGTCCTATTCCCGGTTCATGAACGGATTGAAGCTTGCCGGTAGTGAGTTGGACAGAAAAGTCCTGGCTGATTTGGCTGTATCTGATCCCGCGGGATTCTCGCAACTGGCTTCCCAGGTGTCTGCCAAATTGAACTAAACGCGAATTTTCGGGGGAACCTTGCAAAACAATCTCCAAGACATTGAAAAACAGGCCCTGGAACAAATCGGCGCGGCAGCTTCAAAGGATGCTCTTGAATCGGTTTCCACACATTTTTTGGGTCGTAAGGGTTTGCTCACAGCGTTCTTGCGCAACATCCCATCCCTGCCGGTGGATGAGCGTCCTGCTGCTGGTAAAAATGGTAATTTGCTGAAGGTGAAGCTTGAAAAAGCGGTGCGGCAGGCCCAGGCCGGCCTGGAAGCTGGTGTGGTAAGAGGTGCTGAAGGTATTGATATTACACTGCCCGGACGTATGGTCAAAAAGGGTTCCCTGCACCCCGTTACCCAGGTGATAGACGAGATCTGCGGTATTTTCCTACGCCTGGGGTTTGACATTGCCGAAGGTCCGGAGGTTGAGACAGATTACTATAACTTTGAGGCGCTTAATATTCCCCCATATCATCCGGCCAGGGATATGCAGGATACCTTCTATGTGTCTGAAAATATAGTTTTGAGGACCCATACGTCAGGTTCCCAGCCCCGGGTAATGGAAAAAAGTGAGCCGCCCGTGCGTATTATTTCACCAGGTAAGGTGTTTCGGTGTGACTCGGATTTGACCCATACCCCAATGTTCCATCAGGTGGAAGGCCTGATGGTCGATAAAAATATTTCTTTTGGCGATCTTAAGGGGGTGCTGACCACGTTTGTTCAGCAGTTTTTTGATAAGGATACGTCATTGCGGTTTAGACCTAGTTTTTTTCCGTTTACCGAGCCCAGTGCTGAAGTCGATATACGCTGTGTTATGTGCAAGGGTGAAGGTTGCCGGGTGTGTTCCAAAACCGGATGGATTGAAATTTTGGGCGCCGGTATGGTTCACCCGGCTGTGTTTGAGAATGTCGGTTATGATACTCAAAAGTATACAGGGTTTGCCTTTGGTCTTGGTATGGAACGGGTTGCCATGCTCAAATACGGAATTGATGATATCAGAAAATATTTCGAAAACGATATGCGTTTTCTAGGGCAGTTCTAATTATGAAAGTCAGTTTAAGCTGGTTGCGTGAATATATTCCCATTGATCTTGATCCCCAGGACATATCCGATAGGCTTACTATGGCTGGTCTTGAAGTGGATGGGGTGGAAAGTCTTTATGATTACCTGGATAATGTGATTGTGGCCCAGGTCGTAGAGGCAAGGCAGCATCCTAATGCAGATAAGCTTACATGCTGTGCCGTGGATATCGGAAAAGGCGAGCTTTCTCCAATTGTCTGTGGCGCTCCCAATGTCAGGGAAGGTATGTATGTTGCGTGTGCGCTGCCGGGGGCTGTTCTGCCTGGTGATTTCAAAATCAAGAAAAGTAAACTGAGAGGTGAACCCTCCCATGGTATGCTGTGTTCTGCTTCTGAGCTGATGCTCGCGGATGATGCATCCGGTATTATGGATCTTGAAGGCGACTTTGTTACCGGGACCCCCCTTGAATTCGTTTTAAATTTGGATGATGCCGTTTTTGAGATAGATTTGACCCCTAACCGGCCGGACTGTCTGAGTCTTATCGGCGTGGCCCGGGAAATCGGGGCATTTACGGAACCTCGAAATGAGGTGTCTCTGCCGGATGTGACCTTTCCCGATGCCCAAATGGATTCCAGGGATATCAATGATTTTGTCTCTGTGGAGATTGAAGATCCTCAATTGTGTCCAAGGTATACCGCGGGTATGCTTTTTGACGTCACCGTCGGTCCCTCTCCTCTTTGGCTGAAAAAGCGTCTTGAAGCTGTTGGCCTCTCCTCTGTTAATAATGTAGTGGATATCACTAATTTTGTTATGATGGAGACCGGGCAGCCTTTGCATGCGTTTGATTGTGATAATATTGCTAAAAGTCAAATTATTGTAAGAACGGCCGGAAAACCTGGTGATGCGCCCTTAAAATTTACCACCCTTGATTCGAAAATCCACGAGCTTGATCCTGAAATGCTTATGATTTGCGACGGGGAAAAACCTGTGGGTATTGCCGGTGTAATGGGTGGCGAAAATTCAGAGATTACGGATGCAACTACCCGGGTGCTGGTGGAAAGTGCCTATTTTAACCCCGTATCTATTCGCCGTACTGCTAAGAGGACGGGGATTGCCTCAGATGCCTCTCATCGGTTCGAGCGCGGTGTGGACCCCGAAGGCACTATGTTTGCCTTGAAAAGGGCTGTATCATTAATGGCTCAGGTGTGTTCCGCCACGATTGCCTCGGGGATCATTGATGCGCATCCTGTCAAGTCTCAGCATGTTACTATTGACTTGAAACCCAATGCGTTAAACGTACGGTTAGGGACTTCTTTTTCTGCAGATGAGATGTCCCAAATCCTGATGTCTGTGGGGTTTGGCGTAGAGCAAAAGACAGATAGGCAGGGTGAGGGGTTTCTGCAGGTTCATGTTCCCTCTTTCAGGGTTGATGTCTCTCGGCCCGAGGATCTTTCCGAGGAAGTGGCTCGTTTGTGGGGGTATAATAAAATCGAAACCAGCTATCCATTGGTAAAAGCACAGGGGAAACCCCTTGCCGGTCGGCTTTTACTGCGCAGTAAGATCCGTCAGGTAATGACTGGGTTTGGATTTTGTGAGGCCATCAATTACAATTTTATCCGCAAGGATGCCTGTGAACGTATGGGTATTGAAGCGCCGGACAAAAGAACTCGGATGGTTGAGATTTTAAATCCCATTTCCGACCAAATGTCGGTCCTTCGTACTTCTGTCATTCCTGGATTGCTGGAATCCATGGCCAGAAACACGGCTCAGCAGGTGGACACTCTTCAGTTATTTGAGATCGGTAAGGTTTTCTATGACAACGCCCTGGGCGAACAGCCGGAGGAAGTTGAGGTGGTTGGTGGGCTGATTACCGGAAATCGTTGGGATCAGACTTGGTATTCTAAAAAAGAACCCGTGGATTTTTTTGATCTTAAGGGTATTGTGCAGGGGTTGCTGGATTCATTTCAGATTTCTGGTGTCCTTTATGAAAGAACCGATGCCCAGACCTGTCCCTATTTTGAACCGGGATATGGTGCCAAGTTGCTGAAGGATGACCTGGTGATTGGTACGCTTGGTAAAATAGCATCAACTGTGGGAGGTGCCTTTGGTCTGAAGCAGGATGCTTATCTTTTTGACCTTAACATGGAGGATTTTGAAAGAATATTGCCCCAGGCTATCCAGGCAGTTGGGTTGCCCAAATTTCCTTCGATTTCCAGGGACATGACTTTTATTGTATCAAGGCATGTTGAGGTTGGCTCTATGATGGATACCATTGCGGCCTTTGCCCAAAATCAGGCTTTAATAGAAGATTATTTTCTTTTTGATGTATTTGAAGGGCAGAACATTGGTGTCGATAAAAAATCTCTTTCGTTTAGAATTGTTTACCGCTCTGTGTCAAAAACCTTGACGGAAAAGAATATTAAAAAGATCCATGATCAGCTATCCCAAAAGCTTATTAACGATTTTAATGCTGGTTTGCCTGGATAAAATTGTAATGTGGAGGAGGGGTAATTGCGCAGGGAGCGCGTCAGTGCAAAAAAAGAAAATGCGGTTTTAAATAAGGGTGTTGACAAATTTAATATACCCTGTTATATTTAGCCGCTAACATGCGGGCATAACTCAGTTGGTAGAGTGCAAGCTTCCCAAGCTTGATGTCGCGAGTTCGAGCCTCGTTGCCCGCTCCAAGTCAATTTGGTATGGGCTGGCAGATTTGTTCCACTTGTTTAGGGGAAAGATATGATCTGAACCTGATATTTTGGTGAGGGTTTTTGAGCGTTTTAGTATCGGGAACGGGCATCTGCCCGTTTTTGTATTTGTGGAAAAAGGACGATTGCTGCAGGATATGGCTTTTATAAACATCAAAAAACCCGGTGTCGTTGAACAGCAGGTTCAGGCGATAGCCGAACCCTTGATCGATTCTCTGGGTTTGGAGTTGGTGCACATTGAGTGTGCCATCCATAATCGGCAGAAATTTGTTCGAGTCTATATGGACAAGCCCGAAGGGGTTGCGTTAGATGACTGTGTGGCTGTCAGCCGGGAACTTGGGGATCTGATCGATATTCATATTGGAGATATCGGTCCTTACCGCCTGGAAGTATCATCCCCTGGTCCAAATCGCCCCTTGAAGACAAAGGCGGATTTTATCAGATTCCAGGGTGAGCGTATTAAAGTTGAAACCCATGAGGTCATGGAGGGAAGAAAAAAATTCACCGGAATTCTTGAGAAGGCAAATGATGATTCTGTTACAATTTCAGTTGACGGCAGGTCCTTTGATATTTCCGGAACCAATATCATGCGAGTAATTCTTGCAGGTCAGTAAAATGGAGAGCATTTGACATGTTTATTACAGACATAAAAAGGGTGATCGATCAGGTAAGCCGAGAGAAAGGTATTGATGCTGCCATCCTTATTAATACCTTGAAAGAGGCTATTGTTTCTGCTGCTAGAAAAAAGATCGGCCCAAGGGCGGATATCGAAGTCCATTATGATGAAAAAAGCGGAGATGTTGAAGTTTTCCATTTTAAAGAGGTTGTTGAGGAGGTTGAATATTCCGACAGCGAGTTGACTCTGGAGGAAGGGCTCGAATTTGATCCTGAATGTGAAATTGGTGACTCTTTGGGGATTCGAATGGATACTGAGGAGTTCGGGCGCATCGCAGCTCAGTCCGCCAAGCAGGTGATTATTCAAAAAATGCGGGAAGCAGAGCGAAATGCCGTATATGAGAATTTTATCCATAAAAAAGGGAAAATAATAAACGGTATTGTCCAGCGGTTTGACCGGGGCGCCATTATTATTAATCTGGGCCAGGCCGAGGCTGTGTTGCGGCCAAGGGAGCAAATGCCCAAGGAAAGCTATAAACGGGGTGACCGTATCCGTGCTTATGTCCTTGATGTGCTGGAAGAATCTAAAGGTGCACAAGTTTTACTATCCCGTACACATCCTGAATTTTTGGTTGAATTGTTTAAAACCGAGGTGCCGGAGGTGGCGGAAGGCATTGTTTCCATTCGGGGGGCAGCACGTGTACCTGGCGTTAGGGCAAAAATTGCTGTCTCCTCCATTGATTCCGACGTAGACCCCGTAGGGGCCTGTGTGGGTGTTAAGGGTAACCGGGTTCAAAATATTGTTCAGGAGCTGCGGGGTGAAAAAATTGATATTGTTCAGTGGAGTCCGGACATTGCAAGATTTGTATGCAATGCCTTGTCTCCGGCTGAAATTGCAAGAGTTATCATCGATGAAGACAATCAGTCCATGGAAGTGATTGTTAATGATGAATATCTCTCCATTGCTATAGGTAAAGGCGGTCAGAATGTATCCCTTGCCTGTGAGATCACCGGCTGGCATCTTGAAGTCACCAGCGAAGAAGAGTATAGCCGGGAGGTTAAGGAGGGTTATGACAGTTTGATGAAACTGTCCACAGTGGGGCTGCCGGCAGCAGAGTTGCTGTTTAAAGCAGGTTATTCTTCGTTCCTGGATATTATGGATGCCGTACCCGAGGATATTGCGGCCTTTCTAGATATTTCTGTAGAAGATGCCCAGGCAATGATAGACGAAGCCGGACATTTGATGGAAGAAGAGCGGGAAAGGGCTCGGGAAGAATTGTTGCAGCCTGGACCTTCTCAGGATACCGACACTGATATGGAAGACAATGCCGGTGATGGGGAAATGTTTGCTGATGTTGAAGAGGAACCGGTTGAAAAATCAGATGAATGAGGGTTGTTGCATCGGTAACGCGGGGAACGAATTTCAAAAGAATCAACTATAGAGGATTACTGGGGGCAACGAATGGCCAAGGTCAGGGTATACGAGTTAGCTAAAGATCTGAACATGACAAACAAGCAGCTTCTTGAAAAGCTTAAAGAGCTGGGAATAGATGCTAAAAGCCATATGAGTGCTCTGGGTAACAGTGACGTCGCTGCTGTCAAACAGAATTTGTTGGGTAAAAAGAAGCGCTCCAATGAGGTTAAAGTTCGCCCCTCGGTGATCCGCAGGCGCCGAACAAAAACGACCTCCCAGGCGGAAGGTCTGGAAAGAGACGAGGAGATGGACGATTCATTCGAATCCGGGGAACCGACTGTGAAAGAGTCTGGAGATCAGGAAGAGGCTCAGGGTCTGGAAGATGATGTGGTTACAGAGGTGCCGTTGGAAAAACCGGTTACCCAGGGCAGTGAGGACGTGCCGGAACCCAAAAAAGAAAAAGAGACGGAAGTGAAACGGCCAGCCAAAAAGATTATGTCCAGAACCAGCGAACCCGCTAAGATTATCAAACCTGCAAAGGTTGAAATACCGCCGACGCCGGAATCTGAAGAAGTGCCTGTGGAAGTTGAAGAAAAAATTGAAAAAGCTTCCGTAGAAGAGGATCATTCAGTAAAACTGCCGGAAAAGGAGGACGCTGAACTATCCGTGTCCCCTGATCCTGAATCCGAAAAGAAAGATGTTAATCCTGAACCTGTAGATTCTGGGGAGGATAAGGGTTCTTCGGGATCGATGGATGATGACCGGAAAGCGTCTCCTGAACAGAAGCAGAATGCGGCCCAGTCCAGTGAAGACGAATCCTCTGAAGATGAGAATAGTCAGGGTAAACGTAAAAAGAAAAAGAAAAAAACGACCCCTGCCAAAATCGTCAGGGTTGCAGATCCCATGGTTTTGGAAAATATAAAGCGGATGAAAGCCGGAGAGGGTCATTCACCGTCTGGAAATGATCATGATCGACCCGTTCGCAAGCAGCCGGCGGCGGACAATGGATCTCCGGATATTTCCGGTCAAAACTTTGTTATGCCGTCTGCCGCGCCCAATGACCGTAAGCGGGGAAAGAGCCGTGATGAACTTCAAGACGCTGAAGGAGCCGGTTCCAGGAAAAAGCGTCGTAAGAAAAAATCCGTTGTGGAGGGCAATGACCTATACCGAGGCCGGGGCGGGCGGAAGAAAAAAGGCAAAAAAGATCCCAAGGGCAAGAAAAGCAGTTTTCAGAAAACCCAGATTACAACGCCCAAGGCAATTAAACGCCGCGTAAAAATAGATGAAGCGATTGAGTTGGCTGAGCTTGCCAAACGTATGGGTATCAAAGCCAATGAAATGATCGTCAAGCTCATGGGTATGGGTGTGATGGCCACGGTGAATCAGACCATTGATTATGACACCGCTTCCCTTGTGGCTGCTGAATTTGATTTTGAAGTTGAAAAAGCAAGTTTTGAAGAAGAGGCATTGCTTAATGTCGTGCCCGAGGAAGAAGATAAAGAAAATTTGGAAACGTGTCCTCCTGTGGTTACAATCATGGGGCATGTAGACCATGGTAAGACCTCATTGCTGGATGTGATCCGGGAATCCAAGATCACAAGCGGCGAAGCTGGTGGCATTACCCAGCACATTGGCGCATACAATGTGGAAACGCCAAACGGCGGGCGGATTACCTTTCTTGATACGCCGGGTCATGCTGCATTTACCGCTATGCGTTCCAGAGGCGCCCAGGTTACGGATATTGTTATTCTGGTGGTGGCCGCCGACGACGGCGTCATGCCCCAGACGGTTGAGGCCATCAATCATGCCAAGGCTGCAGGTGTACCTGTGGTGGTGGCTGTGAATAAGATGGACAAGGAAGGTGCCGACCCGGACCGAATTATGCGGGAGCTGTCCGAACACGATCTGCTGTCCGAGGATTGGGGTGGCAATGTCATCTTTGTGAAGGTCTCAGCAAAAACCGGTAAGGGTATAGATGAATTGCTTGAAATGGTTCTGCTTCAGGCTGAAGTTCTTGAGCTACGGGCCAACGCGGATCGAAATGCCACGGGCTATGTAGTAGAGTCCCGTCTGGATATCGGCCGTGGTGCTGTGGCCACCGTGCTGGTAAAACAGGGTACCTTAAAAGATGGCGACCCCATTGTATGTGGTCTTCATTCCGGCCATATCCGGGCCATGATTGATGATTCCGGTAACCGGGTCGAATTGGCCGGACCTTCCACGCCTGTGGAAATTGTCGGTTTGGCTGGCGTACCTGATGCCGGTGACGAGTTTGTGGCTGTGGCGTCAGATAAGGACGCCAAGCAGATTGCCGCACACCGTATGCAGAAACAGCGGGCCAAGGAACTGGCCAAAAAGAGCCGGGCCAATCTGCAAAAAATGTTTGAGAATCTTGGCACAGCTGAAATTAAAGAACTTAAGCTCATTGTCAAGGCGGATGTCCAGGGCTCCATTGAAGCCCTTAATGATTCTCTCAAAGATCTGGCCAAGGACGAGGTGGATGTTAAAATTGTTCATTCCGGCGTGGGTACCATCAATGAATCTGATGTCTCTCTAGCTGCAGTTTCCGATGCCATTATCGTTGGATTTAATGTCCGGCCTACACCCCAGATCCGTAAGTTGGCCAAAGACGAGAATGTGGACATGCGCTTCTACGACATTATCTATGATGTGATCAATGATATTAAAGCCGCCCTCGACGGCATGATGCCATCCACTTTTCAGGAGAATATCATTGGACGGGCCGAGGTCCGGGATACCTTTGTGGTCCCCAAAATCGGGACCATTGCCGGATGCGCTATTACGGAAGGTCGGGTCGTGCGTGGCAAAAAAGTTCGCCTGCTGCGCGACGGTATTATCAAGTGTGATACTGAATTGTCTTCTTTGCGTCGGTTCAAGGATGATGTCAAGGAAGTTGAACAGGGGTATGAATGTGGTATTGGCCTTGAAAAATACAATGATATCAAGGTCGGTGACGCCATTGAATGTTATGAAGTTGAAGAAGTTAAATACCAGGGATAGCAGGATAGGTCTATGAAACCCTATGCACGCGCCGAGCGGGTCTCCATACAGATTCAGCAGGCAATAACAGAGCTTTTGTCCAAAAAGATGCAAGATCCCAGAATGGAAATGGCAACGATTTCCGGTGTGAGAATGTCCCCGGACCTTAGTCTGGCCTATGTCTATGTCACTGTGTTTGGGGGTAAAAAAAAGATTCGTGAAGCCCTGGAAGGGTTTCAGAAATCAAAAGGGTTTATTAAAAAAAATATTGCCCCGAAGTTGGGATTGCGCATCATGCCGGACCTGCGCTTTATCCATGATGACTCCTTTGATGAGGCTGCCCGTCTGGATGCCTTGATTGATGCAGCACCCAAAGGGGAGGACCGGGATGCGGACGCCGACGTTCCAGATGAGCCTTTTGGTGATCCTGCTGAATGAAAAACGGCATTCTTGTTGTAAACAAACCCCAGGGCATCTCTTCGGCCGGGGTGGTTAACCGGCTTAAGCGTCTGCTGAAAGTCAAAAAAATCGGGCATACAGGGACTTTGGATCCCTTTGCCACAGGGGTCCTGCCTATTGCCGTGGGCCAGGCCACACGGATTTCAAAGTATTTTCTAAAAGGTGTGAAAGGATACTGTGCCCAGGTTACCCTCGGTATTGAAACCGATACCTATGATTGTACCGGCACGGTTACCCACACGGCGTCTTCCGACTATCTTGACGCCCTGGGGGCAGATATGGTCAAAGATGTGGTGGCCGGTTTCTTGGGGCATCAGGAGCAGATTCCGCCGGCTTATTCGGCCCTGAAGCATAAAGGGCAGCCTTTGTATAAACTGGCCCGCCAGGGACAGTTGATTGAAAAGCCGCCCCGGCCCATTGAAATCATGGCCATTGCCATGGAAAACTTTCGCATGGATGCCAACGGCTATCCGATTTTTGACATGCCAGTGACCTGCTCGGGGGGGACCTATATTCGCAGTCTGGCCCATGATATCGGGGCGAAATTGGGGTGCGGGGCCCATTTGTCTGCATTGCAGCGCACCCGTGCCGGCCAGTTTAAAATAGAAGATGCAATGGATCTTGACTGTTTTGAGAAAATACCGGTTTTGGATATAGAGGCCCGGTTTATATCCATGTCCCAGTGTCTGGGATTTCTCCCGGCCATTGTTGCAGACAGTGAAACCGCCGGAAAAATTAAGTATGGTCAGCCCTTGTCTGTGGCAGAACTTCCCATGCCTGCCAACTTGCCGATTGGCGATGCGCACAACAGAATCCAAAACATGATTTTCGATATCCGGGTGCTGGATTCGGGTGATAATCTGCTGGCCATCGTCACCCCGGATAAATTCGGGGAAACATACAAATATTGTTGCGTTTTTAATGGTTAACTGGTAAAAATATCAGTCAATCTTTTCGATGTCCGGGTCGTTTGTTGTCTTCTTTCTGAATGGAATATTGGATAAAAGGCAATTTTATGTGGACGGCTTGTATATTTACGATATCGAATTTTAATGTATTCCAAATAAAGGAGTGTTACCGTGGTACTACTTGCAGAAAACAAAGAGGAGATGATTGAAAAATTCAAGCTCCATGAGTCCGACACCGGTTCGCCTGAAGTCCAGGTGGCCATTTTAACCCACAGAATTAGCTATCTGACCGACCATCTGAAGACCCATAAAAAAGACCACCATTCAAGACGTGGGCTTTTGATCCTGGTCGGCCGGCGCAGAAGTCTTCTGGACTATCTCAAGAAGAAAGATATTAACAGATATCGTTCATTGATTGAGAAGCTCGGACTCAGAAGATAAAATGGTTTTCTTAAACCGGTTTTTGATGCGCTTTGGGTCAAAAACCGGTTTTTATTTTCAGCAGGGCGGTACAAGACGGAACCGGCTTTTATATAAGTTCGCATTTTTGCTATCAAACCAAACCTTGGCAAATAATACGGTGTTTGATGGTAAACATGCGGGTTTATTGTATGTAAGCTTGGTTTCCTACCTTATGCCGCCCGATTTTTATTTTGTATAGAGGAGAATTTATGGAAAAAGTTGTTTCAGCCGATATCGGCGGCAAAGAATTAATTATCAGTACAGGAAAAATTGCCAAACAGGCCTCCGGGTCCGTTATGGTGCAATATGGGGAGACCGTCGTGCTTGTAACGGCAGTGGCCTCCAAAGACCCTAAAGAAGACATCAGCTTTTTGCCCTTGTCCGTTGAATACCAGGAAAAAATTTATGCGGCCGGCAGAATTCCGGGAAACTATTTCAGGCGGGAAATCGGCAGGCCTTCAGAACATGAGACCTTAAATGCCCGTCTCATTGACCGGCCTATTCGTCCTTTGTTTGAAGATGGCTATAATTTTGAAACCCAGGTGATCGCAACCGTGATGTCCACGGATAAATTGTGCGAACCGGGGGTTCTTGCCATGATAGGGGCCTCTGCCGCCCTTGAAATTTCGGATATCCCCTTTGACGGTCCCATCGCCGGAATTAAGGTCGGGCGAGTAAACGGACAGTTTATTGCCAACCCTACGCCTGCACAGATGGAGCAAAGTGATATTGATCTGACCGTGGCCGGTTCTAAAACCGGTGTGGTTATGGTAGAGGGCGGCGCCGACATCGTATCTGAAAAAGATATGCTGGATGCCATTTTCTTTGGCCATGAAGCCATGCAGCCTGCCATTGCCTTGCAGGAAGAGTTGAAAAACACAGTAGGAAAGACCAAACGCGAATTTATTGCACCGGAAAAGGATGAGGCGCTTGCTGCCAAGGTTCAGGACTGGGCCTGGGATAAGATTCATGAAAAGGTTCAGATTAAAACCAAACTTGAGCGTCAGGATGCTTTGCGTGCACTCAAGGATGAAGCTGTTGCTCAGTTTGAGTCTGAGTATCCGGAACAAATCAAAGAGATCAAGGAAGTTTTCGGCAAGACCGTTAAAAACGTATCCAGAGATATTGTTCTCAAGGAAAACAAACGCATTGACGGACGTGCTTTTGATGAGGTCCGCCAGATTACCTGCGACGTGGGCTGTCTGCCCCGGCCCCATGGTTCGGCGTTGTTTACCCGCGGAGAGACTCAGGTTATAGGTGTGCTTACCCTGGGTTCCGGACTGGACGAGCAGCGTTTAGAAACTCTGGAATCCAATAATGAGACCCGGGCATTTATGCTTCATTACAACTTTCCTCCTTATTCCGTTGGTGAGGTGAAACGTCCGGGTGGTCCCTCCCGCCGGGATATCGGGCATGGGAACTTGGCCCACAGGGCATTGAGCCGGGTTGTTCCGCCCCATGATGAATTTGAATATACCATCCGCCTGGTGGGCGAAGTTACGGAATCCAACGGATCATCTTCCATGGGAACCGTATGTTCCGGGTGTCTGGCGCTGATGGATGGCGGTGTGCCCATTAAAGCACCGGTATCCGGCATTGCCATGGGGCTGGTATCCGATGAAAACAAGACTGTTGTGCTTTCCGATATCCTCGGGGACGAGGACCATTTCGGTGACATGGACTTCAAGGTTGCGGGAACTAAGGACGGCATTACCGCATTGCAGATGGACATCAAAATCAAAGAATTGTCCAAACAGATTATGGAAGACGCTTTGAATCAGGCCAACGGCGGTCGCCTGCATATTCTGCAAAGAATGCTGGATACCCTGGATCAAGCAAGGGCGGATATATCCCCCCATGCGCCAAAGATCGTATCCGTTCAGATCAACAAGGACAAAATCAGGGATATCATCGGTCCGGGAGGCAAGGTGATCCGGGCGCTCCAGGCCGACACCAACACCACCATCGAGGTGAATGATGACGGCATTGTAAAAATTGCCGCTGAAAACGAAGATGATTCCGCCAAGGCTGTTGCCATGGTTAAGGATATTGCCATGGATCCGGAGATCGGCGCCATTTATGAAGGGGCTGTGGTAAAAATTACGGACTTTGGTGCCTTTGTGAACATCAAGTCCGGTACAGACGGGCTGGTCCATATTTCGGAATTGGCAGACTACCGGGTTAAAAAAGTCACTGATGTGGTTAAAGAAGGCGAAGTGATCAAGGTTAAGGTCCTGGACATCACCCGGGACGGAAAAATCAAGCTTTCCTATAAAGCCGCTAAAAAAGATGCTGAAGAAGCCGGAAAATAGTTCATTCTGCCTATGTCCCCTTGCCAGCGGCAGCAAGGGGAATGCCGTATTTGTGTCCACACCGGATACTGCCGTACTTGTTGATGCCGGGCTTTCAGGCATAGAGATCCAGCGCAGGATGGCGGCCGTAGGCCGCACGCCGGATGAGCTGAAAGCCATCATCATCACCCACGAACACACTGATCACGTTAAAGGGGCAGGGGTATTGAGCCGCAGGTTCAATATCCCTGTCTATGTCACCGCCGACACCTTTAATGCCTGCAAGGGTTTAGGTAAAATTGACCAGGTTAAATTTTTTGAATGCGGGTCTGCCTTTGACATCGGTTCCTTGGCCGTCAATCCTTTTGCCGTCAGCCACGATGCACGTGACCCTGCAGGCCTTACCTTGCAGCACCAGGGAAAAAAAATCGGCATTGCCACGGATCTTGGGGTGGTCACAAACCTTGTGCGTACCCATTTAAGTTTCGCCAACGCCCTTTATATTGAAGCCAACCATGATCCGGAAATGCTTATGACGGGTCCCTATCCCTGGTATTTGAAGCAACGGATTCAGTCTCGAACCGGGCATATATCCAACCAGGATGCAAGGGACCTGGTGGCCCAGGTGTATCACAAGGATCTTGAGCATGTGGTGCTTGCCCATCTAAGTGAAGAAAACAATTGTCCTGAAAAAGCATTCACAGAGATGGCCAAAAATCTTGACCCCTTGTCTACGGCACTGCATGTTGCAGGTCCGGACAAACCCGGTGAAATGATCCGGCTGTAGCCTAACAGGGACCACGCTTTTTTTCATCTGTTTTACATGCATCATAATCGTTTCTTTTAATAATGGTATGTTAAAAGGCTACGTTCATTCCAACCATTGTGTTGAATCCCGATATGGGATACAAGGATTCACTGCCGGGATTACCGCTGCCGTTTCCGACAGCACTTTTATCGAACAGGTTGTTTGCCACAAGGAAAAGTTCAAACTGCCCGATTTTTTTTAAATACCTGGCGTTCAGTACCCAATAACCATCTTCTTCATTGGTGTTGGCGTAATTGAAATACCGCTTGCCCATGTACACAGGATTCAGAGAAATATCACCCAGGGTTTGATTCCGGTAGCCAAGTGTAAAGGCAAATATCATATCCGGTACACCGGTCAGTTTATTCGTTTTTAAAATGGGCTGTGATTTAGGACACAACGATTAAACACTCTTTGCCCTGGCCACGACCAATTCTGACGCTCCTGAGGGCAACGCGATCATCCTTGAATCAACCCTGCCAAATCCGGCCTGTTTAAGGCACGCTGCGATCTCTCCCTTCTCAAAGGAAAGATATTGACCCTCCTTTTCCAGGGCACTGGAGAGCCGCATCAAGACAATACTTGCCGGTGCTGTCTGCTCATGGGTCAACCCCTCGTGTACGCAGACAAAAACACCGTTGTCAGTCAAAGCGTTTTTGATGCGCTGGAAAAAAGAGGATCTGTCTTTTACAAAATAGAGGTTATGGCTGGCCCAGATCAGGTCATAGCCATGGCCTAAATCGACTTCATTATAGTCGCCTGCAATAAAGGAAATCTTTTCAGCCGCCCCCTGTTTGTTCAGTTCCTGTCTGGCCAGGGGGATGATGGCCGGCAATTCCAGAAGCACGCCCTTTGCTCCGGGAAGACGATCAAGAATTTCTGCCCCTATAAGCCCGGGACCGCCGCCCAGGTCAAGGAGTTTCTTGACGCCTTCAAATTCCGGTAATTTTTGAACCAGATCCGCATAGATGGCCGCCATGCCGGCACGCTGTCCAATGGCCAGGTGAGCCACGGCACGTTCCCACCGGGATTCGCTTTGCCAGGTGTCTTCTTGGGGGACCTTTGGCGGACCGTTTTTAATGATCCCTGCCATATCGGCCAGGTTTTTTTGCACCAGTATTTTCATGCTCTGGATATAATCACCCACAAAAACCGGACTGTTTTTGTCAAAGAAATGGGTTCCGAAATCCGTGTTGCTGTATGTGTTGTTTTTCTTATTTGCCAATCCAATCGCAACCATGGCATCCAGGAAATGAATGAGGCCGGTGGTGTCAGTCTGTATCCCCAGCTTTTTTGCGATGTCGTTCACATTGGGGGTGTTGCTTAGAATGTGCCCCATATTAAGTTCAACAGCCGTCTCCAAAACAGCTAATTTTACGGGGGCAACCAGGGCATCAAACAAACATTCCATAGATGGATACGGGGTGTTGGGTGAGTGAATCGTGTGTGTCATAATATTTTATTCTCCGGATAAAAATTGTCCTTGATTCTTCAAAGGTCTTTGCACCTCTGTTTTTATTTGGTTGTCAAGCCAGGCGATTAAACTGCATTTTTTTTAGAAATAATATCACTTGTGTAAAGGCGAAGAGCATTTGCGTAAAATTTAGATTTGCTTGTTTTTATTTTCTTGACAAGAAAATGTAAGGCGTGGTTTACATGTCAGGGTGGTGCCTTTTAAAAGGTTGGAAATGCCTATCAAGGAAAAAATGGATGCTATCTGAAGTTTTGATTAAAAATAATCAAGGAGACTTTGTCGATTTTAAGCCTCTGGAGTGTGAAGATGCGCTGATCAATTCAAATGAGGTTATCCGCCCGTTACCCGAACAAAAGGGAAAGGGGGGCTTTTCTTCCTTTAAAATATGTGATGGGTTGGGAATAGGGGTATGCCGCTGTATATTTGACGACGATTACATGGTCCGGTTTACGCTAAAAAATTCTTTTTTTTCTTTTATCTTTTGCATCAAAGGACACAGCTTCTTGCCGTGCGGCTTTTACCCTGCAAGTCAAGTCTCTGTATCTCCGGGCAGGTCATATGCCGGTTTTTTTGACGAACGGATTGCCGAACGGAAGATTAAGGGACCGCAGGAAGTTATTTCCGTTGCCATACATGTGTCCCCTGACTTTTTAATAAAATTGTTCAGCTCGTCCCTTCTCCGGGATGCACGATCTGTTAATACCCTGGAAAATGCGTTTAAAAGCCGTCATTTTTATAAAGACCACATCATAACATCCCAAATGAAAATTGCGATTTATCAAATTCTTAACAATTCCTACAAAGGTCGGATTGAAAGAATCTATATGGAAAGCAAGGCGCTTGAACTGATTGCTCTGAGATTGGAACAGGTGTTGCCCCCCGATTGTTTCTCTGAAAGTTCCCTTTTTTCAAGTCCAGGGAACAGGGACCGTATTTTCCTGGCCCGTGATCTGTTGATCAAAAAACTATCATACCCGCCTTCACTCAAGGCACTGGCCCAACAGGTTGGAATGAGCCACACCCAGCTAAATAAAGGATTCAGGATGGTCTTTGGGTGTACGGTATTTGAATATCTGAGGAAAGAGCGCCTGTCTTACGCCCGGATGCTGATTGAAGAAAATCCGGACGATCTGACAAGGATCGCTTATGAATCAGGATTTTGCAGTTCAAGCCATTTTGCGGCTTCTTTTTTCAAAGCTTACGGCATCCGGCCCTCTGAATACCGTAAATCCATGATTTTTCGATCCAATCGAACCTGATCAGGTTGGACCCATTCATTGTGGTGGGTGACGGCAGCCCCAAGGCTGCCGCCGGACGTTAAGCTGCTGACTGAAATTAAAAAAGAGGAATCATTGGAGATGAATTTTCTTTTGTCGGGCAGATCCGTTATCGTTAAAGTTTTAGATTATCGAATAAAATTGGTCATGATTTTGCGTGCCGGGGCAGGGGCGGGAATCTGTTCTTTTCCATGGGCGATGATTTTCATGATCCATGCCATATTTTGCCCCAACACCTCCATGATCTGCTTCCCTTCGGCATCTTCTTCCATCTGGCCGGGCGTCAGGCCGTGGGCCACATTCCAATAGTTAGAAGAAGGCATGACCATTTCGGAATAGTTGATATAATGGTTAAGGGTTTCCAGGGTGGAGATCCCCCCAGAGCGCCTGACCGCGGCAACCGTTGCCCCGACTTTTTGCCTGAACAGCCCGCCGTTGACCGAGGCCACAAAAAAGGCCCTGTCAAGAAAGGATTTCATTGTCCCGGCAACACCGCTGAAATGAACCGGGGAGCCAAGTAAAACGCCGTCGGCCTCTTTGATTTTCTGTATCCATTCATTTACGGGATCATCTTTAATCGCACAGGCTTCATTCTGATTTTTGACACAGCCGTGGCAGGCAACGCAGCCTTGGATTTTCTCTTTTCCTACCAGGATCATTTCCGTTTCAATGCCCGCCTTTTCAAGTTGATCAAAGACAGTGTTCATGGAACAGGCCGTATTCCCTTTTTTTCTTGAACTTCCATTAAATCCGATAACTTTCAAATCTATACTCCTTTATTATCGTTATGGTGGATAAATTTATGCACGAATAAAAAGCATTTTCTTTATTATAAAACCGGCTTGCCGAGTATCAAGGGGCGTAAATTGGGAGATAGGTGTATGCGAATCATGGTATCAAAGTGATGCCGCATCCGTGCCATTTGATGAAAATGAATTTGATGTTGTCTTCTGCCAACACGGTCTTCAATTTTTTCCTGATAGACTTGCTGCTTTAAAGGAAATGTATAGGGTGTTGATTCCAAACGGTCGGATTGCAGTTAGCGTATGGAGAGCCCTTGACCGTTGTCCGTTTTTAGCGATTTTGGGAGATGTTTTGGGCCGTTACCTTGGTGAGTCCTTTAGGGCAGCGTTTAATGCCTCCTGTTTACTGCACGATCGTGAAGAAATTCGGGAAACTATAGGTAACGCAGGATTTCATGATATTAACATTCGCCTTGAATTGAGCGTTTCAAGATATCCTTCTTTGGACGATTTTTTGCCGGGTTATCTCTTCATTTTCTCCATTAAAATTTTATTTTGTAATATGGTTGCCTGGCCAATCCGGTGAAATGATCTGGCTATGGCGCAAAGGCCATGGTATATTTTTCTCTGGCAATAATTTTGAAAAGATAGACAGTGGGTTGTGACATGATGTGTTATGCTTTAATCGCCATTGTACATATGTCGGTTTTTTTTATTGCCGGCTGCAATCTGATCTCCCCTGATCCTGCGGCTGAGATGCCTCTTGAGATGCCTGATGCCTATGTTCATCAAACAAAAACCGCAACGCCCCAATCCGGTGAGGCAAGTCCGGATGGCGAGTGGTGGCTTGCGTTTGACATTGATGAACTCAGTGACCTGATCCGGACAGGTCTTGGCGCCAATCATGATTTAAACGTGCTTAAAGCCCGGGCAGACCAGGCCCTGGCGCATGTAAAGCGTGAAAAGTCAAATCCCGGTCCTACCCTTGATTATTCTTTTGGCGGCGAGCAAAATTATTCTCAATCTAAAATTCGAGGCCAGTCAAGATCTTCGGACAATGATCACAGCTATTCGGCTTCCCTGAGTGCCGGCTATACCCTGGATTTATTGGGGAAAAATCGTGCCGATGTCAATGCCAGAGAGCTGGAATACCTGGCCGCGCTTCAGGATCTGGAGGATGGGGCACTTACCCTATCCACGGATATTGCCGACACCTGGGTGGATATTGTCTCCGTCCGGATTCGTATGCAGGTGCTTACCCGGCAGATAGAGGCTAACCGGATGACGTTGAACCTGCTGGAATTGCGCTATATTAACGGCATGGCCACGGCCCTGGATGTGTCCCAGCAGCGCCAAGCTTTGGCCCAGGTGCTTTCTGCCATGCCCTTGCTTGAAAAAGAGGAAAAACAACTGATTAATGCTCTGGGTCTGGCGTTGGGCCGGACACCCGGGACTCCTGTGGGGGTGTCCGCCACAGCGCTCCCCCAAACTTTTCTGGCGACCCAGACCGGCATCCCTGCTGACCTGCTTAAAAACAGGGCCGACATCCGGGCCGCCCGGATGCGCCTTGACGCGGCAGCCTTGGATGTGAAATCGGCCAAGGCTGATTTTTTCCCCGAATTGACCCTGTCAGCCTCGGCGGCATTTTCCAGCGGAAGTCTGGACCTGCTGTTTCAAAATTGGGTGCTCTCTCTGGGGGCTGCCCTGGCAGGCCCTTTGCTGGACGGCGGTGCACGCAAAGCTGAAATTGAGCGCACCCGGGCCGTGGTCCGTGAAGAAGTGAATACTTATGCCAAAACCGTTGCCAATGCCATTTGTGAGGTGGAAGATGCACTGGTGGCCATTGACCGCCAGAACGCCTATATTGAACGGTTGGCGCAGCAGCTTGCGGCCATCAAAGTAACCCTGCAGGATGCCCGGGTCCAGTACCTGAACGGCCAGAGCAGTTACCTGAACTATCTTTCGGCCTGGGCTTCCATGGAAAGCCTGGAGCGGCAATTGGTCAGCGAGCAGGCCACCTATGTCAAAGAACGTATTGCCCTTTATAAAGTAACAGGCCGGAGGGGTTCTTTTTTTAATGCCGTCCCGGCACAAGATAATAATACCGGAGCCAAGTGATTTATGAACCAGCTAACCTCACAGACATCCCTGGGTGTAACCCTTTTGAAAGCTATTCTGCCTGTGTGCCTGATTGCCTTAGGGGTTGCCGGATTCTGGCACTACAAATTCAAAGCCGTGAAAGTCAAACGCAAACCTGCTGAGAAAGTCGTTCCGGTGGTGGATATCATGAAAGTGAATCCCGACCGGATTATCGCCCAGATCCGGGCCATGGGTACGGTTCAGCCGAACCGGGAAGTGGAAATTAAATCCCAGGTGGCAGGTACGGTTATCCAGGTAGCACCGGCGTTTGTTCAGGGGGGATTGATCCGTAAAGGGCAGACTATGGTCCGCATTGATCCGGCGGACTATACGCTGGCCGTGAACAAGGCCCAAAGCGCATTGGCCCAGGCCCAGGCTGATTTTGAAATTGAAAAGGGTCAGCAGCAGATTGCAAAAGAAGAGCTTAAGCTTATGGCCACAATGTCCGTCAATGAGATACCGGAGACCAGCCTTGTGCTTAGAAAACCCCAGCTTGAGCAGGCCCGGGCTGCCGTGGCAAGTGCCCAAAGCGATCTTGACGCTGCGCGCCTGGATTTGGAACGAACCAGAATAACGGCCCCTTTTCATGCGCTGGTATTGTCCAAACAGGTTGATAAAGGCGCCATGACCGCAGTTCAGGGGACCCTCGCCACACTGGTGGACGTGACCCGCTACCAGGTGGAAGTCCAGGTGCCCCTGGATCGCCTGGATCGGATTCGGGTCCATGAAACCCATGGCAGCCCAGTTCGCATCCGTTCCCTTTATGCGGGCCGGGAGTGGGACGGACGCGTGGTGCGAACCACAGGCACCGTTACCGAGCAAAGCCGTATGGCAGGCGTGATTATCCAGGTAGATGACCCCTTGGGGATAGGGCCTGCCAAAGGTCGTCCGGCCATGCTGCTGGATGATCATGTGGAGGCGATCATTGAAGGCCAGGCCTTTGACAATGTATTTTCCCTGCCCCGGACTCTGGTACGGGAGGGTTCCACTTTATGGATATACAATGACGGGCGCCTGGAGATCCGCAAGGTGGCCCCGGTGTGGATTGAAAATGACCGGGTATTCATTCGGTCCGGACTTTCCCCGGGTGACTTTGTGATTTCGTCTGATCTTCCCACACCTGTGTCGGGCATGGCCTTGACCCTCGCTTCCCAGGAGAGCCAATAATGTCTGAACATAACCCGGTTCCCCCAGGTCCCCCAGGAGACCGCCCAAGGGGGGCGCTTGCCTGGATGGCCGGCAATACCGTGGCCGCCAATCTGCTCATGGCGGTTTTTCTCGTGGGCGGCCTTTTCATGGCCTTGAACATCAAGCAGGAGGTGTTCCCTGAATTTTCCCTGGATTCGGTGAGTATTTCCGTGGCCTATCCCGGGGCCAGCCCCGAAGAGGTCGAGTCCGGCATTATTCTGGCTGTGGAAGAGGCGGTACGGGACATTGAAGGTATTGATGAGATAACATCCCAGGCCCTGGAAGGCCGTGCGTCGATCACCATAGAAGCCCTGGACGGTGCCGATGTCACACGCTTGTGGCAGGAGATTAAAAGCGAGGTGGACCGGATTGACACCTTTCCCGATGAAGCTGAAGACCCGGTGGTCACCATTACCTCCCGGCAGCGGGAGGTGATGCGACTGGCCCTTCATGGCGATGCACCGGAAACCACCATGCGCGATCTTGCCGACGATATCAGGGACAGGTTTTTGTCAGATCCTGCAATCACCCAGGTGGCCCTGGAAGGCGTCAGAGAGCGGGAGATCCTGGTGGAGATTCCCATCAATACCCTGCGCCGCTACGGCATGACCCTGTCCGATGTTGCGGACGCCGTTTCCACGGCTTCTGTGGAATTGGGCGGCGGTGCCATTAAATCCGGCGGCGGAGATATCTTGCTGCGCATCAAATCGCGCAAAGATTACGCCCTGCAATATGAAAAGTTGCCCATCCTCACCCGGGAGGATGGGTCTCAGTTGTTGTTGTCCGACATTGCCAAGGTCAGCGAAGGCTTTGAGGATTCGGAGGAATGGGCGTCCTTTAACGGCCAGCGGGCGGTCACCATTTCGGTTTACCGGGTGGGAAAGCAGACCCCCACCCAGGTGGCTGACGCCACCAAAAAAATGCTGAAAATCATTAATGCGGACCTGCCCGAGGGGCTTCATGTAAGCATCGTCCGGGATATGTCCAAAATATTTGCCCAAAGGGCGGATCTTTTGCTGCGCAACGCCTATATGGGGCTTGGCCTGGTGTTTTTGTGTTTGGCCTTGTTCCTTGAAATTCGCCTGGCGTTCTGGGTTAGTTTGGGTATTCCCATTTCCTTTTTAGGGTCTTTTATTTTTTTATCCGCAACCGATTTTACCATCAATATGGTGAGCATGTTTGCCTTTATCGTTACATTGGGCATTGTGGTGGACGATGCCGTGGTAGTAGGGGAAAATATTTATCATTGCCGCCGCCAGGGTATGAAGTTTCTGGATGCTTCCATCCAGGGGGCAAAAAGCATTGCCGTTCCCGTATTTTTTTCAGTGGTCACCAATATGGTTACATTTATGCCCCTCATGTATATCCCGGGTATCATGGGCAAAATTTTTAAAACCATGCCCCTGGTGGTGGTGGCTGTATTTGGCGTCTCTTTGATTGAGAGCCTGTTTATCCTGCCGGCTCACTTAAGCCATAAAAGCCGCCCCTTGTTTTTTCCCTTGAATATTCTTGAAGCCTGGCAGGCAAAGTTTTCTGAAAGATTTGAAGTTTTTATTAAATACGTATACGGCAGGATTTTGTCGGTACTGCTTTTCTGGCGGTATACGGTATTTGCCTTAGGTATTGCCCTGTTGCTGATTACCCTTGGTTATGTAAAATCCGGGAAAATGGGCATGGTTTTGTTCCCAAAAGTTGAATCTGATTATGCTTTTTGTGAAATTTATCTGCCCTACGGAACGCCTGAAAATAAGGTTCGGCAAATGGAAACCCGTCTGGTGGCATCGGCCCAAAGGACTGTGGATGAAAATGGAAAGTCTGATTTGTCCACAGGGATTTTTTCCCAGGTCCGCGAGAATAACATCCAGGTGAGGATTTATTTGACTGCGCCTGAGGTGCGGCCGGTATCAACCTCCGATGTGACCCGGATCTGGCGGGGAAAAACCGGCCGTGTTGCCGGGGTCGAGACCATCTCCTTTGAATCCAACCGGGGCGGTCCCGGGTCGGGCAAAGCGTTGACCATTGCTTTGAGGCACCGGGATGCGGATATTTTAAACCGGGCCGGAGAAGACCTTGCCCGGCAGCTGGGTGAATACCCAATCGTATCGGACATTGATGACGGTTCCGCCCAGGGCAAACGGCAGTTTGACATCACCCTGACCCCTGCCGGTCACCGTATGGGGCTTACCCCGGAATCCATTGCCCGCAAAATCCGTAACGCCTACCAGGGGATTGAGGCGGTGAAAAATCAACGGGGAAGAAACGAGGTCACGGTCAGGGTAAGGATTGCAGATGATGAGCGCATTTCCGAAACCGCATTTGAAAATTATGTGCTCAATGCGCCAAACGGGGAGATTATGCTCAGGGATGCCATCAAAACCATCAAAGGACGGGCTTATACCGAAATCAGCCGGAGCAACGGACGGCGGGAAATTGAGGTCTCGGCCAATGTGACCCCCCAGTCGCAGTCCGAAAATATTATCCGGGATATGAAGCAGGATATTCTGCCGTCACTGGTGAAACACTATCCGGGTCTGTCATACGACTTCAAGGGTAAACAGGCGGATATCAAAGAGAGTGTGGGAGCCTTGGTCAAGGGGTTGGCTCTGGCGTTATTCTGTGTGTTTGCCTTGTTGGCCATTCCATTTAAAAGTTATTTTCAGCCCTTGATCATTATGCTGTGCATTCCCTTTGGTATTATCGGGGCTGTGGCCGGCCATATTATTATGGGATATTCCCTTTCTGTCATGAGTCTGTTCGGCGTTGTGGCCATGGCAGGGGTGGTGGTCAACGACTCTTTGGTGCTCATTGATTTTGCCAATCGATTGGTGCGCGGGGGCATGCCTGTGTCGGATGCGATCCGGGCTGCCGGAATACAGCGGTTCAGGCCCATTCTTTTGACCACCTTAACCACCTGCGGGGGGCTTGCGCCGATTATTACAGAGACATCCCGCCAGGCAAAGTTTTTGATTCCTATGGCCATCTCCCTGGGATTCGGTATTCTGTTTGCCACACTGATTACTTTGGGGCTTGTGCCCTGTCTTTACCTGATATTAGAGGACTTTAAAAAGTTTTTTCAAAATAAGAAGGAATCTCTTTTATGACCAGGGTGGCGGTATGTGCCTGTCCGGATTATGATGTTGCACATGTGACATCCGCAGTGGAGCGGGCCGTGGGGTTGTGCGGGGGCATGGAACGGTTTGTTCGTCCTGGACAGAGCGTACTGCTCAAACCCAATATGCTTAGCGCTGCGCCGTTGGAACACCGGGTGACCACGGACCCGGCCCTAGTCCGCGCCGTGGGAAAACTGGTGTTAAAGGCCGGAGGCCGGATCATCATCGGAGACAGTCCGGCCATTGATAAGGTGTCCCGTATTTCTCGGGTTACCGGTATGAAAGAAGTGGCTGACGAGCTGGGGGCCGATTTGATTGAATTTTGTCGGCCCATCCTGGCCAAAACGCCTGAGGGGTCTATATACCAAGCCCTGGAGCTGGACGAGGCTGCACTGACCGCTGATGTCGTCATTAATCTGCCCAAGCTCAAAACCCATTGCATGATGCTTTTAACCCTGGGGGTTAAAAATCTTTTCGGCATGGTGGTAGGTCCGAGAAAAAGCCAGTGGCACATGCACGTCGGGGCAGACCGGGTCATGTTTGCCGATCTCTTGCTGGATATTTACCGCACGGTCAAACCGGCCCTGACCATTCTTGACGGTGTATGGGGTATGCAGGGCCGGGGGCCCAATAACGGAACGCCTTGCCATTTAGGGCTTCTTGCGGCTTCCCGTGATCCCCTGGCCATGGATTTGGCCCTGGCGCCTCTGCTGGGGGCCCATCCGGCAAGTTTTCCGTTGTATAATGCGGCGGTCCGCAGGGGCCTTGTGCGATCCAATGGTGCTGATACCCAGATGGTGGGTGACGATCCAAAGGGATTTATCCCCGAAGATTTTCAATTGCCGGTGCTGGAATCGCTCATGCCGGTGCCAAGGTTCATGTCCGGAGCAATAAGCAAACACCTGACCTCCCGGCCTGTCCAGGACCCCGGCCTATGCCGGGACTGCGGTAAATGTGCCGCGGTCTGTCCGCCTGGATGTCTTCGATTTGTGGCGCCCCATCGGGCTGTCATTGACCATATGACCTGTATCCGCTGTTATTGCTGCCAGGAGGTCTGCCCTGCCGACGCCATTCATTTTAAGACAGGTGCGCTGGTGGGAATTGTCGAGCGTTTGCGAGCCATAATGCCCCAGTGAGAAATAAAAGGTTGCGCCTACACAATACTTTGGCTATTGAATACAGCTTTGAGCCGGGTTGAAGAAAATGTTAATTAGTTATTCAAGTGGGCTCCCATGCAAACCACTGTTCTCATTGATTTGGAGAAAATATGAATAGTAGATCAACAAATCTATTATTAGCTTTAATTATTGTCACAGGTTTTTTGGCTTGGTATTTCACCAAAATCCATTACGTCAATATTAATAACTCTTCGATAGTGCTTACGAAGAAATTGATAATACCTGTAGGTAAGTCCCAAAATTGCGCAAATTTTTTAACATTATACTTGTAATAGTCATCATTATTGGCAGCGAACTTTTTAGGAAAGTTACCGGCATACCTGTTACAATTATGGATCTCATTCTTTTTCCTTTAACTGTAATGTTAGTATACATTACAATTCTTGCGATTTTTAGCGATGAGAAACCTAAAGATTCAGAAATAATGCTTAGCAAATTGCAAATGGCAACATTTTCATTAATATTTTTATTCGTATCCCCTTTGTCCTTTTGGTTATCCATAGAAGGCTTTAAAGATCCACTTCAATTATTCACCGGTGTAAAAGGACATGCTCATGGGTACACCGTTGCGTATCTGGGGGCCTTTGTCGGCATATTTTGCCTTTTTTTATCTTATAAGATGGCACGTCTATTTATATCAAAAAAATAGTTTTGTCATAGACTTTTAAGGCACAGTGAATGGAACAACATCAGCATTTAAGTGTTTCTCCAGGGTCTGTAGAAGGAACATTCTATTCTGAATCAGGGGAAAAACTAACACCGCCAGAAGGGTGGACTTTTTTGCCCGCAGGGGATGCCGCGGTTACAAGGCGAGTAAAATTAAAGAGCCCCGTATGGGTGGTCCAGGTAAAATACCGCAGACGGATGATTTCAAAAGGAATCTGGGCGCCCGCTGACAATATCCTGGCTGCAAAACAAGAAGTGGCTGCCAGGAGATCAACACCGGCCTATGCCAATGCGCGGAATCGGGAACTTGCACGAAGGCAGGCCAAGCAAGAGGCCTATGCACAGGAATTTAATGATCAGATCATCAAGTTTTTGAATTTTCATCCCAGGTATGAACAAGAGGCACAAATCCTTGGAAACATCATAACCACCCACGCAACCCCTGTGGGCACCGGAACCGTGGCCAGAACCCAGCGCATTCCTATCAATAAGAGAGCCCAGGCTGCTGTTATCGCATGGATGCGACATAAGACCACAGCCTATGATTCAATGAAAATTCCACGTGTAAAGGGAAAGCGAAGAGAGGTAAGAAAAGACCTGGCCAAAAAGTCAATAGAAGTGTTGGAAACATATCGTCATGGCCGGGGCCAGCCAGAGGATTGTCCCCTGAAACAGGCATTGGAAGAGAAGCATAGCGTTTGACCCCAGGAGTGGTCGATCGGCCGCTATCTCTGGATGATCACTAGGCGTTCGATATTCCACTCCATTATTGAAACCCAATATTACTGGGGAAAACCATATAGAACGGCATTTCCCTTTACCAATATTTGGGTACTTCTTTTATATACGATTCTCTCTATAGCCGTCTCATCCATGTATAATTCGATGTCTAAAACACCTGCCGGGTTTTCTATTTTTACCTCATACTGCTTCTTTGATACTTGTACAATACTTGAATCAGATATCATTTTTTGTGCGATTGTTCCATTGGTAAAATGCTATCAATGCTTGGGAATATAATCGTTTTTCTTTTTAATTGCTCCTGAAATTAGGGTACAATTTTTTAATACATTCAGGGCAAATACCATGAGTAAATTCTGCATCTGAATGGTCTCTTATATAAACTTCAATTTGGTTCCAATATCCTTTATCGTCTCTAATTTTTTTACACGAAGAGCATATTGGGAGCATGCCACGTAGGCGCTTTATTTCAGATTCGTGTTCTTTCAAAACCAACCTTTTTGCTTCGACACCGTCTGTAACGTCAATACAACTGCCTATATAACCGCCAAAACTCCCTTGTTCGTCCTCGAATGGTACTCCTCGATCAAATATCCAGCGATACTCTCCGTCATACCTCCGGAGGCGATATTCCATTTCAAAAATTTCACGTTTTTTGAAAGACGACAGGTATATTTCAAGACACATATCAAAATCTTCTGAGAAAACACCTTCCACCCATCCATTACCAAGCTCCTGTTCGATGCTTCGCCCCGTAAAATTCAACCACTGTTGATTAAAATAATCACACTCGGTCGAGGTATTAGCTCTCCAAATCATAATAGGAGCCTGTTCGACAATGATCATATATTCATTATACGATAGCTTTTCCATCTTCCTCTTCCTGCCGTTTTGATAAATTTGAATGTTATCCAATCAGATGAGAAATGTAAAATACAGATTTAAAATGGTTGCGGTTTTGGTTGAAGGTTTTATCCAAAAACAGACAAAAAAAGAAAGAATATAGGGGCAGATGTCTTGAAACAAAGATTTTTTAGGGCTTTTCAAAGCAGACACAATATATTGAGGTTAAAATGGCTTCTAAAAACCCCGGACTTATAGACAGAAGTATCACCCGGTGACATGAAGGCCAGATGCGGTTTACACCGGGCGATACAGTGGTTGTATGGTGGTCTCGACGCAGTGCTGTTAGGCTCTATTGAATTTTTTTCTGCTCAGTCCAGCCAAGCTTGTAATCCCTAAGCCAAGCAGCCAGAATGTACCGGGCACTGGAACCACGGAAACTTCTCCGGTGCGTAACGCCAGCGCGTAAGCACCAGCGTACTTGGAGTCACTGGCGGATTGGAAGCCGCCAGCCATGTCGAAGTACCAGGCGTAGCTCGTGTTGTACGCATACTCCGTACCGGACCAGTAAGATTCCTCAGTTAATTCGTTAAAATCGTCTGTTTGGATCAGCCCGCATACGTCTAAATCTGGACTGCTACCGGAGGTATCAATATACCCCAGGTTACCCAGCTCCTCATAAAAAAGATGCCCCATTTCGGAATTGGCCAAATTGTACCCTTTTGTATAAGTGTAATTCCCATCACCATCAGGATCACCCTCATATCCATATACCTCCAAACCGTCAACAGTGGTCGGCAGGCGCCAGAGATTTGTTCCCCAGTCCACGGTGTATCCATCATACAGGTTAATGGTCAAAACACCTTCGTCATTCAGGGTTGATGCCCAAGCGACCTGAGGGTCCCAGTCGTCAGAATAATGCGAATAATCCAGCCACACCACTGAATTACCGTTGTTGTCATCGTCCCAGATAAGATTATACTCTGATTCGTTGTAAGTGGCGGTACCTATAGCTGTTAGTGTCGCATTTGCCAGCCCGGGCAGAATTAAAAAAAGCAAGATTCCGAACCATAAAATTTTCTTCATAGCATCCTCCTTTGGGTTGTAGTAGAGCATTAATTGAACTTCAACCTGAACTTGAATTTTGATTTAGATTGCGATTGTAATTAAACATCTTTTCTATTTTTCTATAAGAAAGCACACAATGTTAGGATCGCATCTAAAAAATGCCTATATCATTTTAGCTTTTCTATTGCCAGAAAATATTAGCATCTAATTATAGTTTAATAATTACTTGAAAATAAAGAGTGAAATTATGAAACTTTTGTTAATAAAAATCGATTTTTAAAAAGTGACATCGACCTGACTCTATTATAGGTCGGAAATATAGAAAATTTGAACTGAGCCTTGATGGTATGATTGAACTTATTTATGATATTTATCCGACACTATAAATTGTGTCTGCCCTCAAAAACCAAGAAACAATTTTATTCGAAATTAATGGAGCGGAAATGGAGCGGATTTTACGCTCCTTTTTTTATTAAAAAACAGAGAAATAAAGAAAAGGGGTTTTCAGTGAAATCCCGAAAACCCATGATAGCCTTGATTTTGCTGGAGCCGGCGCGCGGATTCGAACCGCGGGCTTTCTCATTACGAGTGAGTTCTAAACATACTGTAGCCAAGCAACACATAAGCCTAATCAAACCAGTAGATGGTTGCGGTTTTTGTTGCAGGTTTTAACCAAAAGAAGACGAAAATAGAAAGTATGTAAAGACAGACCCTATTGAAACAAGGGGCTGTTTGGGCTTTCAGAACAATAACAACGGCTTTGGGAGCAGGATGTCTGGAATCTATTTAATGTTCTATAATCCTTCCTGAATAGAAGACAGACGAGGCACAAGATGCTGTGTTCGGCACCGTTCCATAAAAAGCAAACCCTTAGACATAATCCACAACTATCTATGATAAGTTATATTTCTTTTAAAGCCCTCCCTATTGTGGGGTTAGTTTTTTTTCGTAGATTATGAATCAAAATCGCTTAAACAATCATTTAACAGTTGGTTTAATTGAATTTCAATATCGGCGCTTATTTTATTTCGATCCTTAGTTTCTTCCAAAGCCCTGAAGTGCTGTATCTTATGGTTGAGTGAAATATTTATTTTTAACTTACTGTAATGTTGCTTGATTTTATTTACAATTGGTTGGACATCAGCCTCTTTGTCGATTGATGGAAAAATGATGATAAACTTCTCTGTTTCAAAAAGTATATCGGATGGTCTTATCATCGTTGCTATCAAACGAAGAGTTATTTGCGCAATGTTTTTTTCTTTCTTAATTACAATAAACGAATAGGGGGCATTCTTCCTATATGATCTCGACGCAATATAAAGTAAATAATCAATAAAATCTTGTCTTTTTGTATATCGGATTCGGTTGAAGTGATTTTTATATCTTAGGGTAAACAATAGCAACAAGATGAAAGAAACGGTGATGAAAAAAAAATGAAATAGATAAAAATCTATTGTACTTGGGGGATCAAATAAGTTGTTGCTATAGACTAACAAGAAACAAATTACTCCCCCAGCCAATCTCCATAAGTTTGGGATTCTAAGAATTTTCTTTTGATATAAAACTGTCTTTTCAAGAGCTATAAAGAAAAAAATGAAAGTTGCGAAGCCAAAAAATTTAGGGTTCTGATTAATGAAATAAATTTCAAGATCGGTTGGTTTGTTTGGAAAGAGAAGTAGATTCAAGACAGATAGCATAAAAGGATGTATCAATACGACCCCAAAAGAAAAAACGTTTTTAATGAATAAAATTTTTGTATTCCAAAGCCCCCACCAACTTTCTACAACTAAAAATAGTACAATCAACGACCAGGCTAAATGAATTGAGTAAATTGAATTGTTGTTATAATATTGATTATACCAACCTTTTAGCCATTCAGATATTACGAATGCATATATTATAGAAAGAAAAATTAATAAATGATTAGTCAGCCTTTGATTGTAATTGTTATTACGGTCATTGAAAATCATTAATTTCTCACCTGCATGATATAAAAGCTTAGATTCCCAGTTTAAATTCAGATACACATATGAGGAAAAAGTGATTCCAAGCTCTTCATTTATGGGATGAACTCTGTCATTTTTTATTTCTTGTATGAAAGCAATCTCTTGAACTCTTCCATCTCCATTAATCTGGATTTCTTTTCCTATAAAAGAAACTCCTTCATTAACATTAATGATACGCTTCAATCATGAGAAGTTCCTTCCATGTTTTGATAGCTGGAAACAACAATATATTGTGTGGTTTTGTATATTGGTTATTATCCTGATTATTCAAGATAATCCCAATCCTTTATCATCAACCAAAATAGATGTCTATCAGGGAACCCCTTATTTTTTTGGTGTTTTTTTATGCTGCTCAGGAATCAGTTTTATATATTGGTACGTTGAAAAAAACAGATATTGTGAGAGAGTGTGAGTCTACAGGAGAGCTTATACTTTCTCACGATTATACTCCTGCCTCTAATTGAATCTCGAAAAAAGCGAGTATTTTGTCTATCAGTGCTCAGACTTGCTCAGATTAGCCCAGATACAACATGTTGTATTTGGAAGACTCTGGCCAAAAGCGACACTTCATACCATTATTGCTCTCTTTTGAATCTAAATTTTGGGGTACTGGGCTCGTACTATTCCAGCACACCATAGTTTGTGCTTTTTAAAATTGAAAATTCACAATATCTTGTAGATTTTTTGCTGTTCAGAACGGAAAGACAGGGGAGCACGTTTGCCTCCAAAATGGAACCTATTTACAGGTAGTCCACGTTTTGAAAAAATTTAACCTGGGCAAAAATTAAAAAACATTTTCTATCCCAAATTTTACTTTGACTCAAAAGCCACTTTGCTCTATAATCCCTGCCGTTGTTGCGGGGTGGAGCAGTCTGGTAGCTCGTCGGGCTCATAACCCGAAGGTCATTGGTTCAAATCCTTTCCCCGCTACCAAGTAAATAAAGGCTCTCAGCGGTTTCGCTGGGAGCCTTTGTAGTTTTGGTTCCATGCAGGTTCCATGTTAGATATCAATGCAAGCGCTTCAATAAAATTTTTCAAACAAAAAATCCGGATCGTCCTTAATTCTGGAAATATAATTTTGCTTTCGTTATTTATCGTTTTTTATAGAATTAGGTACTGGGCTTGTACTATTCCAGTACACCATAGGTTGTGTTTTTTAAAATCGAAAACCCACCATATGCTGTGGATCTTCTGTTCCTCAGAATGATACGAGCCCAGTACCTGATAATGCGCTCTTCGGCTTTTATATTTTCCGGGGGACGCTTTTCTTGAGCAAATAAATGCGCCATTTTATCCCACCTTTGAACCTGCTCTTTTTGATCTCTTATCATCCGCTTGACCATGGGGGAGGTTTCCATTGCCATGATCCAGTTCTGTCTGCATTCTTTGATATTCTGACCTGGGAATAATTCCGTAAGCGATATTTAAACCCCATCTACCGCCACGCCTAACGGTGCCATATAATGCCTCCAAACTTAAAGGAGGCGACACCCCATGCCAAAATCAAGGAAAGGAACAAATGAAAAACTTAACAGATACTGGAAATCAAACATCGAGCGCTGGGCGGCGTCAGGGCTGACTCAAACAGAATATTGCAGACGCAATGACCTGTCCAAAGACAGGTTCACATATTGGAAAAGAAAATTTAAACGACAAAACCTTCCTGTAGAATTTATCCAGTTGCCGATGTCCGCCAATATTCATAGGACCGGATTAAAGTTAAACCTTGGCCAGGGGGTTCAAATAGAAATCCCGGACGGCTTCACCAGCGAGACACTTGAAAGAGTTCTTGCGACCTTGAAATCCATCTCATGATGAACTTTGCACCGGACACAAAAGTCTATCTGGCTCTGGGCACGACGGACATGCGCAAAGCGATTAACGGCCTTGCCGTTATCGTGAGTGAGCAAATGCAGTTGGATATATTTTCAGAATCCCTGTTTGTGTTCTGCAACCGGGCACAAACCATTTTAAAAATTTTATACTGGGATAAAAACGGTTTTTGCCTGTGGCAAAAGCGCCTTGAGAAAGACCGGTTCAAATGGCCGAATTCATCAAAAGAGGTCATGAATATCACCAGCCGGGAACTGACCTGGCTGGTCGAGGGATTGAATATAAATCAGGCTCATAAGCCCCTAAAATACTCTATGATTTTTTAGGCGGAAAACTATGAAAAACCCCGTGGTTATGGTATATACAGCGTATGACAAGAGACACTCTCAAAAACGCTGAAAGCCTGGATGAAGTCAAAGACATCGCCTTGAATTTGTTTGATGAGAACATAATTCTTCAAGAGCAGATTAAATCCCTCCAGGACAGGCTTTTTGGTCGCAAATCAGAAAAAACGCCCAAAGATGGCGAACAAATGTCTCTTTTTGATATGCCGGAGCCTGAGCTTCCGATCCTGAATGAGGACGATACCGTCACCATTACTGAGCATGCCCGCAAAAAACGTGGCCGCAAACCACTGCCGGCAGATCTTCCCCGTGTAGATGCTGTTCATAAACTCAGTGAGGATGACAGAAAATGCAATTGTGGCTGTTTGAAAGATAAAATCGGTGAAGAAGTCTCTGAACAACTTGAGTACATCCCTGCCAAGGTCAGGGTGATTCGAAATATCCGATATAAATATGCTTGCAAAAACTGCGAGGGTGTTGAAGATGACGGCCCCACGGTATCCATTGCCAGGATGCCGGATCAGATTATTCCCAAAAGTATTGCCACTCCAGGACTGCTTGCCCATATCCTGACCGCCAAATTTGCAGATGCTTTGCCGTTTTATCGTCAAGAAAAGCAGTTTGCCAGGATCGGCATTGAGCTTGCCAGGTCAACCATGTGTAACTGGGGCATGAAGGTGGCTGATGCCTGTGAAATTCTCATCGGCATGATGAAGGATGACGTTTTGGCCAACCCCATGATCGGTATTGATGAAACGCCTCTTCAAGTTTTAAAAGGACCCCGCAAATCCAAATCTTATATGTGGATTTTCAGGGGCGGGCCACCAGGCAAGCCGATTATCTTGTTCGAATATCATCCGACAAGGTCGGGGGATGTTGTTTCAACATTTTTGAACGGTTATAAGGGCATCGTCCAGACGGACGGATATGCTGGGTATGATTTCCTGGATACCAAAAAAGATATTGTTCATGTTGGGTGTTGGGTTCATGCTCGTCGAAAGTTCAAAGAGGTAACAAAAGCGCTTGGCAACAAGGCGAATTCTTCCGGGAATGCCGGTTCGGCATTGTTGTATATCAGCAAGCTTTATAAAATTGAAAAAGAAGCACGGGAACAAGGGCTTTCTGCGGAACAATTGTACAATATGAGACAATCCCAGGCGATTCCAATTCTTACCGAGTTTAAGAAGTGGCTAGATGAAAGAGTAAACAAGGTTCCGCCCAAAAGCCTGCTTGGCAAGGCAATCAATTATACCCTCGGCCAATGGCCCCGATTGATCCAATACACAACGGAAGGGTTCATTCGACCGGACAACAATTTGGTTGAAAATGCCATCCGACCTTTTGTCATCGGTCGTAAAAACTGGCTGTTTTCCGATACGGTTCAAGGTGCAAAGGCGAGTGCGGCAATTTACAGTCTGATAGAAACTGCAAAATCCAATGGCCTGGAACCGTACTGGTATCTCAAGTACCTGTTTCGGCATCTGCCTGAGGCAATGACAAATGATGATTTTCTGGCGTTGCTCCCCTACAATGTGAAAAAAGAAAAAATTTCTGAATCTGTCCCTTGCTGAGTGGGGTTAAAACACCGCTTACATAATTCCATTTTTTCACCTATACCTTTAAAAATTATCTAAGCACCATAACGCTTGTAAACCACATACACCACGGCCCCTGTCCCTAAAAAACCGGTATAAAACAAGGCTTCATACCCGAAATTCGAAATCAGAAACCCTGCACCGATAGTGGCCAGAATCCTGACAATGGAAGTCAGGCTGGATTGTACGGCATAATCGACTCCCCTGGTGTTCTGACGCGAATACTCCATGATCAGGGAAAATACCATCGTCGTGGAAAATGCAATGGAAACAGATATAAACGTAACCGCGGGGCACTGGGCCTGAACCGTTGAACGCACTTTCCTTTTGAATGAGGATTGATATTATATGAATGATGTGATTAACAGCGGTTATGAAAAAAACTACCCCACTCCAATGCCCATACTGCTGCTCATCTGACACATCGGTTTTTAAACATTATCCGACCATACACAATGGAATCCGGAAACTGTATATCTGTAGGCGTTGTGAACGCTTGTTTTCGGAAACCCACAATACAGCCATGAATAATATTAAAACGCCAATCAGCAAGGTTGCATCTGCATTGAGACTTCGCGGTGAAGGCCTTGGGCTTCGAGCAACCGGCAGGGTATTGAGATCAAACAAAAGTACCATTGCACTATGGGAAAATAGATTTGCCGACCAGAAAGCCACATTGTTGCTATATGGTTTTTGTCATGAATTTATATCCCTGACATTTGAAGGAGATGAGCTCTACACCATTGTCGGTAAACGAACAATGCCATCGGAATCCGAAGGCTGGACAGCGGTCATTATGGAAAGAGCCAGTCGATTTATTGTCGACCAACGATGTGGGAAAAAAGATACATCATTATTCAAATCAGTTATGAAAACCGTATGCGGGTATATCGATCATACAGATGATTTATCGTTTTTTTCAGATGGTGAAAGACGATATGGTAATATGCTTTTCGAATTATGTTCCGAGGTTTTTCAAACCGGCAAAAAGGGGCGTCCTCCCAGAGTTCTTCCTAAAGGAGTCAAAGTTCGTGTTAAAAACAAAGGGGATCAAAAACACAAAAAAGGCCGTAAACGCCCAAAATACCAAGCTCCACAGCGAGAACATCTTGATACGGATCAAAATTTAAAGGAATCCGAAATCCATGCCAACCACCTTGAGGCTCAAAACGCTGCAATCAGGCGAAAGAATAGTACTTTCAGGAGGAAAACAAACACTTATGCAAAAACGGTAAAGGGCTTACAAAGAACACTGGATGTTCATCAAATAATTCACAACTATGTCCGTCCGCATTGGACGACAAGAGAGGTACCCGCTGTTGCTTTGGGAATATTAGCAAAACCGCTTTCTCTCGAAGGTATCTTATCCATGCAGAGAGCGGCATAAACCAACAAGTTAAACTGGCGCTTTGAACAAGATGCCCTGATTATCCGAATGTTAGAGGCCCAGTGCCGCCAAAGAACGAAAGGCTTTAAATCTTGCTGAGCTTAAATTATATGCGCTTTCATCAAAGACACTTGTATCAATAAATATTGTAGTTGGGGTATTCATATCTTTTAATTTCTGATGCTAATCGCGGTGCTGACCGGCGCTGTGCGCCGGTCAAGCAAACGATAGTTTGATTGATCGGTGTGCAGTGACCGGTCCAGTACCTTGTTCAGGCGCCAGAGGCGACTGGACAAGGTACTGGACGAAGTCAGCACCACGATTCACGGCGGCGGAGCCGCCGTGAACGCTGCTTTTCAGCGGGCGCGTGCTTTTTGCGCTCCGCTGCAAAAGCCTTGTTATACCTTTATGACATTTTTCTCTTTTTGTAAATAAAATGAAATTATTTTCAGTAGTTAGTATTTGAAATACATTCGAGCCTCTTTTTGCCACTTTGATGCAAATTAGTTGACTTCGCAACTTGATGGCGCTACATTGTTGCTAAGTCAACTAATATAGAAGGGAAAAAACATGCAACTACAAGGCAGAAAAACCCCAGCCCGTTTTATCACACTACTTTTCAGGATGTTTGCAGTCTATCTGAACAAAGAGATGCCTAAGTTAAAAATTGGTATTGGACAGTACATTTTTTTAGCAGAGCTTTTTAGTGCGGATGGCAGAAGTCAGGAAGACTTAACCCGATCAACATTTTTAAACAAAGCCAACACTGCAAGAGCGTTGAAAAAATTAGAAGATCTCGGGTATATCCGGCGGGTTTCCGATAGTAACGATCTACGTGTTAAACATGCATATCTGGAACCAGCCGCAAGAGAGATCGAAGACGAATTTTGGAATATTATCCTGAAATGGAGTGAAATTCTTAGTCGAGATTTATCTAAAAAACGGAAGGAGCAGTTGTTAACCGATCTCGAAAAGATGGCGGACAATGCCTTTACCTATTTGGAAAGATACTAAAATAATGGAGGAGACCGATGCAATCAAACAATACACAGCCATTAAAGACTTCGACCTTATGGGCAATATCTCTTTCTGTTTTCATGTTCCCTTTTATGATTTCTGCGGTCAATATTGCCCTGCCAGCGATTCAGGCCGATTTTTCAGTTGACGCTGTCTTATTAAGTTGGACTGCTACCGCTTATCTATTAGCCTCAGGGGTGGTCTTGGTGCCTGCCGGAAAACTGGGAGATATTTATGGACGAAAAAGGATTTTTACCATAGGTATTGCCATATTTACCGTTTTTACAGTGGGTACTGCTTTTGTACCGTCTATTTACTGGATTATTATTTTTCGCATATTACAGGGTGTGGGAGCAGCTATGTCAATGGCAACAAGCATGGCCATTATCTCTGATGTTTTTCCGGTAAAGGAAAGAGGAAAAGCAATGGGTGTTGTTGTGGCATGTGTTTATATCGGATATTCGTTTGGCCCTTTTGCCGGAGGATGGTTGACAAGTTTTCTGGGATGGAGAGGTGTGTTTCTCGTCAATGCGCCTTTCGGAATGTTAGCACTATATCTTTCCGTTGTAAAAATCAAAAAAGAATGGGCAAGTGCTGAAAATGAACGTTTTGATATTATTGGAAGTGTGCTGTATGGGGTTTCACTCGTCTGTCTTATGTTTGGTTTTACTTCCTTGCCTGCCGCATCAGGCATATGGCTGTTATGTCTTGGAATAGCAGGAGGGGCTGCATTTGTTTACTACGTAAGAAAAACTAGGTTTCCCGTTATTGATACTTCCCTTTTTTGCAGCAACCGCACGTTTACTTTCTCAAGTATTGCCGCTCTCATCAATTATTCAGCAACCTATGCTGTAGCGTTTCTTTTAAGTTTGTATTTGCAATATATAAAGGGGATGACACCGCAAGTGGCTGGGATTGTGCTTGTTTCACAACCATTGGTACAAGCCGTTTTTTCGCCTTTTGCAGGAAAATTTTCCGATAAGACAAATCCTGCAATAATTGCTTCATCAGGAATGGGGCTTACAGCATTGGGACTTTTGTTGCTGGTCTTTCTAAATGGCGAGACATCTTTACTTTACATAATTGTCAGTCTATTAGTTCTTGGTCTGGGATTTGCTTTGTTTTCATCTCCAAATATGAATGCCATTATGAGCAGTGTTGAAAAGAAGTTGTATGGCGTTGCTTCGGGAACTGTTGCTACAATGAGGCTTCTTGGACAGGTGATCAGTATGGCAATCGTAACATTTTTATTCTCGCTTATCATCGGAAATAAAGAGATAGCTCTTGAAAACTATGATGCGTTTCTTCGTTCGATAAATATTCTTTTTATTATTTATACAGTCAGCTGTTTGGTTGGTATTTATTTTTCGCTTACCAGAGGTACAATGAAAAGGGTATAATCGCGGTGCTGACCGGCGCTGTGCGCCGATCAAGCAAACGATAGTTTGATTGATCGGTGTGCAGTGACCGGTCCAGTACCTTGTTCAGGCGCCAGAGGCGACTGGACAAGGTACTGGACGAAGTCAGCACCGCGATTCACGGCGGCGGAGCCGCCGTGAACGCTGCCAATCAGCCGCGCGGCTTTTTGCGTCGGCTGAATTAGCCTTGTGTGTGCCGGGCACGGCACGTGTTCTTAAAAGTGAGTCAAATGTATAGAATTTCAATACATTTGGCAAGTCTTAGACCCAGCCGGATGGAGGCGAAGGGTGTAGAGGTAGTGCAACGGGGTATCGGTGACGGTGCTTCGGGAGGAAGCCGCCTTGCTGAGGCAAGGTACCACGAAGGTACGGGATGACGTACAGGAATCGGATATAAGGCGCACATACCGGGACGAGCCTGCACAACAAGGTGAAGTCCTCTATCCATTAAAGGGTATGTCCGTAAATCCGGCATTCACGTACTGAAAGACACGTGTTTACCCCGGGAGATCTCCCATGTGCCGGATTGGCTGAGGGCCGGGTGACTGGTCCTGACCGCATGGGAGAAGTCAGCAGAGGGCATAGTAGTCGGAGGAAACGAGCCGGGCCTCCCTGTCATGGGAGAAGTACACCCGGAGGCCTCACCCCGATGAAGGCCTGAACGGTAACCGGGCCGAATGGCTTGGGTAAATGGTTGTGGTGAGTAAGTAGAAGGATTTTATGGGAATAATGCGGCAGTGGCCGAAATTTCCATAGCAAGACTTTGCCCAAAACCCGATAAAATCGGTGGGATAACCTACAACTGATTTTATTCATACCAGCCGAACCGCCTTGGTACGAGATCCGTATGCCGGGTGGTGGTGTGCCATGAGAGCAGAAGGTTTTGCTCGAAACTGTAGGAAAGATGGAGGAAGGCCCTCCGGTGACGACTTCCAGAAGTAGTTACCAAACTACCGTGAGCTGCGTTGATTAAGAGTCAACGTGGTGAGCGTCACGGAAAAGGCAGGACAAAGAGCCTGTCAGGTATGAGATTTGGAGATGAGCGTAAGCGAACCGCTGATGACGTGTCGAAAGCATATATGGTGACATCAAAAATGGGGTTGCGCCACTGTCCCATGAGGAGTCCAAGGGAAATCTGGTTACTGCTTGGATGGTGTCCGGCATAAAGGCGGCATGAACATATCTTAGGCTTTCTTATGGAACATGGGAACCTGTCGTTCCGATGCTAAGGGAGAAATCCAAGTGGAAGCACCACAAGGATCAGAGTACCGAAGCGGAGCACAGGGGCGGAGCAACTCGTAGTAGTGAAGAAGGTGCTGTAATGGGACTGGAGCGAAGGGGTTGCGTCGTTCAACTTTTAACATAAGAACAACCCGTATAGGGAAGGATTCTGTTGGAAAAAGTAAAGTCGTTTATTATCTCAAAGCGTCAAGTTTGGGAAGCATACAAATGCGTAAAAGCAAACCGTGGTGGGGCTGGAATAGATAATCAGTCCATAGTTGATTTTGAAAAGGATATTACCAATAACCTTTTCAAAATATGGAACCGGATGTCTTCCGGCAGTTATTTCCCTCCTCCGGTAGCTCGTATAGAGATACCAAAAGGGGATGGCCGAATGAGGCCCCTTGGTATTCCAACTGTGGGAGATCGTGTCGCCCAGATGGTTGTAAAACAGTATCTCGAACCGTTATTAGAGCCTCATTTTCATCCGGACTCGTATGGTTATCGGCCAAACAAGTCAGCCCTGGATGCCGTGGGGGAAGCACGCAAAAGATGCTGGCGGTATGACTGGGTGTTGGATCTTGATGTCAAAGGATTTTTTGACAATATCAGTCATGAACTTTTGATGAGAGCTGTAGTAAAACACACAGATTGTCGTTGGGTACTTTTGTATGTAGAACGGTGGCTAAAGGCCCCAATCGCAATGCCGGACGGATCACTTGTTTATCCGCAAAAAGGAACTCCGCAAGGAGGAGTGGTTAGTCCCTTGCTGGCAAATTTATTTTTGCATTATGTTTTCGATCATTGGATGCAGCGGAACTATTCGTATGTGCCTTTTGAGCGATATGCCGATGATGCTGTTTGCCACTGCAGAACTGAACCATTAGCCAAACAGTTGAAAGCTGACTTGGAGTTAAGGTTTGGTGAATGTGGGTTGGAGCTGCACCCTGAAAAGACAAAAATAGTTTATTGCAAGGATGAAGATCGAAAAGGAGATTATCCTGTTATGAAGTTTGATTTTCTAGGGTATACATTTCGGCCCAGATTATCAAGAAATCGCAGAGGAAAATTTTTTGAAAACTTCACACCAGCGATAAGCAACAAGGCTGCAAAAGCAATCAGACAGAAAGTACGCAGTTGGAACTGGCAATTACGGCCAGGGGACACGCTTGAGGATCTGGCTATAGAATGTAATCCAATAATTCAAGGCTGGATTAATTATTACGGGCGGTACAATCCTTCTGAGATGTCTGGGATTCTCCATCATATAAATTGGCGGTTAGTACGTTGGGCAACCTGTAAATATAAGAAACTCAGGGGACGTCAACAAAAGGCCACAAGATGGTTGACACAGATTGCTGAACGACAGCCGAACCTTTTTGTACATTGGCGTATCCTGAAAAAAAAAAAAAAAAAAATGGCTGAACGATAGGAGCCGGATGAGTCGAGAGATTCACGTCCGGTTCTGAGAGAGCCTGAAGGGGAAGTTCCTTTGGGCTACTCACCTGGGAGGGCTCCTCAGTAATGGGGAGTCCTATCCCTATTAGGCCTTATGCTCGACGAACAAAAAACTTTACATAATTGGACCCTACACATCTACCCCAAAAATTTGAGGTTCTTTCCTATCACTGCAATGTTCATTTAACCAGTTGGCAATATTTTTCCACATTTCGTCTTCCATGACCCTTGCCTCTTCGGGACAGTTTTTAATGCAAGCACAACAGCGGATGCATAGCTCGATTTTAGTTGCCACGCTCCCATTAATTGAGATGGCTTCAGTTGGACATACGCTGGCACACGTACCACAAATTGTGCATGTGTCTTCTTTAGTCACTGGTGAAACAGCCATAGATCGCGCTCCGTCTGCCTCATATGGAAATCTGCCGACAATTTCCAAATCTATTTGGTCATCAGGTGATTGTAGCTCTGTGACTTTATCTTTAACTTTTACTCCGAAATTCATTGCCTTTTGTACATCCAGGCTATCCGGACGCCCATTTGCGATGGGGACCTGCTCTGATGCAAAAGAGTGCTCCCCAATGAATGCACCACCGGCAACCGGACAAAAGCCCAACTCAATTGACCAGCTTTAAAAAGTGTAACGCTTATCCCCGATATTCATAACGAAATAATGTAACGGCCAGTGGTTTTGCTAACCTAAAATTGACCCCTTTGAGGGCCAAATGACAACCTAAAATTGACCCCCCACTTTGCATCAGTACTCTGGTATTGAATGGAGATTTTTAACCCATTACCGGAGACGAAAAGGAGAATGCTTAAAGTGGATCAGTATGATTACATCCGAACAGCTCACCGTGTTTATGGAAAGGCCATTAAAGAGCTTGCCAGAGAAACCGGCCATTCAAAAAACACCATAAAAAAAATTTTAAAGCAGGAATACATTGGCTACAAGCAACGATCTAAACAGCCATATCCCGTTCTTGGTCCTTATATCCAGGAGATAGACCGCTGGCTTGGCGATGACAAGGACAAGCCATACAAACAGCGACATACAGCAACCCGGATATACCATCGTCTGAAATCGGAACTCGAGTATTCCGGTGGAGAGACGACGGTTCGCCGTTATGTGCGTGAGGCAAAGCTGAGGCTGGGTTTAACGAATCAGCAGGCATTTATCCCATCAGATCCGACGACTGCCCAGGAAGCCGAGGTAGACTGGGGAAACTGTCAGGCAGTTATTGCCGGCGAACCCGTGAAGCTGAAATTATTTTGCATACGTTCAAAATGTTCGGGCAAACACTTTGTTCGCTGTTATCCCTGTGAAAGGCAGCAAGCTTTATTTGACGCTCATATCCAGGCCTTTTCATTTTTTGGAGGCGTGTTCCCAGTTCTTATCTATGACAATCTGACAACAGTCGTACAAAAGGTATTTAAAGGAAAAAAACGTCATCTTCAGGAATCTTATAATCGGTTCAAGGCCTATTACAACTTCGATCCAAGGTTTTGCAATCCCGGCCAGGGCCATGAAAAAGGTGGGATTGAAGGCCTGGTCGGCTACGCTCGAAGAAATTATATGGTTCCTATCCCACATGCTGACAGCCTGGACGAATTGAACACGCGCCTCCTCGATGATTGCATGGCCTATGGAGAGCATCGCATCGCCGGTCAAACACAAAGCGTCAATGAATTGTTTGAATCAGAAAAGCAGGTATTGCTGCCATTGCCGACAACATCGTTCAGTAACGTTGAGACGTTCATGGTCAGGGTAAACAAATATGCCACCGTTATTATTGACAAGAACCGGTATTCTGTCCCGACGCGCTATGCTTACATGAGAGTGCAGGCGATAGTAGAGATAGACCAGGTGATCATTTATTGGAGCGGCAGAAAAATAAGCACCCATCATCGGTTATATGGAAATAATAAGTGGAGTTTAAAACCGGAACATTATCTGGAGTTGATTCGTCAGCGTCCACAATCATTTGATACCGCCCGGCCAATTTTACAATGGCGTGATCAATGGCCGGATTGCCTGGAAAAGTTATTAGAACATTTTCGCCGGAAAAACGGTGTAACCAAAGGTACCCGGGAATTTGTCACCGTGCTGATGCTGTACGAAAAATATGCTGTCGACAAGATCGAAGCAGCCGTAAAGGAAGCACTGAAAAGCAATGTCGGCTGCAGCAATGCTCTCAAGCAGATTTTACACAGTCAAAACATCTCTATGGAGTCCCAATTTGATCCTTTGTCGAACTGGGAGACACTGCCCCCTGCTGACATCTCGGCATACGAACAGCTTGGAGGTATCTTATGAACCCAGCAGTCCAGGCAGTCCTCACACAGCACTTAAAAACGCTGAAGCTCTCGACGATGGAAAAAGAGTTGGAAGGTCAGATCCGGCAGGCGCATGAGGCGGCCTGCGGCTACGATGAGTTTTTATTGAATCTTGTTGAAGCGGAAGTTCAAATACGGCAGGAAAACGGTCGCAAGCGACGTCTCAAGGAAGCCAGGTTCCCGATGCAGAAACCGCTTGAAACATTTGATTTTGAGGCTGCCCCTGATTTGGACGCCCGGTTGATCAAAGAACTTTCAACAGGGACATTCATTAAAGAAGCCCGGAATATAATTTTGATAGGTAAAAGCGGAGCCGGTAAAACCCATCTGGCAACCAGCATCGGGATGGAAGCCTGCCGGTATGGACATCGAGTTCGTTTTATTACTGGTTGTGGGCTTGCAAACGAACTGACGGAGGCCAGGGAACAACAGGCTCTGGGTAGAATGATAAAACGATATGCCGGTTATGGGCTGTTGATTCTTGATGAATTGGGGTACGTCCCGTTCAGTAAAATCGGCGCTGAATTATTGTTCCAAGTCCTTACCGAGCGCCATGAAAGACGTTCGATCATCATCACTACCAATCTTGGTTTTGGTGATTGGACGCAGGTGTTTGGCGATGCAAATCTTACCGCTGCTCTGCTGGATCGTGTCACTCACCGGGCTCACATTATTCAATGTAACTGGGACAGTTATCGACTTAAACAGACTTTAAAATCGAGAGGATAAAGAATGAAAGAACTGGATGTATATAATCCCCTGAAAGGTCGAAATGAAACGATAAGGATCGAGATCTCCGAAGACTGTACGACCTATTTTGAAGAGGCGGAGAAGAATGATGATATCCTGAGCATTACAGACACAGATGCCGGTTTGTTAATACAAGAGTGTGGGTGCACAAAACCGATTCTCATAGCTGTAGAATCACGGGAATCAATTAATTACAGCCAAAAAGGAGCGTTGAAGGCAATAGCCGACTACTGCGTTGGGTAGCCCGTCCGGCCAGGGCCAGGGGATCGGCCCGGCGCCGGGCCGATCCCCTGGCCCTGGCCGTTACCCAAACCGGAACTATATAAAAAGCGATAAGAGAATGATTTTAACAACAGGGGGGGTCAAAATTGGGTTGTCGAGAGGGGTCAATTTTGTGTTGCAATTCCGAGGCCAGATATCCCGCTGCCATACCCCGCCAAAAAAATCATAAAATCATACCCCGCATGCCTATCCCGCCGATAGACCCCGCCGCTGATTCGGTCAAAATTTGCTACATATAATCTCCCTGATTCGAATCTTGGAGAAAAATGATGGCAAAGAATTCTCGTGGAAAACGCCCTTGCTCTATTTGCCGAAAATGGTTTGCTCCTGATGTAAGACAAAAAGGCCGGCAGAGAACATGTAGCCCGGCTTGCCAAAAAGAGCTTCATCGCAGGCAATGTGAAAATTGGAACAGGAAAAATAAAGCTGTCTCCAAAAACAATTATCTGGCAAAAAAGCTTGAAGAGGCAGAGAACCCTCAAACATCCGGAAAATTGCCTGTTTTGCCATTGGAAGTTATTGAAATAGAATACGGTGTCAAGCCGGCAATTATCGCCCAATACTTGGTCACCCAGGTTATCAGCCACACCAAAGAAAAAATTCGAGAATTCCCATAAACGCCTCTGACTAATCGAATATTGATTTCAAGAGACATGATTGGAGTAACCTCTTGTAATATTAGGACATATGAACAGACTAATCGGATTTTGATTCTAAGAGGCATCATGTGTGTAAGTTATTGATAATATATATGGATACAGACAGAGTAATCAGCATCCCAGTTCAAGAGGCAACTGACAACCGGCCCTGGCCGGTGATATAAAAAGGCATCTGAAATTCTAAAAATAAGGAGATGTCTCATGGCGCACAGGTTTTCATCACGGGAATTATTTGAACTGAGGAACAATATCCCTGTGGATATGCTGATCAGGGATCATTTACAGATTCCATCTAAAATCAGGGATGGCTATTTTCGTTTTCTATGCCCTCTGTGCAATAAATTTCAAACGGCTGTAAATCCAACCACGAACCTGGCCAGGTGCTTCCGGTGCGAAAAAAACTTTAACACCATCGACCTTGTCATGAAAATCAAGGGATATGGATTCCGGGACAGCGTCCTGTTTTTGAAGCAGATAAATACTACCCACCAGGTTCCGGCATCAAAGCTGGCTGCCCTGGTCGCTGCAATCGGCAAACCCATGCCGGGAGGGCAATGAGTATGAAACGGTTGGCCAAGCTTGAAACCCTGATCGCCCGGAATCAGGAGTGTTTTTCCAAAATCGGCAAGGCCTTGAAAGAAATTCGTGACAATCGTTTGTATAAGCAGGCTCTGTTTGAATCATTCGAAACATATACCAGGGAACGATGGGATATGGGGAAATCCCATGCCTACCGCCTGATCAAATTCTATGAAGTCATTTATAATCTGTCCCCAATTGGGGACACGTTACCGGCCAACGAATCCCAGGCACGGCCTCTTACTCAACTGGATTCCATAGAACAGCGCCAACTTTGGAAGGAGATTATAGAAAGCGGCATGGAGTTAACCGCGCGTAACATCAAAAAATTTATCGACTCCCGAAAAACGGCATCGGTAACCAAACCGGATCTGACGGATCAAATTTCGAATGAATACATGGCTGTTGTAAAAGCAATGATTGAACAGGTCCGTGTAGCACAGCATGATCATTGGCAGCAGACCTCTCGCCAGGCTGCATTGTTGTGGCATCGGGTCATACACGAAAAGATTGTATCAACGGGGGCAGATAATGGATGACCTGAGCATTGACGACCGCTTCCACTTACTGCTGCATAAAAAAATCATGAATAAAACCGGATCTGCCAAGAGAAGATCCAAAAAATATTACAAAGACCAATACAAGAAAACCGGGATTATCCCGGCACCCCTTTTGCTGGTTGAAAAAGGCATTATGGATGGCCGCAAGTGCAGTGGGCGCCCAAAGGTTATAGACGAGCAAACAAAAAGGCGGTTTATTGAAATGGTCAAGGCGTCATGCGATCCGTCATCCCAGGGGTTCATTTTTATCACCCGAAGAGCCAGGACCATTAAAAATTACCACTGCTGGCTTGAGGAAGAGTTGGGCAAAACAATCAGCCTTCCGGCACTTCGGCGATGCGCCAAAAGGGAGAATCTCAAATTTTACCTGGAAAAAGAGGACGATCAGGAGCCGTCACCGGCACGTTATACCTTCAAATCGGTCCCGGTGTTTGCCTTGATCCAGGTTGACGGTTGCAAGTTCCAATATTTAAGAATCAGAGATGAACATGGGAACTGGCAGAAACCGCAGGTGATTGAAATATTTGATACCGGTTCCAGGAAGCTGTTCATCCTGGAATTCTATTTTACCGAAAGTAATCTGAACTCTGTGGACCTTTTTACCCGTTTTTTGTTATGCACCCCTTTTCCTTTGAAAACAATTGGCATCAGGCCCGACCAGGCAAAGGGATTTTTAAACTTAAAGCGTCCCATTAATGCCATTAACCTTGCGCATTCTACGCCAGGCGGTTTTTATTTGGCGCCGGATTTTTCAAGGGCGCATTCACCAAAAGATAAGGCGCATCTGGAATCTTCACACCGGAGCCTGCATAATTTTGAAATACGGATTATCAAAGCCTTTGAGGACAGGATTGTGAAAACCGTTACCGAATATGACTTCAAACGGGGAAGAAAGGAAAAAGTTACTGTAACCCTACTTGATATCACCCTTGATGAATTGAGGAGCAGCACTGTGCTCCGCCAATACCGTGACGAACATAATCATACACAACATTATTTTACTGAAGACGGCGTGGTCAGTGCCTGGGTGCCGGCACAGAAGTTTGATGATTTTTTATCAAACCAGGCAGACACTCTGAATTTTATCCCGGAGCAGGTTCAAGAATATATGAAATACGGTTACAGGAAAATCAAAGCCACCGTATCTAAAAACAGAACTATCCGCCATGACAAACGCGATTTTTTTGTGACCAGTGGTGCAGACCGGTTCAGCAAGCATAAAAGCACACCGGTAAAGATATCCGGATACAGGGACAAACTTTTTATCTTTGAGCCCAGTGAAGACGGCATACTCCTGGGCGAAGCCATTGCAAAAAAGCCGTTTGACAGACCACCGGCACCAGCGCCTGCTCCTGTGCCCGACGAACTCGACACCATTATCGCTCTTTTGGAAAAGCACAATATGGCCGTTGACCGGCCTATTTTAATCGAAGTTTACCATAAGGGCCTTTCCCTGGCCCGGGCGGAGCAAGTGCTTCACCATAATCAATCAAGGTACGCAGATTACATGAAAAAAATGGCCCAGCCTGAGGAACGTAAAAAACAGGCCTTGTTCAATGCATTTATGCTTGATTGCCAAAAATCGTTAAATACGAATCAAGTGGCCACTTATGCATCCCTCGGAGAATGACATGAAAGAGGATTTTATCAGTGATAAACGAAGAGTCTCATACCTGTCTGCCACTTATAACAGGATATACAGGGGCCAAAGCGTACTCATTGAAGGGGATTTTGGCGCAGGAAAAACTCGTTTTTTAAAACTGCTGCGGCCTAAAAAGCTCCATGCCGTATGGGTCGAGTCTCTGTGGGCGCATTCCCATTTTCACGGTTATGCAGCTAACAATGAGATATGTGAATTGGCCATTTGTTTCAGACAGTTCCATCGTCCCGATTTATAGTATGAGCGCAGCATGAGCATTTTCTCCGCATTTTCTTTATACCAAAAAATGCAGGGACCCTTGAGTCTCAAATTGACAACTCTTCGAATCGAACTTTCAATCGCACCACTGCCAATCGGCAAATTCAATGCCTTTACCGTTGGGAAAGCAAGACGGTGCCTATTACGTACAAAATAATCCCGTTCTGTCTTTATGGCTTTGCTGTTCCGGCCTCGACAAAGAGCCTGTACTTCTTGTACGACCGTTGCCGATTCACCTTTTAGCAAAAACCGTCGCTGTTTTGAGACCCAGGCTTTACGTTTTTTGGCTGACCAGTTTTTTCGTAATCCTGCAACCTTTCCCAGATGCTCTACTGCATGATAAAAATCAAGGAGTTCATGCACACTCTCCGGATTCAACCCCAGTGCCTTGATCAGACCAGGGACTCGATTCCATATCCAATGAGCCCCGTCCGCAACAAACAACACCTTGTCTGCTTTTTGGATGCAAAGAGACTTCAAATAGCCCTTCAGCAGCAGAAACAAGCCATCAGGCCCATTAAAACCGCCATCAATAAATGGGGCAAAGCTTTTTTCCTGTTTCCCATGGGCATCGACGACATAAATAATCAACAGCTTGGGTTCTCTCCAGGCCCCATGATATCTGGTTCTTCCTTTGGCTGTCCGGGGACCTCGCTTTTTTTCCCGCAATCGAGTCCGGCCACCATCGGTGCTTATGACAACCCGACGACCTTGAAGGTTGTCCTCTTCATTTAAGGGGAGCAGACCCATTTGCTGTACCACCCGTGCTCGTTCTGCGTAGCGGTAGGCCAGTTTCCGGATCACCTTAACATCCAGGATAGTGCCATGATCACAAAGGACCTGACGTACTTCCTCAAATGAGCTCAGTAACGCGGACCAGGCGCTGACCATCGCCGCCAAGATTGGTGTACATCGATCATGAATCCCGAGCAAAGCCAAAGCAGCATACAAGCCCTTATATCTTTTGCCATTTCGACGGTCACAGGCTCTTCGATAGTATCGAACATGGATTGGGATCGTGCAACCTGAGCTGGTTTGAATTTGAACTGTCTCAAACCCTTCACTTTTCATTCGGCCAGGCCAGCTACGCACCAACTCTCTTTCTTGTTCGTTATGCTCCGGAGAGTTTATACTGGTTTGGACTTTTTTTTTTAGCATCAACGCGGCTAAACGATTGGTATAGCTTAAAATTTCTTGTTCAACCTGAATGAGTTCTTCCGGACTGCGAATTAGCCGTTTCTCTTTGTCCAGCTGTTTCAATAATTCATATATTTCTTCTACCGTTTCGCAGGATTCAGCCTTTTTGAGTTTCATACTATTTTCTTCCTCATCAGTTGATAATCGAGGGGAAGCATAACTTCTTTTTGCTAAAGAGGATAGTCCGTTTTAAAAACCGGGAAAATGGGAATGCGCCCGTCTCTGTTCAACATCCATGAAACCCTGGCATCCATACTCAAGGAATTGAATTATGAGGCCACCGCCACCTACCGCCGGACTCCCCAGTACCTGAAAACGATCTGCAACCTATCCAATTGTTTTATCATCATAGATGAAGCCAATGACCTGGACTCCCGGGTCTGGCCATATCTCAAACGAATTATTGATGCCGGTGTTCCCATCGTATTTGCAGGGCTCCCAAAGGTCAGAACCCATTTGAGCCGGAATCATCCCGATATACTCAGCCGTCTCAAAACTCTGATTTTATACCCCATAGAGGTCGAGGACTTCATCGAAAAATACAAAGATATCCAGCAGGAAGCCGTTGAACAAATTTATATGGCCGTCAAAGGCGACATGAGAAAATTTAAAGAAATCTGTACAGACTGCCAGGACAGGGCAAAGGAGTTGAATCACAACTTTGTTGATATCAACCTTGCTCTGGAATTTATATCCGATCTCCCTCCCCAGTAATCCTTATCACAATTTATCTGCATTAACAGGCCACCTTGTGTTAGCACCAAGGGCGGCCTTGCTGTATCTGTTCATTATATAATGGTGCCGATTGCTGCTTGATCTATTTTTAAAATTTTGAAACCACAGATCATTTTTGAATTCTTTGTGAAGCGTTACATTATTTTGCAATTTTGTTTTTGATGACGATTTTACTCAACACTCTTAAATCACAATAAAAACATTGATTTTCATCAGTAGCATCAAGCCTCAACACCGTTACAGTATTTGAAGCTCGTCACTCAATTGCAAGATTTTTTAATTCCAACAACGCATCTTCAAACTCCCGGTTTCCATATACAACGATGAGAATCGCCAAGGTGTTGCTTGCTTTCAGATGTTTGAATCGATTGATTACATCAACTGGCAGACGACCACCGTAAACAGGCGCACCTATAATGACGAGCTCATCTGAAAAGGTCGGAATGGTTTGCTGGGCTCCCTCCGGAAGTGTCAAATTAATATGCTCGACATCTTCAACAGCGATACCGTCAGCGATGCTTTCCAATACTTTTTGAGTGGTTCCGGTGGGTGAGAAATAGATGAGTTTTACTTGTTTGACTTCCATTGTTATCTCTTCCTGCTCATATTAGGTTATAAATTTGCAAAATCGGCCTAACGCCATGCTTCACCCGCCGGGCGGGAAGTTACCACGGCATACGAAAAATTCACAAAATACGCTCACCACAAGCATTCGAAAAAAACGCCGCAGTAGCCCGGTCGGCTGTGCAAGCATTTGTTGGGGTTATTCTCTTGCTTTTCCTGTATGTTCCTTTGAAGCGCTCCCCTTAAAAATCGGAACAGTTACGGCCTCTGAAGGCATTCCGAGAATGAGAGTATTACCTGACGAATTGCCGAATGCCTGCACGAGGCGAAGTTGCATAAGATTCGGATTACCTTCTATCATTTTTGCGGCGTTTGCCAAATTGCGGAGGGCTGCTGTCTCGCCTCTCGCTTTTTCGAGAGCGGCCAACCCCTCCTTCTTGGCATTAACCACCTGAGCAAAAATCTCCTTTAGTTTTCCAGGAAACATAATGTCTTTCAGGTTAACCGAAATCAATCTAAGCCCAAGCTCCGTAACCTTTGGTTCCGTGACACCCATGAGTTTTTTTGATAATTCATTTCGCCCACTTAATACGCTGTCAATATCTACAGTTCCGATGATTTCTCGCAACGCAAGTTGAAGTTCAAGGTAAAGAGCCTCCTGAAAGTTCTTCACTTTGTTTATAGCGACGTTTGGATCGTTTATCTCAAAATTGGCAGCAATACTAATTTTAAGGGTTACACCATCAGCACTCAACACCTCCTGGCCGGTAATCGAGACAAAACGTGGACGCACATCAAGTTTCTGTATGATTGTGAAGTAAGGCGTGTACCAATATTGTCCTGGCTCTACGGTTGACTTAAACTTCCCCTTGACATATTTCAGCCCCTTCTCGTATTCAAGTATCGTGATCCGCCTGATACCAAACTTTAAAAAAATGATAACTCCGACTACAATGACAACCGCCAGAAAATATTCCATATTTCATCTCCGAAATGTTCCATCTCAAAGGGCCACAAGTTTACAGCGGAGGTCTTAACCTGCAAAGCTTAAAACTTGTTGCGTTTCCGCCGGCCCCCTGAGACAGAACGGTAGGGAGTTGAACCCTCGTGCTGGTGCACAACCAGTGGGGAGGGCTACACGCGGAACCAAGATGGCGATGCCGCTATGGCCGCTTCCATCTCCCAATCATTGTATGGTTCAGACTCACATCGGACAACTTCCTTCTGCCACTCACCCCAACAATTTAATCAGCGGCCCGGCCCTTTGGGTCTGCTGAATTTTTTGGTTAAGCTTTTAATACTTTTATTTACCTTTGACAGGATTGGACGTTTTCTCGTAATTTCTATAAGATGCAACCGCAATTCAAGAATAAGCTTTCTTGATTCTGCAGTTAGTTGAGAATATAATGAACCTAATTGCTCTTCACTAAAATTCTTTTCGTCTATACCCCTATTGAATTCGTCCAACTTTACTATATGTTGATCAATTTTCTTTATTAGGACTTCATCTTCTATTAAAAGCATCGCTTCGGAAGCTATCGCAAAAATTTCAAATGGATTTTTCAATTTTTTGTCATGTAGGCCGAAGGATATCAGTTCTTTCGAAAGCTTTGAGAAGGCCTCTATCCTTTTTTCACGCAACCAAGCAAAATGTTCTTTTTTCTCTATCGAATTTTGAAGCCATACAATGTCAAGTATCTTTGTAAGAATGGCCCCGATCCCTATTGCACCTATAAGTTGTGGGAAATCCATAATTTAATTCCCGAAGCTTAACCTAGTTTAGACGTCCTAACAGCCGCCTTATAATACGCCCATTTTGCAGACGAAATGGTGTTATGCGTCTAAATAGGCGTATAACACCCGCATATTAGGGTTTATGCGGCTGTTTAGACGCCTAATTATTTGACTATTATAGTTCCGGTCACATGACTTGAAACCGATTTTTGACCTTAACTGTCTGTTTTTTAAGGGTTTGAAGTCCGGAATTAATACCAAGTCATTTGACCGGAACTATAGTAAAGGGAGACCCCTTTGAAGGGGTCAGCCTGTTCTGCTTACCCATGCAATTGCTTTGTTTTCAATTTCTTTTCTTAAAAGGCCATTTTCGGTATCAAAAAACACCGTTTAAGACCTCATTTTGGCTGTGTTATTGGTCTATTATGTTATATTTCAGATGGTTGACTTGGCCCGACCCCAAAATTATTACCATAATGTGGGGTTCAGCAAAATTGTTTTTTGTATTTTCACTTATTTTCATCCCCAACCAATCAGACCAAGGTGTAAAATCTAACCATCCTAACCTTTCATTATCATTGCTTTCATTGATGCAAAAAACTTCCCAGATATATTCTTTACTTATCTCATCATAACTTTTCTCAATTTGGATTGAATCATTTGATTTTACTGGCTCAATTTGCCTAAGGAGCTGATAGGTACGCATATATAAATTCTTAAAATGATCTTTTTCAAAGTATTCATCCAAGAATACTCTTGTAGACCATACAACATTCCAGTCATATTTATGGATGAGATCGTATAATTTCATATCTTAATTCAAACACATAACACCATGCTCAGCTGTTTTACCCAGAGTGACGAAGGAACGGCGGGTAAAATCAGCTGTAGCAATTTGTTCGGTTTTTGTTTCCTCAGTGGCATTGTCCTTTTCAATTACCTTTTTTCTTGAATCGGTTTTAGCCGAATGGTCGCTCCCCCTCACCTCGACTTGCAGTCGAGGACTGTTCAGTTATTTATACTTGATTTCATTGTCGGTAATAATAAAACCTCATAGCATTGCGCGATTAACTTGAATTTTCTTGTTCGGTTTTATCAGGGGCTGTATATTCGATCTTTCCTTCCTTCCAATTCCAAATCGGTAATCTCATATTCCTTTTTCCATTTGAGCTGGGAATAAAATATAAACCAAGCAAAAACAGCTGACCAAATCCTGGAATAAAAACAGCCTTTAGTGTCCAATATCCAAGTAAATTAATGTCACGAAGTCTTTTTTGTATTGAAGAAAGGCTCATGTTGCGTATCAGGGTCGTATAATGGTAGATGGTGATTTTTTCTGACCGAATTCACCTTAGGAGCTTAACGGATGCAGGTAAACATAAAGACTCTGATTGATGATACACAATGTTATGAAACTGTTCGGGAATTGCGCTGGCCGGAAGGACGCCAATGTCCGTTTTGTGAATCCAAACGAGTAATCAAAAGGGGTTTCGATGAAAAAGAACCTGCCAGGCAGCGTTATGAATGTAAAAATTGTAGTAAACGCTTTGACGACTTGACGGGTACCATTTTCGCTGGGCATCATCAACCCCTAAAAGTATGGATTTTGTGTCTTTATTTTATGGGGCTGAACTTGTCCAACAAGCAGATTGCCAAAGAACTGGACTTGGACCGCACGGATGTTCAAAAGATGACCACCCAACTTCGTGAAGGCGTGGTAAAAAAAAGCCGCCCGTAACTCTCGACGACAAGGTTGAGTGCGATGAAGTCTACATTGTAGCAGGGCATAAAGGCAATCCCGAAGCAGTATTCCAAAAAGGGAGGGAAGGCCGTCGAAATCGTTTACGAGGTGCTCGTGGGCGGGGTACATTGGAAAAAGAGAAGCCACCTGTATTTGGTATGATTCAGCGATGCGGGCTGGTGGTAATCAAGATGCTTGCCAATGTTCGCCGGGTAACCATTGAGCCCTTGATAAAATCAGTCATTTTGCCAGGAACTTTGATCTACACGGATGAATACGGGATATATAACCGATTAAGCGAGTGGGGGTACAAGCATAAGAGCGTGAATCACGGGGCTGGAGAATATGCCAGAGACGAGGATGGGGATGGTTTCCATGAAGTCCATGTAAATACGATGGAAGGCTTCTGGTCTTTGCTACGTGGTTGGTTGCGTCCACATCGAGGAGTTTCACAGGAAAAGCTCCCGTTTTATCTTGGCTTTTTTGAATTCGTTCATAACGCTGGCAAGCGAGGAAAGGCCTTGCTCCATTCACTTGTCGAACTTTTGGTCAGATAAGACCTTGAAACACAACATGAGCCTGAAGAAAAATAACTAATAAGTCCTATAATAAACGTGATTAATCCCAAGTAGCTAAAAATAAATGAAAACTTAAAATCCTTAAAAAAATAAAAACTGCTCCAAAAAAAAGCAGAAGGAAGAATTGAGGCTATTGAGTATTTAAGAAACTGTATTCTGCTCAATTTTCCCTCTCTTGAAAAAAACGCTTTAATGGAAAATACTGAACTTTTTTTACTTGCTGATGCTTTCATAAAAATGCAATTTATTAGCCTCCGAACGTTGCTTTTCAGCGGGCGCGCGCTTTTTGCGCTCCGCTGCAAAAGCCTTGTTAGAAACGGTTACGAAACATCGCTCTAAGTTCTTCTATTCTGTACGGAGGATCACGCCTGTGAATCATTGAGTGGCAGTTCGGGCATACAGGGACCAAATCATTGATCGGATCTACTTGGTACTCACCTTTTTGACGTGACATAGGGACAATGTGATGGATATGAATAAATCCGCGCCCTATATCTCCATATAAATCCTCAAGTTTTAAGCCACAGACTTTACATACTACCCCATGATGCTCAATACACTGCTGTCTTGCTTTCGAACTTCGCTCATATTTGGACAATTCATAGGACAACTCTTGCCCTTCGATGATCTGGTTATTATCAAGTTTCGGAATTTCTTCTCGACTAATTTCTCCCGATTCTTGAACCTCAAAATCGCCGTCTGATTTAACGACTTCTAACTCCCATACACTCCACTCACCGATGTGCAGAGACGATTCAGGCGGTAATTCGTATGCAAACTTTTCAGTTATGTTTCGTCGATCCTCAGATGGAACCAACTCATTCATAATTCTTCTTCGTTTGTGTGTATACCAAGCGGGCCATTCTCCGAGCTGTCCCATCCACGACTCTCCTTTTTCATAACAACGCCGCGCTATTTCAAGAGCTTGCTCTTTAGTAGGAACCTTAGCTCGTAGGGTATATATTCCCTGAGAACTTTCCGGAGGTCGCAGATATGCGTAGTGTTTCGTCGACTTTATTAACTTCCACCCTCGTCTTGGTAGCAGGACGGACAAAGTCATTGCGGCGCCGAAACGAAAGACCCCTTCACCGTATCTCTTAGGCGCTTTACCTTGCGCTTCAAATTTAATTGAGGCTTCTGACCAGTCAGAAGTATCGTATTCCATCATTTCCCTGCTTGGTTTCTAACGACAAGCTAACCGGCGCAAAAGGGTGGAGGGAGCGATAGCGACCGGAACCCTTTTGCGTCCGAGTTCAGCGCCGGGTTATGTGTTTATCGTACCATTAGATATTTTTCAATTGAATCTTTAAATTTTGCATATTCTGTATTCAAATTTTTTTTTGCCCAATCATCGATAATTTTGGAAACAGATAATAACTCAATCTCAACTTTTTTTAGCGAAAATTCAATCTCAGATATTGTTGATGAAATTTTGAATTTGGAAGGATTTTTATCTAAGTCAGACCATATATTTATTTCATTATTATCCATTTCTACCCAGGGTTCTGGATCATGACCGAGCCATACACCATTTATATCACCATTCAAAAATAACTCCCATTCTCGCCAATCTTGAAAATCTGAACAACAGGACGGGTTAATAAATTTTCCAGACTTCGATATTCTCAATCCACCGCATAAACTGATTTCATCTTTTTGGGTAAGTGCTGATAGAAAATTATCATCCAATTCTGAATTATTGAATTCAAGTAACGTACCGATCAGTAAGCCGATTTTACCTTCTGAAATATTTTCAGTTAATTCAACAAGATCATATTCTTCTTTGGGATATTCAATTAACCAAGAATATCTTTTGACATCAAAGTAATGAGGTTCAAATACAGGTGTAAATATATTGATCATATTCATCAATTCTTAGAATGGTTTTTTAACATTTTGATTTTCATAAGTATTTAATTTTAAGTCTGATTGATTCGTTAAATTGCCTTTTCAAGTTCCCCTGTACCTGATTCCATTTGCGAATACCCATACTTTTGATACCAAGCTATAAGATTTGATTTGGAGATATTTTTTTCAAAAGGAACCGGATTTATTGTTATTTTACGGTAATCAAGTTTTTTAGCCACAATTTCTGTTTCTCTGAGAAGCAACGAACCATAACCATTATTTCTCAAATGTTCTGGAACAAATATTTCATACAAAACCAAGTAGATGACTTTTGGGTTTACATCCATTGAAATGAAACCGACCTCTTGGTTATTTTCTTTTACTGCATAATACTTTGTATATACGGACTTTGAACTAAGCAATGCCCGCTTCTTTATCCATTCTTCTTTCAATTGGTTGGTATCATTTATAAATATTAACATTTATATCAAAAAACACATAACAAGTAATTGTGTGGTTTCCGTTTATCTTTCATGGCCACTTATCTAACGGGATAACATGCATATTTTGAATGTTATACGGATATAGATAATTCCTTTTTAAAATCAATTTAATTGGAGATTAAACATCTCTGGCAACGAAAGGCAAGACTAAAGTTAATATATACTTCTGCCGCTGATTGAGTGTCTCGAAAAAGGCGAGTTAGGGCTAAATCCATTGTCTGTGTGGGTGTTGTCAAAAAAGGAAACAGGCCAGAAAATGTGTCAAATATAATATTTGGTTTGATGATGCCTATTCTTCAAACATCGGAATCCGGTTAACCGTCTCCAGCACCTCGCCTTCGATCTTGAGTGCTTTCCCTTTAATGTCAGAGACAACAAAAGTGATATCGGCATCCACACAAACCTGTCCGGTTGTCAGGTTGTGCACCTTCTGGCGGACCACGGCGCTTTTATTTCCGATTTGTTTCATCCCTGATCGGATTCGGATCAGATCATTAACCCTGGCCTGGCTTTTATATGAGATATTGATGTTGACCACAAAAAATAAAAAACCCTTTTTCATAAACGACGCAAGGTCCGTGTACGTTTCAAGAATCTGCCACCTGGCTTCTTCCAAGAACTCAAGATACCGGGCATTATTTACATGCTGATACAGGTCTGTATGGTATCCTCTGATTTTAATTTCTGTCTCCATTTCCGTTCCTTTTTAATGTCTTTTTGATCATGAATGGTTTGGGCTTTTGTTATGGGCTCAGGCAAGGCACCCGCCAATTTCGGAACAGGTGCTGAACGCTTTGGCGATATGGTCTGCCAATGAATCCACAATGCAGTTGTTGGATTCCGGATTCCGGCGGAGCAAAAAAGATGCATTGGGCAGGGTCGGAAATCCCTCCTCGACGCTGAGTTGGCGTATCCCCGGCCAAACGATACTCTGACTAATGGCGGTCACGGCAAGGCCTGCGGTAACTGCTGCCTGCAGGCCCATGATACTGGGACTGGTATAGGCGATTCTATGCTCAATTCCCGTCCTTTCCAGGGCAGAAAGAATCCAGGTTCGGCAGTAGCAGCAATCTTCTGAGAAAAGGGCCAGGGGGAGCGGTGTTATTTCATGCTGGCAATGCCGTTCCGAAGTTACCCAGACTATTGGATCCTGCCTGAGCAGGATGCCGTTTTCAATTTCGGGGGTGGGGGAGGTGACCATGGCCAGGTCCAGATTTTTTCTTTGTATCCTCTCCAGAAGTTTGTAGCTGGGTTCACAGGTGACTTTTACCTGAACCCTGGGATGGGTTCGGGAAAAATTAGCCAGGATTTCGGGCAAAAACCGGGCCGCATAATCGTCCGGCAGGCCAATACTTACCCAACCCTTTAGTTCCGGCCGCTTCAGTACCGACAAGGCCTCTTCGTTCAATTTCAAAATCCGCCGTGCAAAGTGGAGAAGCGTGACGCCGTCACTGGTCAATTTAAGATTCCGGCTGTCCCTGTGAATTAAAGGTTTCTCAAGTAATTCCTCCAGCCGTTTGACCTGCATGCTCACGGCCGATTGGGTTCTGGCAATCTGATCGGCTGCCAGGCTGAAGCTTCCACTGTCGGCAATGGCAATAAACGTTCTGAGCAGTTCTATGGGAATTGAGTCCGGCATGTAATCTTCCTTGTATAAAAAATTTTGATGTTAGACATTAAAACAATTCGTTTGTCTGATCAATTGTTTTTTTATAAGAATGTTTTGGTAAGTTACTCAGATCTTTAAAGGTTTGTTGAGGGCTGTGTCTGGCCGTTGATATGTCAGGCCGGTTCGTGGCCGTTAAACAAAACGATACATATATCAAAACAATTCAACAAGGGGGGCGTATGAGTTTCGGCAAAAAGTGGGTTCAGGCATCGTTCCGCTCAATAAAGAGATGCTTTGATTGGATTCGAAACATTATAAAACAGGTCTGGCAGGGATTCAGACATTGGAAAATGTCAAAAAAACATTGCCGCCTGCTCCTGGAAATGAATGATTACCTTCTGAAGGATATTGGAATTAGCCGGGCAGACGCGGTCAGATTTTCCCGGCAAAGGGATAGCCTCTGGAAATGTATTTTTAATAAAATCAATGCCGGTCGTTCCGGTGACATGCAAATTTAGGGGGGCATAAATTTTCAAGCCCATAAACAACATTGACAAGATCTGTTACGTTTTTTAAAATAATAGACACTACCTATGCTCGACCCTGCGTGATTATTGATTTTAATCTGTACCTCATCGTTTGGAAATTACATTTTGTGATTCTCACCTGTTTTTGAAGTTCTTTAGACAAACGTTCCTTAATTTTCAAAAGGAGGGGCAACCATGGAAAGAAATGATTTCTTAGCCGCATTTATGGCCGCTGAAAGTGAAATTAATCTTATCCTCGAAGATTTAACAAAACAGCTGCATGAAAAGATGGATGAATTATTCCAGGAATCTGACGAGAGATGGGTCGAGCGAATTTTAGCTTTTTCGTTTAATACTCCCCTTACCCAGGAAGCGCAATCGATCGAAGACAGACATTTTACCATTGCCAAACAGGCAAAAAAGTTGATGTATTTGCATGGATTAAATGCAAAAGTACAATTAGAAAAGATCGGTGACAGTAAAAACAGAAGATGTCCGGGACAAATGATTTACCAGATAAAGAATTCTCCTAAAAATAGTAAATATCTGGAATTGGTTTTAAAAAATAACTTAAACCCGTCTTCCGATGGATAAGGCAAATTTGCCGAAAATAAACGATTCGCTGAAATCAACCGGATTTAGATTGTTGAAACTGCTGAAATAGGAGCTGTATTGTTGCGTATTAAAGCCTGCACTGTTGTGTTATTCACATTCCTCATCATCACTGCCGTAACTGTGGCGGGAACCCGCGTTAACGCCACAGAGCCTATGGTCCTTGCCCATCCGGAACGGGTGGGCATAGGACAGCCTTTTCTTGTGCGATTGACGTCAGATCAAGCCTTTGACAGGATTCTTATCCATTGGATGGATCAGGAGTTTGCGCCGTCAGTCTCCCAGTGGAACGGTCATCATGTGGCGATTGCCATGCTGGGTACGGATGTTTTGACCATCAAACCGGGCCGGCAAAAATTTATTGTCCGGGCTTGGGCCGGTGGCAAGGAAACTGTCCTGCATCGGTCGGTAAAAATTATTGGCCGGACATATCCCCGCCAGGAGTTGAGCCTGCCGTCAAAGATGGTGACGCCGCCCACTGTTGAACTTGAGCGGATAAAAGCGGAAAGGGCTCGCACCCAGAAGGCAAAAAAGACCTGGTCAGACCAGCGGTTATGGCGGCTGCCCTTTCACCGGCCGGTGGAGGGAAGCTTTACCAGCGTTTATGGGCTGCAACGTGTGCTGAACGGTACACCCAAAAATCCCCACCAGGGCGTGGATTTCCGGGCGCCTGTAGGGACTGCCGTAGAAGCGGTGGCCGAGGGCCGGGTCATTTTGGTCGAATCCCACTACTATGCCGGCAACTCCATCTATATAGACCATGGTAACGGTGTCATTTCCCTGTACTTTCACCTGAGTGATTTCGACGTTTCACCGGGAGATATTGTAAAACGGGGACAGGTTATCGGTCGAGCCGGCTCTACGGGCCGGGCCACGGGGCCCCACCTGCATCTGTCCATCTCTGTACAGGGCCAGTTGGTGGATCCGGTGCCGTTGTTTGAAAAGACAAGTGATCAATTGCTTCGGTGAAAGGTTTTTAAGGGCGCTGTGAGTTTGGTAACATTATACAAAGGCAATTTTATCGATACGCCCACTTCGGACAAATTCAGGGTGAGAGAAAATGGTGTCGCCATTGTTGAGGATGGCAAGTTCCTTTCCCTTGAGACGAAGGTGCCGGCCCGGTTTTCTTCGCTACCTGTAAAAGACCTGGGAGGGGCAATGGTTATCCCTTCTTTTATTGATCTGCATGTCCATGCACCCCAGTATCTGCAGATGGGCGCAGGTCTGGATCTGGGATTGCTTGATTGGCTGGCACATCATACCTTTCCCGGAGAGTCCCGATTTGCCGATGAAGATTATGCCCGAAAGATTTATCCTTTGTTTGCCGCCGAACTGCTGCGGCAGGGCAGTCTCCGGTCTGTGGTTTATGGTACGGTTCATCTGGCATCGACCCTGATTTTGGCGCAGGCTCTGGAAAAGGCCGGACTGTTCGCCTTTGTGGGCAAGGTCAACATGGACCGGAATGCACCTGATGATCTTAAGGAGACAACCAAAGACTCATTAAAAGGCAGTGACGTGTTCTGCCGGAGATTGGCAGGCCTGGATCGGGTCCGGCCCATCGTGACCCCACGTTTTGCCCCAAGCTGCTCGCAAAAACTTATGGAAGACTTGGGGGTGCTCTCTAAACGGTTGAATTTACCTGTACAGTCCCATCTTTCCGAAACCCTTTGTGAAGCCCAATGGGTTGCTGAGCTTTTCCCCAAAAGCCGCAGCTATACCCATGTTTATAATGACTGCGGCCTTTTGGGGCCGGATAGCTTAATGGCCCACGCCATTTATTTAAGTGACGAGGAAATTGGTCTAATCGTGGAACGGGAAGCGACACTGGTTCATTGCCCCAGCGCCAACGTTAATTTAAGCAGCGGCATCATGCCTTTGGGTCGCTATTTGGACAGAGGCGTTAAACTGGGACTGGGCTCCGATGTGGGAGCCGGGCACACCCTTGCCATGTACCGGGCGGTTGTTCAAACCGTACAGGTCAGCAAGCTGCTTCGGATTGTGCAGCCCCAAGAGAATCACAGAGCGGTATCCCTTTCCGAAGCCTTTTATGTGGCGACCATGGGAAATGGTGAATTTTTCACCCGTCAGGGCTGGGGACCGTGTGGGGCTTTTGAGCCGGGCATGAGTTTTGACGCCCTTTACATTGATATGGGGCTGCCTGAAGCTGCAGAGATCTCTGCCCTTACGCAATTGGAGCGGTTTCTCTACGCAGGAGACGACAGGCATATTAAAGCACGGATTTTAGCAGGCCGGGAATTATGAATAAATTCTGCCGCTTTATTTTAAATGATAAGGAGATAGAATTTACTCTTTCTCCGGGCCGGTCTGTCCTGGATCTTCTGCGAAAAGATTTTGGATTGTACGGCACCAAAGAGGGTTGCCGGGAAGGGGAGTGTGGCGCCTGTACGGTGATACTCGGCCGAATCCCACATGTTGCCTACCGGCCCATGCCGTCCTGTCTGATGTCGGTAGGGCAGCTCAACAACACCCATCTTGTGACCATAGAGGGGCTTCAGGGGGAAAGGCCCAATAGGCTTCAGCAAGCCTTTATCGATCAGGGGGCTACCCAATGCGGATTTTGTACCCCCGGATTCATTGTGTCCCTCACCGGTTATCTTTTGGGAGGCCGGACCGTTACCCTCCAGGACGCGGTGGATGCCCTGGATGGTAATCTGTGCCGATGCACCGGCTACGGATCCATTCGACGGGCCGTAGCAGCCACCATTGAACCGTTGCTGGGTAAGGAGCCGTCACTTCGTCAACTGATTGAACTGGACCTAATCCCTGCCTATTTTGCCGACATCCCCCAGAGGCTTGAGAACCTGAGGGCTAATAAGTCCCTATCAAATTCCCCAGACTTGACCTTTGAACCGTTTGACGGCAATCGGCTTCTTATTGCCGGGGGCACCGATCTCTATGTGCAGCAGGCAGACGCTCTGAATCAGTCAGAACCCTGGTTTCTCATACCCGAATCCGAGCCTATCCGTGTAAAGAAGGGGATGATAGAAATCCCGGCAACGGCTACCATGGAACAGCTAAGGCAAGATCCTCACTTAATTGATCAATTCCCGGGGTGGCGTGATAAGTTGCGGGTTATAGCTTCCCATATTTTGCGGAATCGGGCCACCCTGGGGGGCAATCTCGTCAATGCGTCCCCCATTGCGGATTGTGCCGTTCTTCTACTCGCCCTGGATGCCCAAATTCAACTGGTTTCGTCCAAAGGTGCCCGACGTAAGTTTCCCCTAAGGCAGTTTTTCCTGGGATATAAAGCGTTGGATTTAAACAGAGATGAACGTGTGGAATCCCTTTTGCTGACAAAACGGGATGACGCCTGGTTATGGAATTACGCCAAGGTGAGTAAGCGACAGCGATTAGACATCGCCAGTTGTAACTCTGCGGCGATTTTTAAGGTTCATAACGGGGCATTCGCTTCTGTGGGTTTAGCCCTGGGCGGTGTGGCGCCCATCCCGTTTACTGCCCACCGGACTATGGCGTGGATTAAAAATAAACCCGTATCCATGGAAACGTTCCTGGGCGCCATGAACGTTTTGCAAAAAGAGATTTCTCCCATAGACGATGTCCGGGGCAGTGCCGATTATAAACGGCAGTTGGCTTGCGCTCTCATGGCGGATCATTATCTGCACTGTTTCTCCAATGTCTGTTCCTATGATGATTTTGTAAAGGCTGGGGTGCTATGATCAATCCCGATACCACCTATCATGTTATGGGGCTTACCCGCTATGTGGATGACAGGGATTTTCCCGCCCGGGGATTGCATTGTGTTGTCTATTTTTCTCCCATCGCCAAGGGAAAAATCAGGGGCTTGGATACCTCCGATGCCCGAAATGTTCCGGGCGTGGCGTTCATTCTTACCGCAAAGGATATTCCCGGTAAAAATCAGATCGGCGGTGTAATTCAGGACGAAGTGCTCCTGGCCGAGGATGAGGTGGCCTTTGTGGGTATGCCGGTGGCTGCCATTTATGCCCGGACCGAGGATGCCGCCCGGGAGGCGGTGGGGCTTATTAAAATTGATATTGCCGAAGATCCGCCTGTTCTGGATCCCCGGGAAGCCTACAACCGGAATGAATTGATTGCCCCGGTACGGATCTTCAGTTTGGGCGATGCGGACGCTGCTATCGCGTCGGCAGTTTATGTAGCCGAGGGACGGGCCGAATCAGGTGCCCAGGAGCATTTTTACCTGGAGGGTCAGGTTTGCGTAGCAACACCCTCGGAGGAGGGAAATATACATCTCTCTTCGGCTACCCAGGCGCCGACATCAGTGCAGCGATCTGTTGCCAAGGTTTGCGGCTTGGCCATGAACAGGATTGAAGTGGATGTTCGGCGACTGGGCGGCGCCTTTGGGGGCAAGGAGGCCCAAGCCAACACCTGGGCCTGTTTTGCCGCTTTGGGGGCTCAAAAATCGGGGGTTCCCTGCCGTATTGTTTTAAGGCGTTCCGACGATATGCTCGCTACGGGTAAGCGGCATCCGTACGCCTCGGATTTCACCCTGGCCATGGATGGGTCCGGAAAATTTCTGGCCTTTAAGGTGATGTATTATCAAAATGCTGGCGCTGCGGCCGATTTGTCCACCTCTGTTTTGGAAAGAACCCTGTTCCACGCCACCGCATCTTATTACGTACCCAACGTCCATGCCACGGCAGCCTCCTGCCGGACCAACATAACGCCGAACACCGCTTTTCGGGGATTCGGTGCCCCCCAGGCCATGTTCGTTTTTGACGCGGCCATCCGGGAGGCGTCCCGGATCAGTGGGATCCGCGTCGAAACACTTCAGCACAAAAATCTGCTTAAAACGGGCGATACCTTTGTCTATGGTATGGCCGCGGAGAATGCCCGGGCCTGCCGCTGTTGGGACAAGGCATATGCCTATTATGATCTGTCAAAACGGATGCGTGCCATTGACGACATTCGAAGAAAAGAGAAGGACACGGGTCAAGTCTCCCGCTACGGCAGAGGGTATGCCCTGATGCCCGTATGCTTTGGCATAAGCTTTGCCACTGCATTTTTTTTGAACCAGGCCCGGGCACATATTCACGTCTACACGGACGGTAGTGTGGGCGTAAGCACAGGCGCTGTGGAAATGGGGCAGGGGGTGAACCATAAAATCCGCGAAATAGTTGCGGACAGCCTGGGGATCGCTCCCGGGCAGGTTAAGCTCGAATCCACCAACACCACCCGTGTTTCCAACACCAGCCCCACAGCTGCCAGCAGCGGCACGGACCTGAATGGGGCAGCAGCCCTGATGGCCTGTGAGATGATAAAAGCGCGTCTCTTTAAATTTATGGCCGATGAATATCACTGCGCATCAAAGGATTTTTCACTTGGAACAGGTCGCTTGTATAAAAAAGGCAAAGCCTGTGGGGTCAGTTGGGAGGAGCTGGTCATCCAAGCGTATGGTTCGCGGGTTCAGTTAAGCGCCGAAGCCCACTATTCAACGCCGGATCTGCACTTTGACATATCTGTTGAGAAAGGTCGTCCCTTTGCTTACCATACCTACGGAACAGCCTATTTTGAGGCTGAAGTGGATCGCTTACTGGGCACCTACAGGATAGAAACGGCCTATGTGGTGCATGACCTTGGGCGATCCATCAATCCCATCATTGATCTGGGCCAGGTTGAGGGCGGTATGATCCAGGGCATTGGATGGATGACCATGGAAGAAATGCGTTACACAGATTTGGGCAAACCCCTTACGGCCACTGCGGGAACCTATAAAATGCCTGATATTTTTTCGGTCCCTTCGGACATGCAGGTAATATTTTTAGAAGATGACTATAACGACAAAGCCGTTAAGGGCTCCAAGGCCGTGGGAGAGCCCCCCTTCATGTACGGCATCGGTGCTTTTTTTGCCATAAAGATGGCCGCCGGGTGTGAGAATGCCGCCTATTGTGCACCCATGACGCCAGAGCGTTTGTTTGGGCACTTGAGAAAAAGGGCATAGGGGGTGCCCCCCGATACCCTTTGAAAAATAGTTACAAATATATCCTGTCTGATCGAAAATCTGGAAATTTTGTCGAGTACAAGGCGGGCGCAAATTAAAACCTTCTGAATACATGGCGTATTTCGAGGATAAAAATTTGCGGCCAAAGGGTACCACCCATATTCGTTCGTAAATATACATTAAGGAATTTGCATCAAATATAAGCCCTTTGAATTGGCCCAGTGGAAGCGAGGCTGTCATGAGGGCAAAGTCGATTATAAGGGTACCACGAACATTCAACTGGCATTACCAATAACAAAAGAAGTCAACACCCCTTTCAATAAAGGCTTTTAGCCACAATTATAGACATATTGTGGGGTTTTGTTTTCCTAAGAGACACTAAAAAACAACGGTTTATTGTTTAGGATTAAAACCAGCATTGCATTTAGATGAAATTTGCAAATTCATGGACAAAATCAGCAAATTTTCGAACGGGTTCACTTGCCCGAAAATTTTCAATAGAACCCAAGACATTGTCCTGAATGATTGCCGACATAGGACGCCCCGGCCTTTTTCCTTGCCCTGCCGCAGTTATGACGGCTTTAGTTTTTTTCGCCCTTGCGGCGATGTGTTGTTGTTCATTTCCATGCTCTGATTGAAAACTAAAAGCGTCATCAATAAAAGTTTTAGCTTTTTCACACCAGTCTATTTGGGTTTTTGTATAAATTGGTAAAAGGATATCCTCTAATGTGCCTTTCCCTGTATTTGTATCACCCAAAACATAAACTCCCTTATCGGCGCTTACAGCCGCTCCTGGATTTTTTGGAGATGAATTAAACTGTTGAGTTATGAATAATAGATCCTCTATATATTCAAAATTTACCTGGCAATCCGTGAAGATTTTCGTTGCTGGTTCATGATCTGCATCATAGAGAAAAAGGTATCGCACATCTCTAACCATACTTTCGGCATCCTTGGAAAACATTGCTCTGCTTTCATAGAGAGGTAAAAAAGAGGAAAGAAATTCCTTAGGGTTATCAATTCGTGTCTTTCCCCCCATATTGAACAGCAAAACATAAACATCTCCATTTGCAACTGTCCTATCAGGCAGAAAAAACTTATGTGCCATATCCAGTGACATATCGCCAGCAGCATGCTTTTTTAAATTTTGAGGTAGAAGTCTATGAAGAGGAGAAGGATACAAACTGAAATTGTCCTTTACGGTCTTCATACCGAAACAATATTTCATTACAAGATAGCAGAAAGCAACATCATGTGGACCTTCACAGAACAAAAAGAGAACATTGATTTCTCGCATTACATTGCCCTCCGAAGATCCACATCGCCAGCGTCAACTAAGGTCTTTAATTCCCGGCCAGTAAACTCTCGTACCCGAATAGACTCTTTGTCATCTACAAGCGCACAAGCTGTAACCTCCGTAAGATCACTCACTTTGGATAAAAATGCATCTATACACTCTTTACTATGTGTTGTTAAAAAAACCTGTACATTAAAAAGTCTCGCAAGTTCATCAATAAATATAACAAATTTTTCTATAATTTCACTGTGAATGGCATTCTCAAACTCATCAATCAACACAACGCCATTCTGGGCCGAGGCAAAAAGCAAAGATATGAAAAAAATGCGCTGCATACCTTCCCCATACTCTGTCAAATCCAATGCGTACTCATAACTCTGATCCGTCACCAGGAAGCGCTGCAACTCATCCACCAGACGAATATCTTCCACAGTATCAACAACCGATTGCCTGATAAATTCAAATATCTTAGGAAGCGCTTTTGATTGTGTACTTTTATGGTAGAAAGCGGTGTATCGATGCGGTTCATTTAAAAAAAACGGACTGCTAAAAATTGAAGGGCAAAGGATATATTTACCGCTAGCAATGGTTTCTCTTTCCCTTCCCTGAAAAATCCGTGTTATCGATTCCTGCCGTTTTTCCCCGAATCCGGAGGTTATTTCAACGGATTCAAGATACCTGGAAACATCAATTTCTCTGTCTTCCTCTTTGTAATGTCTAAATGCTACTTCCGCCTTGTTTCCGTCAAAACACCCGGAGATACTAATTTCAGCTGGCAATTGCTCAATAAACCATTCAGGGTTGATTTTATCAACAGCCACTTTACCACGCCGACGAATAACCTCCATCAAACCAGAAAAATCATTTTGCCTACACAAAAGATAAATTGCCTCAAGCAAGGTAGTTTTGCCTGAGTTATTTAATCCAGCAATTAGGTTTAGTCTTGATATTTTGACTAAATTCACTCCCTGCAACCGCTTGTAATTATGGACATTGAGAGTAGTGAAATGTCCATCTATTCGATCGTGAAAGGCTGTGGTCTGCTCAACGCCTGCCAATCCAGAAGCTTTCGTTTTATCGATCGCTCCTTTGAGACGCCCCAAAGCGTTTTCCAATTCAGGCAGATACTGTGGCTGAATGACCATTTGGCTTATGGTTGCAATTTCATTGTTAACCGCAGAAATTGCAGCTTGTTGCCGTTCTTTGAAAATCTGATCGCTCGACCTATAAGCGGCATTGATATCACGGGTTTGTTGAAGCTGTGTCATGGCCTTTGGATCGTCGAGAATTTTTCCAAATAGTCTGATATCATCTCGCTTGATTAAGGCGGGTTCATGATAGCCATTTCCATATTCAACGGCACCGTCGTCGCCCTCATCTTCCAAGGGCTCTCTAGATATTAAGGAGAAAAAAAGCTCCATGTTGGAGGTTTTCATCGCCTTATATGTGCTGTCATCCCAACCTATCCATTCCTTTATTGCTGCATTTCGCGCAACTTCACGGAAAATAGGGAATTTACCTTCCGAAAACTGGTCTCCGTAATCCGAATCAATATATTGCTGAAGAAAAGAGAGCGCGCGTAAACTTCGTCTCAATTCAACCTTCGATATACCTATGCGCTTGCATATATTATCTTCAGATATTTTGTATTCGGTGTGCATTTTTTCCAGTAATTTTGCTTGGTTCCATTCCCCCCATTTCTTATTCCCACTGATATGTTTAAGTGCCATAAGGGTGAGATGATGCATTTCGTTACTATCTGTATAGCGAACCACAGGGACGGCACTGAAAATTGAAGAATCAAGCGCACCAAGATCTATATCTTTGGAATCATACTCTTGCTGCAGGTATTTGAGAGTCGCAATTCTTCGGTTGCCTTCAACAACAACATACGCCCCATCATCAATAGGGCGGATTTGTATCTGATCTACCGGCAGGTAACCGTTCGATTTAAAACTTTCAACAAGATCTTGAATATGCTGATATTTGTCTCCCGTTAACAACCTGTATGTCCGTCGCTGAACGGATTTGTCTTTGATATTTTCATCACCCACCTCCACATATTCCGGCTCATGAATCAACCGATAATTATTAGGATCAAGATAGAGGTTCTTTAAGCTTAAAGGTCGTTTCTCCGCCTTTGAAATATTATTGTTTTCAGCCATAATTGCTTCAGTTCCTTAACTTAATCCTGTAGTTTTTTTGACGCTGTACCAAACTTTTTATAGTTCACTTTAACGTCGTCATCAAGATATATGTTGATCAGCTCCGTAGCGGAGAAATAAAGAATTTCGTTTCTTTTAGAGCATATAGTCTTTGCGCTTTCAATTCTATATAACCCCCATGTCCTAGCGGACACAACGAAGCATGAAACACTTGCAAATTTTGAAAAATGGTCATAGCTATCAAATTTTTTTTCGACCAAGAAAAATATAAGGAGATAGCCATGACCAAGAGATCAAAAAATAGCACATTAATCCAAATCGTTCACCCAATTTGTTGTGGTTTGGATGTTCACAAAGACAAAATTTCGGCCTGTTTAATCACTGTTGATGCTAATGGGAAAGAACAGCATGAGATTCGAGAGTTTTCATCATTTACTCAAGATTTGCAAAAAATGAAAACGTGGTTGATTAAAAATAGCTGTCCTGTAGTGGCAATGGAAAGTACCGGGGTATATTGGCATCCGGTTTATAACACCATCGAAGCTACGATGGAGGTCGTTTTGGTTAATGCCAGGCATATTAAAAATGTTCCCGGCAGGAAAACAGACATTTGTGACAGTAAATGGCTTGCCGGACTGCTTCGTCATGGGTTGGTAAAAGGGAGTTTTATCCCTCCCGAACAGGTCCGTGAATGGCGAGAATTAAGCCGATTGAGAAAGATATATACAGAATCTCTCGCTGATTATAAGCGACGTGTTCATAAACTATTTATCACGGCAAATATTAAAATTGATTCGGTCGTTTCTGATTTGTTCGGGCTTACCGGTTTGAATCTCATTGATTTGTTATGCAAAAACGATGAAGTGACCTTGGAGAAAGTTCAGGAATGCACAAAAGGAAGTCTTAAAAAGAAAATTCCTGAATTGTATCTAAGCCTCCATGGATATTTTAAGGATCATCATCGATTCCAACTGATTGGCATGATGGAGGCCATTGAGATGTTTCAAAGACAGATTGAACAGATTAATGCCAGATTGGAAATACTTACCCGTGACCATGAAAATTTACTGGAAAGATTAGATGAAATTCCCGGGATCGATAAGAAGTCAGCACAATCTGTTCTTGGAGAAGTCGGGGTTACACTGGATGAGTTTAAAAGCATGGTCGCTTTTGTTGCATGGGCCGGATTGTGCCCTGGAAATAATGAAAGCGCAGGTAAAAGGAAAAGTGGCCGGAATGCGGTTCGAAATCATCCATTCAAAACGATTTTAGTCCAGATCGCTTGGGCCGCAATCAAGACGAAGGGTTCATATTACAAAGCCAAGTATTATAAACTCAAAGCCAGACGAGGTGCCAAAAAAGCGATTGTCGCCATAGCCCATAGAATTGCAAAAGCCATTTACAACATCATCAAAAATGGAGACAGATATAAAGACCTCGGAGAAGAATACTTGAGCAAACCTAACAAACAAAGGATGTTGAAAAATTTGGCAAAAAAGGCTGATGAGTTAGGGATGAAACTTGTTCCTTGTGAAGGTTAATTGATCTATCAAAAATATTTTGTGCAGATATTGATTAAAGGGGTACAACTGACAATAGATTTTTAATTCAGCAATAAAAAGTCGGATGTTGAAATGAAGCCTTAGAGCGCGAATATAACATGACTGGTCGGTTTTTTGCACAACGAACTGTTGGACTTCCATGAAGAGGTACCACGTATATAAAACTTTTATAGTATAAACCGACCGCCGCTGATGATTTAAAAAGTTGTCTTCTGTGCTTGAATTGTTATCTGAAAGAGATAGCTTTATTGATTTGATACCTTCAATTTGTAACGGTAATGAAAGTGTTGTGGAACAAAAAGCCATAAAACCAACGGGACACTATTCCCCTTTTATGGGAGAGTGTTTCATATAAAATTTTTAGAAGCTTCTTGTTTAAATACTTTTAGGTAAGGCAGATTCTGTCTTTATTAGAATTGATTCTCCAGAGGCAAACGTGTCTTTTGATTTGGATTTTTAAATTGCCCCATTAAGACTAAGTAATTTCGGTGTGAACAATGATGGTATACAGGCACGCTCAAGCCTATCTGAAAGCCGTATTCAATAACAAAAATAGTCAACGCCTTTACTGCCAAGAGTTACACACCACATTGATAGACAAATTGTGGGGTCGGCTTTTACTCTGAATGAGTGCAAGAAATCAAGTCGAAATTGATCAGGCACCATCACCGAAATCAATGGAAATTTTTTCAAATTGATCAGACAGTTTTTTGAATGCTGAGACCACTTCAGGGTCAAAATGAGTACCACTGTCTTTTATGATAATTCGGCAGGATTGATCGTGAGTAAATGCATCCTTGTATTGTCTTTTTGTCCTTAATGCATCATAGACATCAGCAACAGCCATGATTCTTCCAGACAAAGGGATGTCATCGCCTGACATCCCCATGGGATAGCCTGAACCATCCCATTTTTCATGGTGGGAGAGTGCAAGCTGCTCGGCGATCTGCAAAAATGATCTAAAATTCAATTTTTGCATAGCTCTTTTGATAATATCAGCCCCAAATTCGCAGTGGCGCTTCATAATATCGAATTCATCATCCGTATATGCCCCTTCTTTTTGCAGAATTTTATCGGGTATAGCAACTTTTCCAATATCGTGCAGCGGGGCTGATTTGACAATTTCCACCTTGTATTCTGGAGTAACGTAATCTTTATACTTACTATCCTCCATGAGTTTTTGGGTCAACAATTCTACATATTTTGCTGTACGTGCAATGTGGTTTCCTGTAATAGTATCACGCAGTTCCGCTTGGTAGGCCAGCGCAAATATCGTTACATCTTCTGTCTGAGTTAATTTTCTGTTCAGGGACAATAACTTCTCCCGCTCTTCTTCAAGAGCGCTGCTGATTTGAATAGTTTTGTCGTAGTTTCTCTTAATGGAGGATACAATATTTTTATGAAGATTGTTTTCTATGAATACAAATACAGCACCAAAAAAGAAAATAAATGCAGTGACCAAATCTGATGCAAAATGGATATCAAATATATAAAAGCCCAGGGTCAAAATATAACCTATTAAAAATAAAAACAATAAGGAGCGGTGAAAGGTGAAGGCTCTTGGTTTTATCAGACTGTCGTCAATATAGAATTCTTTCATCAATGAGGTATTGTCTCGGAATTTTTTAATACTTAAAAACATGAAAAGAATACCTGAAAAAATCAGAGCACATATGATCAATTTATACATCGTTTACCTCCTGAACCGGTTCCTGTTTTCTATGGCTGACAGGAAAATTTCCAAACTCTTCTCTATATGTCAACGAAACGGTAATATATCATGTTATTGGCATTAGGAAAAATGTACTTATAAACACTTCGATCTTCAATCATGGTCCAATCAAAACATTTTATGTTCCAGTTGATTTGATTGAGAGGACATTTGTTACATTTTTTTTCCTCCTAAATCAGAAATTTGAAAGCGAACCTTTATGGTATACAACCGGACTATTTGAGATTCAGAGCCCCTCACCAATAACAGATCAAGTACACATGCCCTCGGATCAGACTTTTTCTGTGCTATTTTGAAAAAAATATATATGTCCATTGCTCTGGGATCGTTTTACAAAATTTCCGAACATGCTCTAAATGGAAATTTGAGCTTGAGCTGGTTGGAAGTAAGGCTACTGAAAAATTGAGAATTCAAATCTGTTTTTCTATAATTTTAATCAACTGGTAATCTTCGAGTACGGTTCAGGTCATTTGCGGCTGATATAAGAAACTTATCCATTGGAGGATGCGAACAACAGCCCTTCAATTTAACATAATTCTTTTCTCTCCCCTTTGTAACCGGGCTGTTCACAATGTGAAGGCCCGGTTCCTTTTATTCAGGTGCAAGCATAATATTAAACTGGGGGAGTAAAATTTAAAAACACGACCAATATTTTTTCAATTCATCGCCTCGGGTGGAACCTTACCAACAAAGTAATCGTAAAAAAAATTGACGGTTTTCGGCCGGGCACTATCTATAGCGCTGCAAACCGGCTGATCTCCGCATCTTTTGCCGCTTGGACAGCTTTGTTAAATTCGGTCTCAGATATCGTCTCTCCCAACCCTTTAACTTCATACGCTTTTCCACAAGGCCGATATTGATCCATGATGTTTACAAAGGTATTTTTTGATACATGGTTGGCAATAAATGACATCACCTCTGCAGTCCCGGCCATTCCGGAAGGCATAACCAGGTGTCTGAGCAGCAATCCCCGGGTGGCAATACCGTTTTCATCCACTTGCAGATCCCCCACCTGCCGATACATTTCGGCAACCGCTTTTCGGGCCACTTCCGGGTAATCCGGTGCCTTGCAGGTCTGTTCGGCCACAGCCGGATCCCAGAATTTAAAATCCGGCATATAAATATCGATGACCCCCTCCAGCAGTTTTAAGGTCTCCACCTTATCGTACCCGCTGGAGTTGTAGACCAATGGAATCCTTAACCCCCCGTCAATGGCCATATCCAGGGCCGACAAAATCTGCGGCACCACATGGGTCGGGGTCACAAAATTAATGTTATGGCAACCGTTATTCTGCAGGATCAACATCATGCCGGCCAACTGCCCGAGTCCACACTCCTCTCCTTCCCCATCGTGACTGATTTCGTAATTCTGGCAGAAATTACATTTCAGGTTGCAGTGGGAGAAAAAAATGGTGCCGGAACCAAACGCCCCGACCAATGGGGGTTCTTCTCCAAAATGGGGGTTGAAACTGGATACAATCGCTTCGTCGCCGGTGGAACACTCCCCCAACTCCCCGGAAAAACGGTCGGCTTTACACGCTCTGGGACAAATCTCACAGGAATTTAACAGCTGTCGCGCTTTACTGATTTTATCCCGGAGCAGTCCTTTCTCTTTGGTTTCAAGATAGGCGGGTTGAAAATCTGTCATTTCTATGCTCCTTTTTCTTGTATTATCAGTATATTGAATTAAAACAGGGCATCTGCTTCCATGTTGGGTCACATCCTAACCCTATCGGCAAAATAATGCAATTTTTAGGATACCGGATTTGGCAGGGGCGTGGGGCTGTACTGAGTATCGAAAGATTGAATTTTTTGTGGTTCATGCCCCAAATCGCCGGGTTTAGGGCAAAACGTATTGATTTATATCTATCTTGCCGTTATATATAAATATATTGATTTCATCAAATCTTTAACGTCGGCTTTTCAATTATGCCGATTATATTACGATTCGATTCAAATTTTTTTGACCCGCTAAAAAAAGCATTCGCCGTATTTGAAGTGGGCAAATTTAACTTAATTTTATTTAAGGAGCGTATAATGAAACAGGCACTCATCTCATTGTTAATCGGTTTTTCCTTAATTTTAACCCCGGTCCTGTCCAATGCAGAACAGGCCCCGGCAAAAGTCGTTGAACTTGCCAACTCAACGTTGGCAAATATTGGAAAAGACCCTGTTATTGTCAAGGCGGTTAAAGATCAAAACGATAAGGGAATGAGCCTTGATCAGATTAAAGCCAAGGATAACGAATGGAAGGATACCCCGGGGATCGCCGATTACATGAAGTCTATTATGGAGTCCGAATGCGGTCGGCATCTGAGAGGCATCCAGGAATCCGAGAGTTTTTATGCTGAGATTTTTGTGATGGACAATCAGGGAGCCAACGTGGCCATGACGGATAAAACCTCCGATTTCTGGCAGGGGGATGAGGCTAAATTTCAAAAATCCTTCAACAATGGCAACGGCGCAGTTTTTGTTGACGACGTGGAGTTCGACGACAGTGCCCAGGCCTACCTGGTCCAGGTATCGGTGCCGGTGATCGACGGCGATAAAATCATCGGAGCCATTACCTTTGGTATTGATGTGGATCAGATTCAATAACAGTTTGGGGCTGACCTGGTCTATCAGCGCCAACGCACCGTTTGCAGGAAAAGAGGCTGTCCGTTAAACAACATATTGAAACTATATAGAAAAAGCAGGGGGGTGGCACAATGACTGTGTTTAATAATATGAAAATCGGTACCCGGCTGTTGATTGGTTTTGCCACCATGATCCTGTTCATGGCTGGCATTGGATTTTGTGGATTGTACAGTGTCAATCAAATTGAACAACGCCTTGAAGAAATTTTTTCAAAACGCCTGCCCAGTATTGATTATCTTCTCGAAGCAGACCGGGACCTGCAGCAGTTACTGGTCGCTGAGCGGTCCATGATTTTCGCCAATCCAAAATCTGATTTATTTAAGAATTTGGTTAATGACTACGAAGCCAATTTGAAACAGGCGGCTGAACGTTGGGAAAAGTATAAAGTTCTGGCAGACAAACCTGAAGAAAAAGCCCTGTTTAGCGATTATGAAAAAGCAAGGGAAGCGTGGAAAGTTCTGTCAAGAAAAATTGTGGACGGCAGAATTGCCGACACCAGACAGGGCCGGCGTATAGCACTTGATCTTTCCCTTGGCGATGCCAATGAGAAATTTGAAGCCATGAGAGACTATCTTGATCAGCTGACAGGAATCAACTTGGCCCAGGCCACAAGCGAACGGAACCAAGCCACAACTACCTATAAGTTTGCCGTTAAGGTTATTTTTGCAGCCATAGGCGTAGGTCTTTTGTTCGGTATCGCTTTGATGCTGGTCATCGGGCGCAGCGTTACCCGCCCTCTAAAAGAGGTCGTCAAAGGGCTTTTCGATATTTCCGAAGGAGATGGCGATCTGACCAAGCGTTTGAAAAAATTGGGAAAAAACGAGATCGGGGACTTATGTTCAGCGTTCAATCAGTTTATGGACAAGCAGCAGTTAATGATTTCGGATATATCCAAGAGCGTGGCAACGCTTGCCGAATCATCCCAGGACCTGATTGGCATCTCACAGACCCTGTCCACAGCCGCTGAAATGGCTACAAAAACCTCGGAATCAGTGAATGATGCGGCAGCTGCCATGAGTCAAAACATGGATTTGATTTCAACCTCCACCCAGGAATCCAGCAGCAAAACCGCAACCATTGCAAGTGCGGCAGAAGAGATGAATGCGACCGTGGGCGAGATCGCCAAAAATGCTGAACAGGGCCGGGAAATTTCAGCCAATGCCGTATCCAGGGTGGAAGAATCCTCCAGTCGGGTCGGCCAGTTGGGAGAGGCAGCCCAGGCCATCAGTAAGGTGGTTGAAACCATCACCGATATTTCTGAACAGGTGAACCTGCTGTCGCTGAACGCCACCATTGAGGCGGCCAGGGCCGGAGAAGCCGGCAAGGGGTTCGCCGTTGTTGCCAATGAAATTAAGACACTTGCCGGACAGACTGCCGGCGCTTCCATGGACATCAAGGAAAAAATCGGACATATTCAGGAGACGTCCAACGGGACCCTTGAAAGCATTGATCAGATTCGGGAGGTGATCAATCAGGTGGACCAGGTGGTGACCACCATTGCCACTGCCGTGGAAGAGCAGTCCTCGGTTACCCATGAAATTGCAGACAACATCAGCCAGGTATCCACCGGTATTGAAGATGTGAATAGAAATGTGCTCCAGAGCTCTGAAAGTGCGGAAAATATTACCGGTCAGATCCAGGAAGTCAACAAAACGTCACTACAGGTACAGACCCAGAGCGGCCGCCTAAAAGAACGGGCAGACGGTCTGGCTCAGATTGCCGCTGACCTGAACAGCTTGGTGGGTCGGTTTAAATTCTAAACCTTGAACTTACCCATCAGACCGGCCAGGCGGTTGCCAAGTTCCGAGAGGTTTTCAGCATTGGATTTGACCTCGTTGCTGGCGGTGGAAAGGCCAACCGTGCCTTCCTTGACATTCGCGATATCTTCGGCCATCTTTTGGGACGCTGACGATCCTTTAGCTACATTTTCGTTTACCTCCATGATTCCGGAGGATGCCTGGGAAATATTCCCCGAAATTTCCCGGGTAGTCGCGGACTGTTCTTCAACAGCCGTTGCAATGGTCGCAACAATGGTATTGATTTCCGTGACAATATCAGAAATACTCGAAATCGCGTCAACTGTTTTGCCACTGGATGTCTGAATGCTCTGAACCTGTTCCTTTATTGCACTTGAGGCTTCGGCAGTCTGACTGGCCAACACCTTGATTTCATTGGCGACAACGGCGAAACCCTTACCGGCCTCACCGGCTCTTGCTGCCTCAATGGTAGCGTTCAGGGCCAGAAGATTGACTTGATCTGAAATTTCGGTGATGGTTTCGACGACCTTTCCGATGGTGTCCGCAGCATCTCCCAGTTCGTTGACCTCGCTTGAGGCCTGCCGGGTTTGGGACACGGCGTTGTCGGTTATTTCCCTTGCCTTTTCGGTGTTTTGGGCAATTTCGTCGATGGTGGAAGACATCTCTTCGGAGGCAGCGGCCATCATGTTGATATTGGTGGATGCCTCCTCCATGGCCGCTGCAACAGAGGTCATGTTTGAACTCATATCATCTGCGGCCCGGGCCAGGGTGACAGACCGGTTGGACAGGCCTTCGACCTGATTGTTCATGTTATCCGACAAGGTTGAAAAGGAGGTCGATGCCTGATCAATCGTGGTAGCATTTCCCGACACCTCATGGATCAGCTGCTGGAGGTTTCCCACAAACCGGTTGAACCATCCAGCCAGTTCCCCGAGTTCATCCCGGCTGGTGGTTTGTAGCCGCCGGGTCAGGTCCCCCTCTCCCTGGGCAATATCCCGTACCATGGCAATGGTGCTGTTAATGGGCCGGGTTACGAAAATTGTCAGGCAGATGATCAGGGTGACGATCAGCGCCAGAATAATCACAACGGCGACAATAATCTGGCTTTTGATGGACGTACCGATATTCTTTTGGGCCATGGCATTGAATGCCTGAATGCTGTTTCGGGTATTCGCCTCCTGGGCCTTGATATTGTTTTCCATCTGTGCGTTTGTGTAATAGAGGCGGACACTGCCCAGCGTATCACCGTCCTTTACTGCGTCCTGAGCAAAAGATAGCGCTTCATTCACCCCGGCGTCAGCTGGAAGCGCTTCTGCCGTGGTGATGGCCGGCGCTTTCCAGGCAGCACCGAATGGTTGCCCGTCGGCATCCAGGACCTTGATGGCGACAATACTATCCAATTTCAGATAGCTGGACAGCAGCTTGAACAATTGTTCCTGGTTAAAGTTATACAAAAGCTCCCGGGTTACGCTCGTGCAAATTTCAAGATTGACTTTCATGTCGGTTTCAAGGGCGGTTTTCATCCGTGCCGTGTCTTTAGTTAAAGCTGTTTTCTGGTTGGCGGAAAACGCCTTGATCATGCTGTCGGCCAGACCTGATTCGAGCCGGATCGCCAAATAACTGTTTGCTGTCAGAAGGATTAGGATGATAACACCACTGACAAAAGATGTTTTTGACAAAATACTGATGCGCCGCCTGGGTTTTTGTTTCTCCATTACACTTCCTCTATACCGAAAGGTTCAACATATATTTTTTTACACCCCTCCCCGGGGTCTCTATGTTTCGTCAAATCGAAAATTTGAACTGTGAACAGAATTAACGAATTCAGATAATAAATTTAAAATATCGTATTTGGCTTTTTTGTGTCAATGGATTTAAATCAAGATTAGCGTGGCAGAAGTTTATATGAAAGAACCAATAAGTTAATAAGTTTCTTTCATGTTTTGTTGTGGGCTGAATCCGGCAGATGATATGTCTGGTCAGCCCATGGCTGTTATTAGATTTCCACATTTATGGCTCCAAATATCGTCATTGCATCAGTTTGGTTGTGTTTCCTTGCCCAATGCGTTTTTTACTTGTGTTGTTTTAATGAGGCATGCTATCTTTTGTTCAATTATTTTAATATATATCAAGTAAAATCCAAAGGCGAATTCTATCCCGTAATTACGGCATGGGCGTCGTGTAATTTCAAAAGGAGAAAACACATGAAAAGATTTATTATGGCGGTCATCGTTGTACTTTTTTTAAGTGTTGGTATTTGTTCTGGGGGAGACAAACATGTTACGTCTGCGGCAAATTCCTGGTCTCCGTTTGTCGATCCTGACGCGGCCGGACAGGGCCTTGCCATTGAAATCATAAAAGCGGCGTTTGCGGCACAGGGCTATACCTTTGCCCATGAGTTCATGCCCTGGGCCAGGGCGGAGGATGAGGTCAAAAAGGGGAGAATCGATATTTTACCCGATACCTGGTATACAGATGAGCGCAGCAAGAATTTCATGTTCAGCAACGCTTATGCTTCCAACAAGATCAAATTCATTAAAAAAGGCGGGGATTCCTTTGAATACGAAGGTATAACGAGCCTGGCCGGTAAAAAGGTGGGGGTTATTCTCGGATTCGGTTACGGGGACGAATTCATGAATGCGAAGACCTTTACGCGTGAGGGGGTCAGCGATTTTATTACAAACATAAAAAAATTAGTCCGCGGACGTGTAGACCTGACTATAGAGGACGAAATCGTCGCCAAAAGCATTCTAAATAAAAAAGCCCCTGCACTGTTGGAACAAGTCGAATTTTCTCAAAATCCCTTGTCCAGTAACGACTTATACGTTGCCTGCGGATTGGCAAATCCCAGACACGAGGAGATTATCAATGCGTTTAACAAAGGGCTTGAAGCCATCAAGGCAGACGGAACCTTAAAGGGGATTTTTGAACGTTACGGTATTCATTAGTATTCTTCCTCCATCCGGACAAAAGTCCGGTCGAATAATTTTTCGACCGGACTTTTTATTTTATGCTTTTCAACCGTCATTGAAGGATCTTAGAATTTAAAATTCACCCCGGCATAAAACATTCTGCCTTCAATGTCATAGGGCTTGTCATTCAGATCTTCGTCGCTGATATTATCAATCCCTAAACGCAGGGAGATTCTATCATAGAAGGTTTTGGAAACCTGGGCGTTGAAAACGATAAAATCATCGCACTGTTCCTCGTCGTCTATCTGTTCGTCCGTATAATTGGCTCCCACCGTGGCATGGATGTCCCAGGGCAGGGTCGCATTGAGCCGGACATTTACCGTATGCCTTGGACGGTTTTCCAGCTCTTCCCCGGTTGAGTCGTCTTCGGTGTCCAGATATTGGTATCCGATGCGGATGCTGTAATTTTGTGTAATATCCCGGGACAGTTCGCATTCAAATCCTTGAAGGGTTGCACTATCGACATTGACATACATTTTTTCATCCGAAGAACCGGGCAGGTATTTTGTGTCAATCAGGTTTTCCACATCGGTTTTGTAAACGGATACTTTGAATTCCGTGTTGTCCGTGAAAAATTCATAGCCGAGTTCATAGGATTTTGAAGATTCCGGCTGAAGATCGTCGTTGCCGTATATGGTAACGCCTTTCATGGCCGTTGCCGCATAGGATGATGAGTTCTGGGTTACTGTGGGGGCCATAAACCCTTCTCCGTAATTGGCCCTTATGCGGTGATGTGCACCAAGTTTATAAAGCGCCCCGATCTTGGGAGACCACTCCCCGTTGAATTTTTCATGGTAATCGTACCGGGTGCCTAACGTGATGATCAACGCCTCTGTGATATTGATTTCGTCCTGGAGAAATAGTGCGGTGTTGTCCATATCATTGGCAAAATTTTTATCCGAGCTTGCAGCCTTGTCATATGCTTTTTCATACTCCTGGTTTTTGAACTCAGCGCCTGTGACGATATAGTGATTTTTAACGGCGGCAATATCCACTTCCCCCCGGATCACGGAATCGGTCATGTCGTGGGCGTATCCGCCCGTGGCACTGGTCGTCGTATAATGGGTCTCGGAATCGGTCACATAGGCGTCAACGTCCAGGGTTACGGAATTAAACGCCTTGTTGTATCCCACCGAGTAATTTTTTCGTTCAATGTCATGATGCAGGATATTATCTATCTTGATCCGGTCTTCGTTGCCCTGGCCATAGGACGCCTCAATGTACTGGGTATCGTCAATATCAAACCTGATCCTGGCCAAACCATTGTTGATCTCCTTGCCCTCGATCTTGGTTTCAGTGCTGTCGTCCTCGTCCCTTGACGGATCGCGGTCAATACGTTCCGCGCTCATGAACAATGAAATACGGTCTGCAATTTGACCGCCCATATTCAGGCCGAGCTTAAATTCATCGCCGCCGTCATCACGGCTGTCGCCATAGCTGACATCAACTTCCCCGGAAAACGTTTCATCGCTTTTCTTGGTGATAATGTTCACAACACCGCCGATGCCCTGGGACCCGTATATGGAGCTTGCAGGGCCTTTGATCACTTCAATACGTTCAATGGCACTCATGGGCACCCAGTTGTACTCGAAATCCGAATGCCCGATCTGGGCATCGGAACCGGATACTTTTTTACCGTCCACCAGGATTAAAACATGGCCGGTGGCTGAACCGCGGATGCTGATATTCTTTCGTCCGTGTTCAGATGAGTTGTTGACACCGAAATTGATTCCGGCCTGTTCAATCAGCACATCCTTGATGGAAGATGCATTGGCCGCGGCGATCTCTTCGGATGTTATGATGGTTGTGGCAATCGGTATGTCATGATCTGCCTGGTTGGACTTGGCCGTGACCATGATTTTGTTTTCTTCGGTCCGGGCGGTTGAACTGGATGTATCTGCCGCCAGCGCATAATTTTTTATACCCGCCCCTGCAAGGAGAGCCATTGTGGCCACCATAAAAAGTTTCTTCCATTTTTCCATTCTTTTTCCCTTTCTTTATTTGCGCACGCATGAAACGCATAACAGGTGCTTGACGTGTTGCTGTGGATCTGGTACGCAAAAATGTTTAGTCTGTTTTTCAACGGGCTTAAACCAGGGAAAGGCAGGCTTTCCGGCCAAGGTATCGGCCTGCCTTTCCAGCCTTTTGGGGATATATCAGGCAGACACCTTCCCGGCAGCGGTTTTTGCAAGTTGCGCAAACAGTGCCCGGGCATCCGCCAGATCTTTTTCGTCCGGGTGTTTTGCAGCCTCTTCAAGTCTGGCCTTACGTTCCGGGGTCATGCTGTGGTGGGGATCATTTTTCATCTTTGTTTCCATCATTTTAATCAGGCCTGGGTCCACCTTGCCCTGGCATAAAAATGTCCATAGGATGTCATTGCCCTGGACAAGAGCCCTTGCCTTTTTTAGACACTGTTTGGCATGGTCCGAGTCGGGGTAGGCGCCCAGGGTGCCGAACAGCCCGATTTTTTTTTCGGTCACGGTTTCCATGTATCTGGCGGAACCGGCATTCACCGTTCCCTTATCCACCCAGAACCCCAAAGCCAAAAAATCATATGCCGACGGGTCCGGAGCCTCTTTGACCGAAAAGATCTCTTTGGGTTCGGGCAGGGCATCATATATGGCACGGGCCACCTTTTGGGTGTTGCCGGTTCTGCTGCTATATACAACCAGGGATTTCATAAGTTTTTCTCCTTGTGTGATAAAGGCATGGACAGGGCGCAGTCACAGGCCAGGTCCATGAGTTCAAGGTCATGGGTGATCACCAGAACCAGGGCTCCTTTACAGGCCATGTCGGTCATCACATCTGCAATCATGTTCATGTTGCTGCCGTCCAGGCCGCTGGTGGGTTCATCCAGAATCAGAATTTCAGGGGATTTCACCAGGGCGGCAGCGATGACAAGCCGCTGTTTCTGGCCCCCGGAAAGGGATTGGGGATGGCGGAGACGAAACGGATCCAGGCCGAAACGCGTTGTAACACCGGCCAGGACACTATCCCGGTCAGGATTGTTCCGGGCTGCAATGGCAAGTTCCCGGTCCACGGTTTTCATATGGAGCTGGTGGTCGGTATTTTGCAATACAATACTGCCCCGGGTCAGCAGATCCTTGGGGCGGAGCGGAGCGCCATTGATCCGCACGGTTCCGGTTTTAAACGGTAAAAGTCCGGTTAAAAGCCTGGCCAGGGTTGTTTTTCCTGTGCCGTTGCTCCCTGTAACGGCAATCACCTGGCCCATGGGCAGCTGAAATGACGCATTCCGGAAAAGCAGTGGCTTTTTTTTATACCCAAAGGTCAGGTTTTCCACATCAAATCCGTTGCTTGTGAATTGTTTGTGGGAGGACTCAACATGGGCTACAGGAAGATTCGGACAAACCACATCCGGGTTTCTTAAGCCCAATGTTCTGCGCAGATTTTTGTCTTTTAATAATTCAAATTTTCCCTGACAGGCCAGGCGACCCTGGTCCAGGACAAGGATTTTGTCAACAAGGTCTTTCAGCCAGTAAAGCCTATGATCCACAATAAATAAAGTGATGCCCCGGCGTTTCAGGTCCATGAGATGGTCTGCCAGCTCCCGGGTGGCCCGGGGATCAAGATTGGCAGACGGTTCATCCAGGATGATTATATCCGGGGCAATACACATGATACCGGCCAAGGCAATTTTTTGTTTTTCTCCCTGGGACAGGTCAAAAATCATGTTGTCCATGAGATGGGTGATGCCAAACCTGTCCGCCTCCTGGTGGGTGATCGTTTCGATCTCTTCAATTGATTGACCCCGGCATTCCAATGCAAATTTGAGCTCGTCCCGGACTCTGAGTGCAAAGAATTGGCTTTCCGGGTCCTGGAACATGGTGCCTGCACGGGATGACAACGCTTTGACCGAAGTTTGCCCTGTGTCTTTTCCCGCCACCCGGACCTGGCCTGAGAGCGTGCCCTTATGAAAGTGGGGAATAAGCCCGTTGATCAAACGTATCAGTGTGGATTTACCCGATCCGCTGGCCCCGGTGCAGACCACGGTTTCTGCTTTAGAAACCGAAAATGAGATATCCGCCACAGCGGGTTTTTCCTGGAACGGGTAGGTGTAAGATACATGGTCAAATTCAATCACAGCAGTTTCTCCACGGCAATACTGCCAAAGGTAAGCACCAGCACACAGGCCGTTGCAATGATGTCCCAGGTTCCAGGGATAGGCGACGGCACTTTAGTCATTCGGGTATTTGCATCCATACCCTTAAGCTCTGCGGCAACGGCAAGGGTATCAGCCGATCGCAAGGCCCGGATGGTCAACGGCACCACAAGCAGCCGGACAACCAGGAACGGGTGCAGGGTGACAAATTGAATCCCCGGATTAAACCCTTTGATCCGCATGCTTTCACGGATAAGCTTTACGTCGTTTATGAATTCGGGGATAAACCGGATCATCACCGATGCCGGCAGGTAGATAACAAAAGGCAGGCCAAAGGTTTTAAGGCTGGTCATAAGGTCCTGAATCCGGCTGGACACGGCCAGGGCAAAAATTGTGTTTACCAGGACCAGTATCCGTAGAAACGGGTTAAAAAATGCACCTAAACCCGCGACCTCTCCGATTTGTGGCCAGAAGATCAGCATGATCCGGACACAGCCCATGGCCATGGCAAACATGACGCCCACGCAGCACCATGCTGCGGCCAGCACCCTGAACCGGCCATGGGCCAGCGCGTAGATAAAACTGGCCAAGGTTAGAATCCCAAGGGCCAAAGAGGATTGGATGAAAATGATTCCCAGTGAAGAGACCAGACAGATCAGCATCCGGGTTCTTATATCCAAAGGATTTGCGGGCTTATTCCCGGATAATGCCGGCATGGCGAAGCTCCTTGACAAATATGATGCCTGTGCCCAGCCCCATGAGGCAGCCAAAGTATCCCAGAGTCACCACCACAGCCACCATGACAAACATCCCCATCTGTTCCCGGTACAGAAAATATGAGTAGCCAAGGGAAACAGTCCGGGACAGAAGATCAAAAAGGCCGATGCCAAGGGTCAGGCGAATGGGGCTGCGGAATCCGTTTTTGGGCGCAATGAACAGATCGCACACAAATCCTGAGAAAAGTACACCTGCAATACTTATGGCACCGCCACCCATGGCGTTTCCGCCGACCAGCAGCAGTGAGATCAGGCTGTTGATAATTGAAAACAGGGTGAGTACACCAAATTTTCTGATTTTGTATACCAGAATAAGGAGCAGGGATGTCGCCACAGTATTTTTAAGCACAAGGGTCACCGGGTTCATACCGCCGCCGGCTAGGGCGATGAGGATGGTCGAACTTTTGATCAGGCCTGTGAAGGTGCCGATGAGGATAAGCTCGGACGGGTCCCAGTAATCTGATGAAAACAGTTTCATGGCAAAGCCGTGCTTATTTGTTTGTAATAGTCGATCATGCCCTGGGCCAGGTTGGTCTGCCAGAACTGTCCGGCTATGGTCAGGGTGATCCAGCCTTGGTCCCGTGTGATGAGCCCTGCGTTTTCCCACTGCTCTGTCAGGGGGGCAAAAATGGTTTCAAGGTCCATGGCCAGCATTTTACCGGTTCCCCGCAGATCCATATACCCCAATTCCAGGCTGCCTGAAATCAGTCGTGAGAGACCGTCATGGGCATCCGGGGCCATGATACGTGTCACGGGCTTGGTCTTTCCTGCTGTTTCAAGGTAAGTGTCAAGATTTCCGTCCAGGAAAATCATGTGTCCGTTCACGCTGCCGCCTGCCCCGGAACCATAGGCCAGGCAGTCTGCCTTCTCCTTCATCGCCAGGTTGTAGCGGTTACGTTCCCGAAATTTTCGACCCCAGTGGCTGATGGACAGCCGCTGGTATCTGGCCCGGGTCATAAGGTTCACGCCCGCTTCAAACATCAACGCCCGCTGGGTCAGGTCTGCCAGTGTTTTGAAACGGCCTGCCCTGGCGGCCTTGTCAAGAATTCCGCCGGGAAAGCGGATCAGTTGATACAGGTCCACACCATCCAGTTCCAGCTCCAGGAACGTGTGGATGTCGTTTTCCCAAAGCGCCATGGTTTGATCGGGCAGGCCGAAAATCAGATCAATGATGATGGCGGCATGGTTGGTCTGTTTGAGTCGTAAAAGACGATCTATAACGGTTTGCCTGTCTGACAGACGGCCCAGGCTTGTACGGATACCAGTATCAAAAGTCTGTACCCCGATGGAGAATCGGTTTGCACCGCCTTGGACGCAGGCGTTGATTTTTTCTTCCGTAAGGTCGCAGATTCTGCCCTCTACGGTGATTTCACAGTCATTGGCCAGGGGCAGGCAATGGCGAACGGTATCAAGTACCTGTCTTAGATCATCACATTCAAGGGCTGTTGGGGTGCCGCCGCCCAGATAAACGGCATTGACCGGGTGACTTTGCACCAGGTCCAGATCCCGGTCGGTCTCAAGTTCCCGGATCAGGGCTTTGGCATAAGCGTGCATCTTGTCTTTCTGGGCCGGGTTGGCAAAAAAACCGCAATAAATGCAGTGGGTGCTGCAAAAGGGAATGTGGATATATGCGCTTGTTTTGTCCCGGCGCTGTGTCTTTGACAGGGTGTGCCATACGGCGGCTGTTTTTTCCCGGGCACGGGCGTACCCCCAAGGCCTGCATGCACCACAGTTTTTTTCTTAAATGCACCAGTGAGCGGTTTGTCGCAGATTTCGGCAAAATATCGGCGGTCAAAAGAAGTGCCACCAAAGGTTTCCAGTAGATTAAGTTTGGCGTTGGCATTTTGTCGGCGGGTGCTGATTTTTTGTGTCATGATTAGAATCAAAACTCCTTGTCCGATGTCGTTTAAAGGAATCTATTTTGATTATTGTATATATGTTGAAAAGTCATGTATAGCAAACTATTTGTTGTGTCAAGTTCGTTTTATTGTTTGGTTTATAAGTAATGAAATATTAAATTCAAGTGTTGTTAATTAATTTTTTAGTTGCGACTTAATATATTTTGATATATATAGGTTTTCTCAAAAGGGCAGGTGACACCGTTTGGTGAAAAGTAGCCTTTTAAAATCAATGAGTTAATATGTCAACGAAGGACTGCAAAGGAGATTCTAAGATTGTATTGCTTCAATTGGATTGTTTTTTTGCTCGTGCTGATCAGCCTCTCTTTTTTTTCAGTAAATGGCGTTTATGCCGGTGAAAAAGTACTCAGTAAAACGATTCGGGACGATCTGGGGCAGGTCATCAAGGTGGAAAAAGATGTTCAGGATGTCAGGAAGGATTGGTCTGAGAAGTCAAAAAGTATGGGTGACCAGCTGCAGACCCTGGAGAGTCGGGCATCTGCGCTGGAAAAGCGCCTGGAGAAAATGAATTTGCGCTTGAAGCTGGAGCAGGCCCGGCTGGATGAAAATGTTCGGCGGGAAAAGGAAACCGACCGTGTGGAAGCTGAGCTGGAGGCTTTTCTGGATTCAGTGCTTCTGCGATTGGAATCGGCCATCGCTGAAGACCTCCCTTTTCTGGAAGATGAGCGCCAGGGCCGTCTGGCAGACTTGAAAACGATGATGGTGGACCCCCAAACCTCTTCTGCCGAAAAGTTCAGGCGTATATTTGAGGCCCTCCAGATAGAGGCGGACTACGGCACCACCGTTGAAGTGACCCAGTCCACTGTGGAACTGGATCAGGTTCCGGTGCTTGTGGACGTACTTCGGGTGGGCCGGGTCAGCCTGTTGTGCCAGACCATTGACCGGAAAAAAAGTGCGGTGTTTGACCCGGGTAAAAAGACCTGGCAAACCCTGCACGAAACTGTCAACCGTGACATTTCCAAGGCCGTTGCCATGGCCCGTCTGGAAAGAAGTATTGAACTTGTCAAACTCCCGTTGGGAAGGATTGCTTCACAATGAAATTTTTTTCGCATTTGATATCAAAATTGATTGTTCTCATCATGGTACCGGCTGTATTTTCCGGGTTTGCCCAGGCCCGGGATCTGCGCCAGGCTGCTGTTGAAGCCAGGAAACAACTGGAAGCGTCCCAGGAAAAAGACCGCATGGTGCGATCCCAAATTCAAGCTGATAAAAGCCGGATGTCGAAGGAACTTAGCCGGTTAAAATCCAAGGTTATTGCTCTTGAAGCTGAGGTGAATGGGAAAATCCAGCAAGTGGAGGCGCTGGCAAAGGAAAATGCCGAACTGGATGAAAAGACTGCAGTGCGCCAGACCCGGCTTAATGAGCTTTCCGGTGCCGTCAGGGTGGCCGCAGGCAATTTGAATTCCCTATTGTCGGAATCCGCCTATACGGCCCGGAAACCTGGCCGCTTGACCCGGCTGTCTCCTGTTCTGGACTCCAGCAGGTTTCCCGGGCTTGATGACATGGCTGCTTTGGCAGATCTGTTTTTAGAGGAGATGCGTCTGACCGGCGGGATTGATATCAGGACCATGCCCTTTATTTCAGATGCCGGGGAAACGGTTGAAGGCAAGGTGTTGAGTCTGGGCGGATTTACCTGGGCCTATGAGAAGGATGGAGAGGCCGGTTTCCTTGAATACTCCCAGGATACCAAAAAGCTTTATGCCCTGTCTGCGCTGCCTGCCAGGGGAATTCAGAAAAATCTGTCCGGTTATATGGCCGGTAAAACAGACGATGTGTTCATTGATATCTCCCGGGGCGGGGCGCTGAAACAGATCACCCATCAGCAAACCCTGAAAGACCAGATTGAAAAGGGCGGTGTTTTGGTCTGGCCCATTCTGGCCCTTGGTATATTCGCCATTGTCATCGGCATTGAACGTACCGTGTTTTTAGGACGGGTTCACGCCAATACAGACAAGGTCATGGGCCGGGTCAATGATCTGGCGGCCAAGGGTGCCTGGGATGACTGCCAGCAGATTGTGGGCAAGAAAAAGGTGCCTGTGTACAATGTGCTTCGCGCAGGCCTTAACGCCAGAAAGGAGAATCGGGAAACCCTGGAAAGCGTGCTTCAGGAATCTATCTTGAAAGAACTGCCCAGGCTTGAGCGGTTTTTGCCCATGCTTAATATCATGGGTGCCATTTCTCCGCTTCTGGGCCTTTTAGGCACGGTGACGGGCATGATCTCAACCTTTCATGTCATTACCCTTTACGGAACGGGTGATCCGAGGATGATGTCCGGGGGCATTTCCACCGCCCTGGTGACGACCATGCTGGGTCTGGCTGTAGCGATACCCATTATGCTTTTGTATACCTTTTTATGCCGTCGGGTGGCACACGTGATCGGTGATATGGAAGAAAAAGCGGTGGCCTTGACCAATATCGTGTTCCGGGGAGGAAGGCCGGCATGAATTCCGATGTCGTTGGAAATATTCTGGCTTACCTGGGCCAGGGCGGCATTGTCATGATTCCATTGATTGTCTGTTCCTTTGCCATGTGGGCCCTGATTCTGGATCGGATGTTTTTCTTTTCCCGTCTGGAACGAAAAGATATCGCCCTTCACGCATTGGTCAGGATTCTGGACCGGGATCCGGCTTCCAAGTGTCTTGTACCGGCAGGCGCCGAAGGTCCCCGGGCCCATCTGGCTCGTCATGTGCTGGCCCTCCGCACCAATGATTATCAGGTGAACAAACGTATTGTGGATGAGTGCTGCATGTCCATGGTGCATGGGTTGGAGCGGTATCTTGCCGCCATTGCCGTGTTTGCGGCCGTGGCACCGCTTTTTGGTCTTTTAGGCACCGTTACCGGCATGATTACCACCTTTGATGTGATCACCCTGTTTGGCACAGGCAATGCCAAGGCCATGGCCGGCGGCATTTCCGAGGCACTTGTGACCACTCAGAGCGGTCTTGTGGTTGCCATCCCCGGATTTTTCATGAGTGCGCTGTTGTTCAGGCGTTCCCATGCCGCCAAAAATCGTCTGGAAGAAGCGGCCATTATTCTAAAACGCAGGCTCTGAAAAAGGAGACAGGAAATGATCAATGTCAGAAATTCTTTGCGCATGAAAAGCAATGAGATGGATATCAACATGAGTCCGCTCATTGATCTTGTGTTTTTGCTGCTGATTTTTTTTATGGTGACCACAAGCTTTGTCCGGGAAACAGGTATTGATGTACAACGGCCTTCGGCCTCATCCGCCACATTGACAAAAAACGGCAATATCCTTGTGGCCGTATCCCGGGAGGGTACCATTCATTTTGACGGGCAAAAGATTGATGTCCGAAGCGTCAGGGCCCATATTACCCGGGCATTGGCCCAGAATCCCGAAGGGGCTGTGGTGATTGTGGCGGACAAGGTCAGTTATACCGGAAAGGTGATCCAGGTGATGGATCAGTGTCGGCTGGCCGGAGCCAAACGGGTGAGCATTGCCGCCACCAGGTCGGGAGAGTCAGGTTAATGAAACTGTCATATCAGCAATCGTATCTGGTTCAGGGGGTTTTAGGGGCGATGATCATCAACCTGGCCTTGTTCGGGCTGTTGCCCGGGCTGATTCATATGGAAACCCGTCCCGGGGACCTGGAAAGCCTGAATGTAGTGACCTTTACACGGTTCAAACCCCAGCCGATAGAGCCGGAACCTGAGAAAAAAGAGGAAATGAAAGAGGAAGAGCCCCCGGAAGAGATTCATAAAATTGTTCATCACGAGCATTTAAACGTACCCAAACAACAATTGAAAATGGAAATGCCCCGCCTTGATCTGAATATTGATCCAAGGCTTTCCAGTGATATTCATATGGTTTCGTCGGGAAAGTCGGGGCCTGTAGGAACGGGTGCCGGACCTGATTTCAGTTCGATCATGGATATGGATGCCGTGGATACCATCCCTGTGCCCCGGTTTAAAGCAGCTCCCCGGTATCCGTACCGGGCCAAGCGCATGGGCCGGGAGGGAACCGTTAAAATTCGTTTTCTGGTAGATAAAGAGGGGTATGTGTCGGACATCAGAATTCTGGATGCAAAACCCCCGGGATTTTTTGAGGAGGCGGTCCTGGATGCCGTATCTACATGGAAGTATGCACCTGGTGAGCTTATGGGCAGAAAGGTGAAAACTTTGGTCACCACCTCGGTGGTATTTAAACTGGAGAACTAACAATGAGACGATATTTTTTTTTAACGTGTCTGATGATTGTGCTTACATCCGTTTCCCTGGCCTGGGCCCAGACAGCTGCTAAAGGAGCATGTCCGGATGAAAAGACTTTGACCCAAAACGCCAGAACGGCCCTGGTGGAAGCCCAGAAACTTATGACGGAAAAAAAGCCGGCCCAGGCTGAAAAGGTTTTAACCGGATTCCTCCAAAAGTATCCGGACGAAAATCATGCCTTTGTCGCATATACTCTGGCGGCTTGTTACCTGGATTTAAATAAATTTAAGGCCGCCCTGGCACAGTATGAAAAAACAATTGATTTCTGTCCGGCCTATGCACCGGCCTGGCAGAATCTGGGCAAGATCTGTTTTGATTTAAAGAAATACACCAGGGCGGGTACGGCCCTGGAAAAGGCCTGGGAGTTGACCGGCCGTACAAAACATATGTTGCGGTTCCATGCCGCTGTGGCTTTTATATCCGCCAAAAAACAACGAAAAGCGCTGCCTATACTTAAAGATCTCTGTTCGGGAAAAGTTGGCCCTCCTGACGAGAAATGGGTGAAGCTTCTGGTTCAGACCGCCGTGGAAGCCAAGCAACCTAAAACGGCTTTGAGAACAGTGGAGCGTCTTCTGGCAAGATCTAACCCTGAAGCCTACCTGTTTCGACTGGCCTCGGTTTTATATCTGGAGGCGGCCAATTACCGGAAAGCGGCCCAGAATCTGGAGGCTTACGGTCTTGTTACAACGCTGTCCCGGCAAGAACGGAAATTGCTGGCAGACCTCTATGTCAATTTGGGCATTCCGTCCCGGGCCGCCCCAAATTATGCAGCACTTGTGGCTGCCAATCCCTGTGCCAGGCTCTGGGAACGGACTGCGGCCTGCTGGTTTGAAGCCTGTGATTATGACCACGCACTTGAGGCCGCGCAAAAAGGTCTGGCCGCCTATCCAAAATCCCCTCGCCTTTGGCGGATTAAAGGCTGGGTGCATTATGAAAACAAAGACTACAGCCTGGCTTCCAATGCTTTTGGTAAAGCAAGCGGCCTGGATCACAAGGATATAAATTCCCTGTTTTTACACGGCCTTTGCGCCTGCCGGGCCGGGGACAGGAATTCAGCTAAAAAAGCCCTGGAAAAAGTGGCCGGCTATGATAGATATAAGGCACGAGCCCTGGGGCTTATTCACGAAATGGAGGAGGAAAATATTTGATTTTTCCCTATCTAAAAACTGGTGGATAGAAGAAGACGCTTTTTGGGGCAACATCCGGGGAAAAACGAGAATTAATTTTATATGAAAGTACCAACAAGTTGTTGAGTTACTTTTATCTTTTGTTGTGGGCCGGGCTTGGGCGCTGATAGACCAAGTCGGCCCATGGCCGTTATTACATTAAAAGAGTCATGATACGGAACAAAAATTTAAGTTTAGCTTTGACTTAAAAGATTTTGTGAAATACAGGACGGGAAAGAATTTTTTGAACTGCATAAATATAGTTTTTTGTGTGTGAATTAGTGGGGGGGGGGGGATTCAAATAGTTTAAAAATTAAAAAAAGGAAAAAAAATGTATAAAATTAACTTTTTCTTATTGGCTATGTCGCTTATTTTAGGAATCACAAGCACTGCTCATTCCGCAATAATCAAGCTATCATTTGCAGGAACAATAAATAACGTAGTAGCTGGGGATCATGAAATTGGGCAATCAATATCCGGTTTTGTTATCTATGACTCGGAGACAGACCTAACTTATTCTACACCTGGAAGTCCACCATATACGAATGGTTTTAATGGTGCAATTGACTCTTTTATTTTAAATGCATTACAGGTTGATACATTCTCCTCTAATAGTATAACTCAAACAATTGGCAGCAACCCAAATGAAGCCATTGAATTTTCCGTTAGTGGCTTTGATGACTCGACCGGCCTACGTGAAGACATATATATGCGCTTTAATGGTGATGATCTATTCAGCACTCCTTATAGTCTCACGGAAACACTTAATTTTGATGACGTAGAATATGCCGGTTTTGGATATACATTGCAAAAAGTTGGGCTGAATGATGGGTTTTTGCAGGAACGCTTCTATGGTTATATAGATTCTATTCAGATTGAAATAGTACCTATTCCATCATCTGTCATTTTTTTATTTAGCGGTGTCATAGGACTACTTTACAAATACAGAGAGTTATAGCCTGTTAAAAGGGATCAATTTAATCCAATACACATCCCATGTTAGAGCCCCCCTCTAAAATTTATCAGAATAAACGGCCATGGGCCGACCTGACATATCAGCTGATAGGCTCAGCCCACAACGAAAGTTGAAAGATCTGTATCGCTTACACAGACTTTCTTATAAAAAAGAATTATAGAATAAATAATTGTTTTTTTCACAGAGACTGATTTTGCGACAGCTTCTACAGTTGTTGAGTCGGAATCATTGGTGATATCTGTTGATACTACTTGTGCAGACAGCGACACTGTATCAACAGTAAGTCCATGTTTTTTTTGCGAGGAAGATTCTTTCTCATAGAAGGTGTGCTTGGAAACCGCACTGTATGATGCAAAACCGCTTTGCAGTGCCGCTGTTATCGACATAATCACCTTCCTGTTCATATGTGAAACAAAAATGAATACTCAATATATAGTTATCTTTTCGGTAAAAAAAGACAAAGCTTGAATCCAGGGATAGCTTACTTAATTCAAAAAAGAATCATTCTACGGGCAAGCCGTAGATACCCAGCGTTTTATTTCAGGTTCTTGATAATCTTTTTGGCCTTTGGTATCCTTGATTTATAGAAGAGAAACTGTCTGACCTTTTATCTTTATCTCCATCATAAAGGAGGCAACTTCCATGAACGATATCTTTGCATTGGGTGACAGTTTAGGGCCGGCCAAGGTTATTCATGTTTATCAGCCGCACCTTGGCCTTAAAGGGGTTCTGGTGGTAGACAATGTCGCCATCGGCCCCTCCATTGGCGGGTTGCGCATGGCAACGGATGTAAGCGCGGTTGAATGTTTCCGTCTGGCCAGGGCCATGACTTTGAAGAACGCGATGGCAGGGCTTCCCCATGGCGGGGGAAAGTCAGTACTCTGCGCTGATCCACAAATGGATCCGAAAAAAAAGGAATTGTTGATTCGTGCCTTTGCCCATGCGCTGCGTAATGAGACCGATTATACTTTTGGTCCGGACATGGGCACCAATGAGGACTGCATGGCTTGGATCAAGGATGAAATCGGCCGTTCATTGGGGTTACCCCTTGAATTGGGCGGTATTCCCCTAGACAAGATCGGGGCTACCGGGTTCGGTCTTTACCATGCCATTAAAGTCGCGATAGAATACTGTGACTTTGACCTTGCCGGTGCGCGCCTTGTGGTACAGGGCTTTGGCGCGGTGGGCAGCCATGTTGCCCGTTTTCTCTCACAAAAGGGCGTTATTTTGGTGGGGGTGGGTGACTCTAAGGCAACCATCCATGACCCGAACGGTATCGATGTGGAGGAACTGATTCGGATCAAGGCAGGTGGTGGCTCAGTGTCGGACTATCCACGGGGGGGAAAACTCGAGAGCGAGCGGTTAATTGACCTGGATTGTGACATCTGGGTGCCTGCCGCCCGGCCCGACATCCTGCATAAGGACAACATCCATCGCCTAAAGGCCAAGCTGGTTGCACAAGGCGCCAATATACCCTTGACCTCTCAAGCAGAGCAGTATCTTCATGCCAAAGGGGTGCTCAACCTGCCCGATTTCGTCGCTAATGCCGGTGGTGTTATCTGTGCTGCGGTGGAATATCGCGGAGGTTCCCAGGCAACAGCCATGGAAGAGATTCGCGATAAAATCAGCGCCAATGTCCGCACAATGCTGGAGGAGGCCAAACGAAAAAATATCCTTCCCAGGGAAGCTGCGCTGCATCTGGCCCAGCACAGGGTAATGAAGGCGATGACGCTGAAGCGTTGGGAGATTTTTTAAATTTAGAGCCTGTTTGGTAATTGATGAATCGGCTTCTAGAAATGAAATAAAAAATATTTGCCCAGATCGTCCAAATGTTCGGTTTCCACAAATTCGCAGCCAAATTTGTAGCCGGAAAAGGCCTTTCGAATCCTTATGAGTCTATGAATCTCGGAGTGGGTCGGATTGTCCAGGGAAAACACGACCTCAGCCGTGTTGCCCACTTTGAGAAAGGCCCTTTCCCGGGTTTCAAATCGGATGCCGTTGCGTGAGAGGTCCGTGACCAGACCGGGGTGCTGCTTTTTGTTTTGGATGAGAATTCCTTTAAAGCGGACTTCCTTTCTAAAGACCTGCCGTCTTTCTAAGCTCACGCTGGAACTATGTCCGCACTTGCATGTGTATTTCAACCGGATCTGGGCCTTATGCTCGATGAATTTGGATACGTCCTTGGTGTAGGTCTGTCCGCATGATTCACAAGCAATAGTGGCCTTTAGTTCTTGGTTTACGAAGACTTTTGGTATCGTCATTTTTTATCATTCTCCGTTTAGGCCTAATAGGACTTGCAATGAATACCAAAACTATAAGGCAGGATGGCCTGTTTTTCAAGGATCAAAAGGCTGCCAGCGATATTTTGGCGGGCATTGCTGATTATAATATGCTCTTTATAAGAAAGTCTGGGTAAGTTACTCAGATTTTTCAAGCTTTGTTGTGGGCTGAGCCTGGCAGATGATATGTCAGGTCGGCCCATGGCCGTTATAAAGACGTCTCCTTGGTTTCATTTTTGAGATCAAAGTAAAATTTGACTGCAAGGGACAATGACGCCAGTTTTGACCGTATCGAATCCCCCCGTGATGTCAGGATCAGGGGCATATCACCACATAAAATAACTCCGGCAAGGGCTGCCCCGGACTGGGTTGTCAGGGTTTTCCATAAAACATTGCCTGAATCAATGTCGGGCAGTATCAGCACATCGGCATTGCCCCGGATTCGGCCCGAGTAATGTTTTTCTTCTGCAATGGAGAGATCCATGGCCACATCCAAAGATAGCGGGCCTTCAACGATGCAGTCGTCCCTGTCTGCGAAACGGGCCGCAATACGCTCTGCTTCGATGGAACTGTCCACGCTGCGGTTGACGTTTTCAACGGCAGATATCACTGCCACCTTGGGAACCTTGATATTGAGGTTGTGTACCACTTTTAAAGCATTCTCAAGGATGGCCACACGTTTTTCTTCGTCCGGGTAAGTGTTTAACGCCCCGTCAGAAAACGCCAGCAGTTTGTTTCGGGTGGGAATATCCACAATGGCGGTGTGGCTCATGACCTGGCCTTTTTGGAGCCGGCCGCTGGCTTTCAGGTATTTGAAAACGCCCCTGAGGATGTCCTCGGTATGGATGCGCCCTTTCATAAGAATATCAACTTTGCCTTGGTCTAAAAGACTCACCGCTTCTTCCACAGGTGTTTCCGTATCGATGATGGTGTAGTTGTCATTGTCAATGACAAGGTCGTATTCATAGGCCATCTGGCTGATTTCCTGAAAGTCGCCAAGAAGTACAAATTTGGAAATGCGGAACTGGCCTTCTTCATTGGCCCGTTTGGCCGCCTGGATCGCTTCTTCGTTGCTGGCGCCCACAATGGCAATGGTCGGCGCATAATTTTCCTCGACCGTCAGGTATGCCGCATCAATGATATCATCCAGGGTCGTCAACGGAGCGCCCTTTTTCTTGAACCTGATTTCACGTTTGAATACAGGGGTGTCAATCAATGTGTCTTCGTCATGCCTTTTTTGGGCCAGGGCATCCCGCTCGGTTTCGTAATCTTTGAGAGACTCAGGGGCAAAATACCCCCGGATCTGTCCGGCCGCCAGGGCGTCATGCTCAAAGTAACCGGGCATGATCACCACAGGGTAACGCCCTGCAATATTCTGCTTGACCCGGTGCATCATATCCGGGTTTTTGGCAAGTCCGCCGGTGATGGCCATGACCCTGACATCTGCACCGTCTGCTGTGAGCTTAAGCATGCCCCCGGCAATTTTTCTTGCCATAAAGTTTTGAACCAGTTCTATTTTTTTGCGCTGTACAGGGGTGGACCCCTGGCGCAGGAACCCGATCATGGCATAGAAATCATTGGTGCCCACAAGTGAGAGAAGTCCGCCCCGGCTGTCTATAACCTGTTCAAGGTCACGGATGGAAATATCCTTGGATTTGATGGCTTTAAGTACCCGGTCGATGTCGATGGCACCGCTTCTGCTCGTTGACGGCAGGCCGGAATAGGCATCTATGAGCATGGAGACCCGTCCTTGTCTGTGCGCGGCAAGGGAGGTTCCCCCGCCTAAATGGGCGGTGACGGCATTCACATGTTCCGGGGTCTGATTCATTAAAGATGCCACGATCCGCCATGCGGCCTTGTGGCTTAAATAATGTGCGCCGGCCCCATTGCGTTTGATTCTTACAAATCCTGTGACCCGGTCCACCAGATCCAGTTCATCACAGACAAAGGGATCTGTGGTGGTTAACAGCGGATCCTTTTGACTGCCGGCCATCCGGGCCAGTTCCATGCCCATGGGAATACCCATGTTGCTGGCATGGGACCTCAACGGCTTCTCCACAAGATCCTTGAGCATTTCCGGGACCACCCGGTAGGTGCCGGATGGGATGGGCCTGAGAAAACCGCCCTGGCAGGCGATGCCGTCAAAGGAGTCAAGGGCAATGCCGGCACGGTCCAGGTGTGTTGCCACAGCCTTAGTCCTGCGGTCTATGCTGTCTTCCTCATCGGGAAGAACATGTATTTCAAAACGATGGATTTCTTCTACGCCCTGGTATACGGCAATCCGGGTGGAGACAGTGCCCGGATTCAGCAGAAGAAATTTCATCTCTTCCCGCTGGGCTTCCCGAGCCAGGGATGGGCCGAGAAGACGTTGTAGTGCCGGAGATTTTTCCTGACTAGAACGTTCCATTTCCAGCATCATGGACAGGGCATTGCCTACAATGGTATTGATTCCGGGGGAAGGAGGCGATTTAAGCAGGACTTCGATGATTGCTGAAATATCGCTCTGCATCAGTCTGGCATCCGAAGTAGCCATGCCTTGTTTGATCTGTTCTGAAAGATCTGCCAGCCATGCCTCACTGGTCACTGTCAGATCCCTTTCAAAAGCGGACATGGAAATATTGATTTTTCCGATTTCGCCCACGGCTTCAATTATTTTATTACGAAGTTCAGCGCTCACTTTTTAGGATTCCCTTTGTTTATGATCAATTAATTTAAAGGATTTGTTTTGGGTTGAGATGCTATTCCAGGGTCTCCTCCCCGGAGGCAATACGGCGCAAAACAGATCTGAACAGTTTTCCTGTGGGGGTCCTTGGCAGCTGATCTGTAATGATGATCTTTTCCGGTACGGCAAAATGGCCGATTTTATCGGCGATATATTTTTTTATTTGGTCAATACATGTTTGTTCATCCTGGATCGCCTTACTGGGCACAACAAAGGCCACAATCTCCTCTCCGGAGCTGTCCTGGCCGCTGATAATCGCAGCTTCATCTACCAGGGAGTGGGAGGTCAGAACGCCTTCAATTAAGGATGCGCCCATACTTTGTCCTTTGACCTTAATGCTGTCATCAAGCCGTCCCATGAACCAGAAAAAACCGTCTTTGTCTGACCTGACCCCGTCGTAAGTAAAGAAACAACCTGGGAATTTTGAAAAATAGGTTTTTTTGAAATGTTCGGCTGTGCCCGTGGTGGCTGTTGCCATGGCGGGCCATGATCGGTCAAAGACCAGATTGCCGCTGATGTTGGTTTTACAGGGTTCGCCAAAATCGCTCATGATCAGAGGCTCTACCCCTAAAGCGCCAAACCCTATGGCACCGGGACGGTTCAGTTCCGGGGTCGGATATGAATTGAGCAGTGCCGTACCGCTTTTACTTTGCACCCACAGGTTTACCACCCGTTCCGGACCGTTAACCAGTATACCGTCTGCATATTTAACCAGCCGGGGGGGAAGGGCGTTGCCGCAGCAGGCAATTACGGGAAACCGTTTGTTTGTGTTCAGTTGGCCCTGCCCCAGTTGTTCCCTGAGTGATGAAATCAAATTTGGTCGGCACAGCAGCGCAGGATTTGGCTGTTCATTGAGAATTTTTTCGATGGTATTTAACTGGATATCTTCATCTATGAGGATAATGGCTGTGCCATTGGTTAAAGGCCCCCACAGTGCGTATGCCTGGGTTGGTGCCTTGCTCATATCCATCGTGTTGATGATCATCTCGGGCTTGTCCTGGTCAAGGGGTTTATTGAAAATATCATCAAAGGAGGCGTGGGCCTGGACCACAAATCCACCGGTGGGGAAAACAGATCCCACAGGTTTGCCGGCCAGGCGGTTTTCATATACCTTAAACAGGGGATGATCCCCCCGGGGGGTGGCCGGTTCCAGTCCGGAACGATCTGCCTGGGCCATATAGGCTTCAAAGGTTGGCACTCCTTCAAGCGGTTCATTTGAGATGAGAATGGGCTGATCTTTGAGCAGGGCTTGGATTTTCAGGACATGGTCCTTTTTTTGTTCGTAGGCATTGCCGGCTGTCATGATGACAAGTTTTGCTTTTGACGCAAGGATATCCTCTGCCACAATGGACGGGGGCAGATGGCAACCCATGGGCAGGTAAGTGATGCCAAGGTAGGCGGCGGCCAGGGCGCTGATAATAAATTCGGGACAGCTTGGCAGGTTTAAGGCGATGCAGTCCCCGGGAGCAAGACCACTGTTTTTAAACGCCGCGGCAAGTGTGAGCACTTTGTCTTCAAGTTCATTGAACGTCAGCGTGGCAACGTTTCCCGATTTTTGATAAAAGACCAGAGCCGGTGTTTCTCCTTTGCCTTGCTCAATGATTCTATGAAGTGCGTTTTGGGTAGCGTTGATATGTCCGTCATAAAACCAGGATGCCTGGGGTTTGGAAAAATCTTCCTTGACCACACAGGAAAAAGCAGTCTGCCACTGCAGCCGTTTTGCCTGGGCAGCCCAGAATTGCTCACGATGGTCAAGCGTGTGTCTGTGCAGACGGCGGAACGCGTCAAGGCGTGTGGGGAACTTTTGGTCAAGGTCAATGCTTTCCATATTTTTACTCCGTAATTTGGAACATTCTATTTGGAACATTCTAAGGGATGAGCCTTACATGATTTTAGCCATCATCATACCATGATTATCAGTACTCTTGTTAGAGTAAATTTCATTAAAATGGGTGTCAATATAAAAACCTGAGAAAATTTTTAAAAACCGGATTATCGAGTAAAGCTAAAATGTGCTGCCTGTCTTAAGTTTCTTTCAATATTGAAATTTTTCCCCGGATGATTATTTTTCCAAAATGTCTGTTTTTATCTGATTTACCGGAGCTAAACGTTGAAGTTGATCCTTTATTATTTTCGAAAAAATTTTAAAAAAATTGCTGCAGGCGTTTTTTTTATGATTGTGGTGGATCTGCTCCAGCTTGTGGTTCCCCAGATTGTCAGCAGGGCTGTGGATACGCTGGCACAGGCGCATTTTGACCGTCATATCCTTTTAATTCAATGCACTGTTATTGTGGGGGCAGGGCTGCTCATGACCTTGCTTCGCTCCGGGTGGCGCATGCTTTTAATGGGGTCGGCCCGGGATCTTGAGCGGGGTATTCGGGATGAGTTGTATACTCATATGCTCGGCCTGGATATGGCCTATTATGATAAAACCCGTGCAGGAGACATCATGGCCCATGCCACATCGGATATTCTTCATGTGCGTATGGCCTTTGGTTTCGGCATCATTGCCCTGGTAGACACGTTGCTTTTGGGCAGTGCCTGTATCGGCATTATGGTCTGGACCAGTCCTAAGCTTGCAGCCCTGTGCCTTATACCCTTGCCTTTTCTGGTTTTGGTCACAAAACATCTGGGTAACCGGATGCATAACTATCACACCACCGCCCAGGAGGCTTTTTCCGAACTCACCGAGCAGGTAAGGGAAAGTTTTTTCGGTATCCGGGTCATCAAGGTTTTCAATTTTGAGCCCCAGGTTCGGCAAAAGACGGCGCACAGCGCACAGGGATATTTTAGAAAAAATTTGAAACGGGCTTACATTAATGCCCTGTTGCGCCCCTTGCTGGAACTGTTTTTTAATACGTCCACCCTGATCATCATCCTTTACGGCGGAATCCTGGTCATGAACGATCAGTTAAGTCCCGGAGATTTTGTGGCCTTTATTCAATACCTGGGGATTCTGGCCTGGCCGGTGATCGCCATCGGATGGATGACCAATCTGCTGCAGCGCGGCATGGCTTCCTTGAAACGGATAAACGTGCTTTTGAACACCCGGTCCGCCATCACGTTTCTTGAAGATACGGTAATGCCGGATGGTGTAACCGGCAATATCCGGTTTGAACAGGTCTGTTTTTCCTATGATAATAAGGTGAATGTGCTTTCTGATATTTCAATGGAGATTCCGGCAGGTGCCCGGATAGGTATTACCGGACCGCCTGGCTGTGGTAAAACCACGTTGCTTTCATTGATCCCTCGCCTGTATGACCCCATGGCCGGCCGGATAAGTCTGGACGGCAAAGATTTGAAAACCCTTGATCCACAATTCCTAAGACGTCATATCAGTTTTATGGCCCAGGAACCGTTTTTATTTTCAGGAACGCTTGAAGATAATCTGCTCATGGGTGAGGGGGACAAGAAGGGTGATGTGCTGGACGAGGTAATCCATATTTGTGATTTGGGCGACACCATTGCCCAGATGCCCAAGGGGCTTGGCACGTTGGTCGGGGAACGGGGGGTGACCTTGTCCGGCGGCCAGAAACAGCGGGTTACCCTGGCCCGAACCCTGGTGCGTCCTAAACCGGTGCTGCTTTTGGATGATCCGGTCAGCCATCTGGATACCCGCACCGCAGACCGGGTGATCCGGGGGCTTAACCGGATGAACCGGGATGCCGTTATGGTCATGGTTTCCCACAGGATTTCAGCCCTTGCCGACTGTGATCAAATTTATGTGATGGACAACGGCAGGATTGTGGACCAGGGCACACATGAACAACTCAAGGCCTCCAATGCCTTTTATCGTACATCCTTTAGGGTTCAGCAGTCTGAAAGCCGGTCCCTGGGAGGCCGATCATGAACAATCGGCAGCATGCCTTTTCCGACGAGGAAAAAAAGGTCAAACTGGCGGATCTGGTCTTGTTTAAAGCATTGATCCCTTATGTTCGGCCCTATGCCTGGATGCTTGGGTTAACCACGTTTTTGGTGTTTGTGGTCACCGGCTTTGAGCTGTTACAGCCCTGGCTTATCCAGCAGGCCCTTGACGGGTTTATTCTTGTTTCAGGTGATCCGGGGGTGAATATCCTGGGGTTTGAAATTGCGCAGTTCTCTGTTTTCGGTAGCTGGTTCGGCGTGGTGATCCTCACAGGTTTTGTGCTGGATTTCAGCCAGGCCATGTTCATGGAGTATACGGGCCAGAAAATTATGCTCAATCTGCGGTGCCGCCTGTTTGACCATATGACGGATCTGCCTGTGGCCTATTTTGATAAAAATACCTCGGGACGGCTTGTGGCCCGGGTGGCCGGGGACATTGAGAATATGAACGAAATGTTTACAAGCGTTCTTGTTTTTATTTTCAGGGATCTGCTGCTGATGGCCGGGGTATTTGTGATTTTGTTTTTCACCAATCACCGGCTTACCTTTTATTTAAGCCTGCTTATTCCCGTGATCTTTGTGGGGGTGGTTTATTTCTCCGGTCTGTTGCGCCAGGTATTTCGGACGCTGAGACAGAAAAATGCTGAGATTAACCATCGTTTTTCCGAAGCCATCACCGGGATCCGGGCCATCCAGACCTGCATGGCCGCTTTGCATTTTATTCATGAGTTCAAACACCTGAACATGGCTCATTTCAAGGCTGCCATGGCCCATATCCGGGTATTTGCCGTGTTTATGCCCATGGTGGGGCTCATGGGCTCCTTTGCCGTGGCTGTTATTATCTGGAACGGTTCATTTATGGTGGAAAACCATGCGTTGACCATAGGTGAACTTGCGGCGTTTTTGGCCTATATGAAATTGTTTTTCAGGCCCTTGAGAGAGTTGTCCGAGAAATTTAATCTGCTGCAGAACGCCTTGGCCTCAGCCGAAAGAATCATTACCGTATTAAATACGCCCAAGGCCCGGCAGGATAAGGCAAAATTCCAGGGGGCGGAGCCGGGCAATATCCGGCAACTGGCATTTGAAGATGTATCATTTTCATACACCCCGGATGCGCCGGTATTGAAAAATATCAGTTTCAACCTTGAAAAGGGCCTGGCTATGGGGATTGTGGGGCAGACCGGGGCAGGTAAGAGTACCATCATCAATCTTACGGCCGGGTTTTACAGTCCCACGGCCGGCCGCATCCTTATTAACGGTCATGATTATTTGAACATGGATATTGCCGGTATCCGGCATCACACTGCCCTGGTCATGCAGGATCCCATCCTGTTTTCCGGCACCGTACGGGAAAACATTGGCCGTTCCCTGAATGGTTCCCGCCAGGATGATCTAACGCTTGAAGCAGCCCTGAAGCAAGGCAACTGTTCATTTCTGTTCGATAAATTTTCCGGGCTTGACACCATGCTCCGGGATGGCGGCCGCCCCCTCTCTTCGGGAGAAAAGCAGCTGGTTTGCATTGCCCGGGCCTTTGCCTGTAACCCGGATTTAATTATCTTTGACGAGGCGACCTCATACATGGATTCCCAGTCCGAGGTGAAAATCCATGATGCCATGAAGCGATTGATGGAAGGGCGTCTGGCCATAATCATTGCCCACCGCCTTTCAACCGTCAGATCTTGTGATCACATCCTGGTGTTAAAGGACGGGCAGATCATTGAGCGGGGCGGCCATGAACAGCTTGCCCGGGCCAGTGGTGAATATTCACGGCTGCTTGAAAAGGAGAGGATTGGATGAAATTTGGGGTCAACCTTGATGACGCTTTAATGTTGTGAAAATTTTTCAGCCACGCCCAATTTATTTTTTTTGAATTCGGCGTGGCTTGTCTTAATTGTCGGTCTCTGTTTCGTTGATTTTGTTTCTCAGTTTGCCGGAACATTTGAAGGTCACAATTTTTCTGCCTGCCAGCGTCATGGTTTCGCCGGTTGACGGATTTCTGCCCTTCCTGGGCTCTTTTTCATTTATCTGGAATTTCCCAAATCCAGATATCATGATGTCGTTTCCGGATGCCAGAGTAAATTTGATAATTTCAAGCATCTCTTCCACCGTGTTTTTGGCCTCAGCGCCTGATAAATCAAGTGTTTCTGATATTTTTTCTATAATATCCATTTTGGTAAGCGTCAATATATTCCCCCATTCAACTTATTGAAAACATTTAAAGAAAGGCCTTAACTACTGTGATTGACACCGGATGTCAAGAAAAAGCAGTGAAGTTTGCTCACAAATCGTTGTCTGCTGCCACCAAAAGCATCACAAAAGAAATCAAATTGGTTCAAAAAAATTTATAAGAATTATGTATAAAGTATTACCGATTTTTGCCGATAAATAACTTTAAGAATTCATGAATACGACCAAAGCCAAAAAGAACGGATAAAACAACACGCAATGACTGCACGATATAAGAAATGGGCGCCTTGCAGTCTTATGCCCACAAATGTTTAGTGCAACCCTTAGGATGGCAAAAGTCAGGCGGTTGCAAAAAGGAGCGTTAAATTAATATGGTATACAATGCCCTTAGTTCCTATCAAAAAGTCCAGGTTAGCAGTGAAATCAATCCACAAAAATTGATCCTTATGCTTTACGATGGCGCTATCAAACGTATTAGTTTTGCCAGGGAAGGGGTGATTAACAAAGATCCCAAGCAAAGAGGCGAAAATTTGAGCAAGGCCATTGCCATTATAGCCGAGCTCAACGCATCTCTTCGAGATATCGAAGATGAGCAAATTTTCTTTTTAAAAAGCCTTTTTTTAGCTATGATGCAGGAGCTTTGCAAGGTTTCTATCTCCAACGACATTCAAACCCTGGACCGGGCAACCAAATATCTGATGGAACTCAAACGGATATGGGAAACCAGTGTAATGGGCCTGGAAGATACTGGGGGAAAAAACAATACAAAGGCTGCGCAAAAAAAAGACGTTTCTTCTATGAGTTATTCCGGGTATGAAAAACATGGCCTTAAAACAAGTATTGCCATTTAACTGGTAGGAACAATATATGAAAGATTTAGCAACGCATATTTCGGAGCAGTGCAGCGAGTACCAAAATCTTCAGAATAGACACTTGGAACTGCTAAAAGCTGAACTACTGCCGGATCTGGCTCAAATGAACTTAGAGCGCAGGGGGGCTTCGGAAAAACTGAAAAGTGCCATTAACGAATTTATGAGCACAACAGGTCAGGCTGAATTCCCATCGGATGCGCACAAGATGGCAATGCTTAAAGAGCGCCTTGGGCTAATCCTAAAGGTTGACGAAACCATCGCGGTTGAGATACAAAGGCATAAGAACCAATTGGAAAAAAGCCTTAAATCTCTCAAACACGGGAAGACAACTCTGAAGAGCTACCGGCCGCCACAGGGAAGCCCAAGACTTATCAGCATCAGCCGGTAGGAATTGTTTACCGTAGGAAGGCAAGAGACATGAATGTAACAGGGAATGCAATAATCAATACAGACAGACCTGAAACCGGTATTCGGACTCAGGAGACTACTGTCGCCGAGACAGCAAGTGAGAAAATTACCAAACTGTCCGAGTTAAAGCAGGCGGAATCTTCTTCGATAGACACCAAGCGGGCTGAAAGCCGGACTTCTGAACAAAAAAGAGAGGAGTCCGATAATCAGGCCAAATTGACCAGAAAAGATGTTGAAGAGATGGTGGAGGCCCTTGAGGACTTTGCCAACACGGTTCAGACAAGGCTGAATTTCAGTATTGATGACGATACCGAAGATGTGGTTGTCAAAATTATGGACAAAGAAACCGATGAAGTCATCAAACAGTTTCCTGCAGAAGAGATACTTGAGCTTCGGGAAAAGATGCAGGATTTAAGCGGCCTTTTATTCAGTACGAATGTTTAATTTCATTTTTTTCTTCTTTTAAAAGCAGCTGCTGGTGTGAGTACGGACTGCCCTGAAGTATCAGCTGCATCCCTTCTTTTCTTTCATTGTTAATCACAATAGGCGCCATAAAATTTGCCGTCATATCTTCGGGTTTGCCTTTGGGAATGGTGACAATAACAAAACAGGAGAGCTCTTCCTGTCCAAATTCCCATTTAATCGTCTTATCAAAATCCTTAACCGATAGTGTGTACTCAGGGTAAAAACGAAGGGGGTCCATGATCACAAATGCCAGATTCGGATCATCCACGCATTGAAACAGATAAAAAGGAGCGGTATCCTTTTTCTCAAGAATAACATATCGTTTCTGCTGCTTGAATCCGGGAATACCATCCGGCATATTGATGATTTTATCATCATCAATACTTACTTCGCCGAATTGATTTGTATTAATCTTCATTACCTTTTATTCAGACTCCTTGTCGTTATTACCAATCAGTTTGGCTGCCCTTGCAATATCAATGTTATCCGGCTTTTGGGAGGAAAGTATATTTTCCTTTTGGATGGCGTCAAAAACCTCCTGTCGCAGAACCGATATTTCCCTGGGCGCATCAATACCTATCCGAATACTGTTTTTGCCGGTTTCAACCACCTTTACGATGATATCATTGGCGATGACGATACTTTCACCAACTTTTCGTGTTAGAATAAGCATAGGCGTAACAAATAATCTATCAGGCTGACATTAATAATTTAGCAGTTGAATTCAAAAAGGCCTTACAGGCCGTCCGAATTGATTTTTAAATTCATAACTGGATGTGCCATTGTTATAATCATATGTGACATCAGAGTCAACCTTGTTCCCCGCTCCGCTTCTTGAAAGTTTGTTCAATGGGGTTGCTACACCTGGGCCATGAACAGGCAGTTATTTTTTCTTTTCCGGGTTACCATGCCTTTGCCGGTGTACCGTGCCTGGGCAACGTTATTTCCAATCAAATCCATGATGTTATCCACAAGAGATAGATGTTTTTCAACTTGAATCTGATTGGATTTTATAAAATGGGCTACGATCTCTTTTTCTTTATCAATGGTGCGCTTGAGCTGTCTGATATCTCTTTTGTGTTTATTGTGCAGCGGCAGGGCATATACCAGTTCAGTCAGGGAAAACGAATCCGTATTTTTATTCATTTTTTTTCTCATGCCGGGAAAATGATTTTGGCAGGCAGCAAGCATGTTCTTTCGCAATGTCTCAATTTTGCCGGCAAGATTTTTCTTGGCCCTGGTTGTCTCCCAGATCATGCCAAGGTCAATGGCTCCGATAGCCTTTTTTTCAGCCTTTAATATCTGGTGCAGTTGCTGGTAGCAGGCAAGTTTTTCTTTGAGCAAGTTTTGGATACTATCGGCAGCTTTTTCCATATATTTTCTCCCTGTTATGTTAATATCAAATCGAAGATTAAGCTGTTTTAGAACAGGCTCAATCCATAACACAAAGAAATATTTTCCGGTTTTTGTGTTTGTGTAGATATAAAAGCAACTATTATGCCATGATTCGGCGTAATTCCCGCGATCCGATGCAGCAACAGGCTGTTACACATCCCCCTGAAGCTGCTGGTATAAGAACTCCTTGAATCCGGTGACACGACCTTCCTGGGATAAATTATCCGTTAGATACTGGTCATGCATAGACTGGTAGATATCCGACGCATTACTTTCGGGGAAAAGACTGTCTCCGGGCAGGGTATCCCGCATACGCTGCATCAAGGTATCAAGCATCAGCGCCTCAAACCCCTGGCAGGCTTTTTCAAGGTCTTTGTTTCGCTGAAGCTGCTTGGCCGTATCCGTGGCATCCTTGGCCGCCGCCGCAGGCGTCATAGCACCGAGCATTTGAATTGACATAATTTCCCCCTTTTTTATTAAATCATATGAACAAAGACCGGACCGAAGCCCGTGTTTGGACGAAAAGTTGCCCAGATGCAAGGCACAGAAAAATTTTTAACCGGAGCATACTAAAGTATGTGAGGATTGCAAATTTTTCTGTAACGCCGCAGCTGGGTGCCTTTTCGTTCGAACACTAAAGAATCTCCAGGCTGGCCTGTAATGCCCCGGCAGCCTTAATGCTTTCCAAAATACTGATCAGGTCCCTGGGCCGGACCCCTAAAGAGTTCAGCCCATTCACCAGTTCTCCAATAGTGGATGTGCCGGGCAGTTCCATAACATATTCGGGATTTTGCCCTTGAATCACCACGTTCAGATCCCCGTGGGCAACGGCCACATTTGAAATCGTCACCTCACTGCCGATCACCACAGTGCCGGTTTTTTCATTGATTACAACCTTGGCGATTGTATCCGGGACCACCGAGAGTCCTTCTACATCGGCAATAAATTCAGCTACATGTTCCTGCTGCATGGATTCTGGAACATTCAGTTGGATGGAACCTGCATCAATGATCTTTGCGATCCCTTCTCCTAAAGCTGCATTGATAGTATCTCCCACCCGCCGGGCAGTGGTGAAATCGGGCCGGAACAGGGACAGGGTTAACTTTTTTTTCCCTTCCAGTTTAAAAGGAATCTCTCGTTCAACCGTTGCCCCGTTGATAATCCGGGCGGTGAGAAGATGACTGCTCCGATCATTCATACCAGCGGGAATGGCAAGGCTGATTGCACCCTGGGCAATGGCATAGACGTTACCGTCAACCCCTTTCAAGGGCATCATTAAAAGTGTTCCGCCCTTAAGACTTGTGGCATCACCTAACGACGAAACCGTTATGTCAATGCGGTCGCCGATGCGGGCAAAGGGCGGAATATTGGTCGTGGCCATGACGGCCGCCACATTCTTTACCTTGATTTGGCTTTTGTCGAAATGAAGATTCATCTTTTTAAGCATATTGGTCAAAGACTGCCGGGTAAACAGAATATTGTTCTTATCGCCGGTGCCGTCCAGTCCTACCACCAGACCGTAGCCCGTGAGTTGATTGGATCTGACCCCCTGGATGGCTGCCATGTCCTTGATCCGGGTGGCCGTGGCGGCATCCGAAAAGAAGAACAGGCACAGCATAGTCCCTATACTGATCATTATTTTTTTTAACCGTTTGTTCATGATGCCCGCTCCTTTTTTATTTCCCAACGCTTACCAGGGCCAGATATTGTCAATTATCCGTGTTCCCCATCCCGGTTTCTGTTTATCGGCAAGGGCGCCTTTGCCGTAATATTCAATGTGTGAGTCAGCTAAAGAGGTGGACGCCACCCGGTTGTCTGAATCAATATCGTCGGGTCTTACAATTCCTGAAACCATGATGTACTGGACTTCGTTGTCGACTTTCATGGCCCTGCGCCCGAAGATGCTTAAATTCCCGTTGGGCATTACTTCGGTCACCCGGGCCGCAATAGAGGCCGTGACCTTACCGGCTCTGTCACTTGTGGCTTCACCTTTGGTTGAATTTTGAAAACTGGTGTCAATGAGTTTGTCACCGACAGTACCGCCAAGATGCGTCACTTTCCCGAAGGCATTCAACGTCGGTACACCCACCGACATACTGGTTGTACGCTTACCCTCGGAGTTGACCTCCATTTCAGATGATGAATTTTCCACAATGTCTACAATCACTGTGTCGCCAATATAAGCCGCTTTGGTGTCATCCAGCAGGAATCTGTTCTGGGCCGTCCAAAGAGAGCCTTCCGCAGGCTTAGTCATGGTGTAATTGGGCTGCACGGCGGGTTCAGGCATTGCGTCCTGGGGGATGGCGCTTAAGGCCGGATCCCCGCCACCGGACATACAGCCGGTAAGCGTTGCCGCCATAAGAATCAATACAAATGCCAACACATCTTTTCTTATTAGATTTTTTTGAATTGAACACATGCCAAACCTCCCGGCTAAAAAACGACTTCCACGGTGCCGTCTGAAGTAACAAGACCGCGCACCAGTTTTCCCGATGTTAAATTCTGCACTGTCACAGTTTGGCCCGGATACCCGTCTTCCTTGCAGATCCCTAAAGTGATAATGGATAAACGGTCTTTCTTGGCTGTCAGTTTTATCACGGCGCCCTTTTCAATGGCCGGGGCCTGTTTGAATTCTCGTTGGGTAATACATTCCCCTTTGTCAATGTTCCGGGTCACCATCATGCCGATGACCTGATCAACCGAAGTTATTAAATCCTTGTGCCGTCCGAATACATCCATATCCTGGAGGGTGACATCGGCCGGGGTAATAGTCTGTCCTCTTTTCAGGCGCGTTGCCGCAACAACTGCAGGCTTGATCTGTGACAGGCGCCCTGTGACCGTCAACCGGTCCTGTTTAACGCCGTCCACCCAGACTTCGGCATGAACAGACAGGCGGTCATTGCCCGAAGGTCTATAGCGCGGGTCAAATACCAGGGATAAATCACCCTGGGGATAGGGTTCAATCCCACGGACCCTGAACGCATTCAGCTTGAATTGTCCCTTTGGCAAAAATTTGGCTAAAAATTGTCGAAGCGCCTTTTCCACATATGCCGGGTCAATCTCTTGGCCGGCGCGTTTGATAAATACCCGTTTAGGAACCTGAATATTGATGTCATGCTCATTCAGGCCCATGGCATTGATTGCCGCTGTGATCCGTTCACCTGAAAGCTGTTTCATTCGCCCGGCCCGTGGTGATTTGCCAAGATCAATGCGTGTCAGTTCCTCTTTGAAAAAATCAGGCGCTGTGATATTGGCAATCTCTCCTAAGTATATAACAGGACGTGTTACTTCTGCTGTCCGGGTAATCTCAATAAAAATTTTTTTCGGTGTTAAAGCCTTTGCCGGTAAATTGAAAAGGAGTATGCAGATCAGGCAGGATACTGCCGTCAGATATTTTTTATAATTTGTACGGGGATTCATGGCGGTATCCATTCAATGTTTTAAGATTTCAACTGGACGGCCGTTCCCAGCATACTATCGGCCGTGGTGATGGATTTTGAATTGGCCTCATATGTGCGTTGGCCCGAAATCAGACTGACCATCTCTTCAACAACGTCCACGTTGGAACCTTCAATGTAGTAGTTCAATACGGTCCCGGCCCCGTTCTCCCCCGGTGTATTTTCCTGTGGGGGTCCTGAACCTTCGGTTTCCCTGAACAGGTTGCCGCCCACAGCATATAAACCGGCGGGATTTACAAAGGTCGTTATAAGAACCTGCTCTGTTGCCAGAATGGTGTCATCGTCGGCAAACACGGTCAAGGTGCCGTCACCGTCCAGAGTGATCGTGACAGCCTCCGCAGGGATGGTGATCTCGGGCTGAAGACGGTCCCCTGCCTGGGAGGTAATATACCCCTCACTGTCCAGGGAAAAATCGCCGGCTCGGGTATACATATCCTCATCCCCGTGCAGGACCCTGAAAAATCCTTCACCCTGGATTGCAAAATCCAGATGATTGTCCGTCTGGATAGGATCTCCCTGGGTAAATATTTTCTGGATACCTGCCGTGTTCACACCCATGCCCACCTGAATGCCAGTCGGCACCTGTCCTCCGCCGGGAGTTGTTTGCCCTGCGACCCGCTGGGTCATATACATTAAATCCTCAAATGCTGCCCGGGATTTTTTAAACCCGGTGGTGGACGAGTTGGCTAAGTTATTGGAGGTAACACCAATCTGGGTGTCCTGGGCCATCATTCCCGTGGCTGCCGACCAAAGTGCCCGTATCATAAGTTGACTCCTTTATGCGAATTGCCCTACTTCATTAATTGCTTTTGAATCAATTTCATCAAATGTTTTCATCGACTTGGTGTAGGTTTCAAACATCCTCTGATAATCAATCATTTTTGCCATTTCCTCTACGACCTGAACATTGGCCTGCTCAAGGGAGCCGGCTTCAACCCTGACATTTTCAAGGGGAACTTCATCTGTCGTATCTCCGGTATAGACAAACAGATTATCCCCGGTTTTCTCAAGTTTCTCCATGTCCTCAAAAGAGACCACATCAAGGGTATCCAATAGCGCATTATTTAAAAAGATCTGCCCGTATTCATTGATATTTACACTTGTATTCGGGTCCACCGTATCCATAAAGATGGCGCCACCCTCACCCATGACGGGATTACCGCTTTTATCCACAAGAATACCTTCACTGCTCAAGGAAAAATTGCCGTTTCGCGTGTACTTGATACCGTCCGGGGTTTCCACTTTAAAAAGACCCTGGGGGCCTAATGCCACATCCAGGGAGTTGTCTGTTTTGATCACATTCCCCTGGGTGAAATCCTGATCTACCCGGGCCTTGAACGCCTTGTCAAAACTGACGAAATCTTTTTTAAACCCAATGCTGGACGCATTGGCCAGGTTATTGGAGACTGCCTCGAGTTTTCGTTCCTGCCTTAACCCGCCCTGGGTCGGTCGCGTCATTTCAAGAATCATAGGGCCGTTTACTCCTTTGCATGATTTGCCGATGTGCCTTGCGGCATTGATTGGTTTGATTTCACCTTACCCACTGTCTATGCAAATGGGGTGCCATATCTTTTATTCATTCATGCCGGACCCTGGGGCGGGGGACTTTGCTATGGACAGGCATTTTTATGTCACCACGAAGGACACAAAGAACACGAAGACCATGAAGCATTTTTTTCGTGAACTTCGTGTTCTTTGTGGTTGTTATAGCTTTTAGCCGTTTTAATAGGGTGTTCATCATCAAATGATATAACAATCCACAGAACCAATTCGCCCTGGCTTTAGAGCCATCCTCTTTGTATAAAAAAATATCTTTTAAGGCTTGTAGTGAGAGAAAAACGATCTGATTATTAAAAATAATGTGCCAAAAGGCCGACATCTGAGATCGTCGAATTTGACGCACCCAGAAAAATTTTCCCACCACTTGGTTTGGGGTCAAAAAGGATCTCATTAAACGCGCCCATTGCCGCAGTCAATCAGAGGGACAATAAAAATCTCCTTGCATCCGGACCGGTTTAGGTATAAAGCAAAAATCGCATTATGTGAGGACTTAAGAAAAAGATAAGAAGGGAATTTATGAGAAACAACGGCTATTACACTGACCTGGATCATCCCTCTTTCCAGCACCCTGCAGGTATAGAGACTTTACAAGCAATGCCTTCCCATCATCTGTCCGGCCTGGAGCAAACCCGGATAAAGCATGCTCAACTGGCGTTTAAAGATTATTTTTGCCCGTTTTGCGGTGAAGTATTATTTCGGGGCAAGGTCCGGAATTATAAAATGGCCTGCCATAAATGCAACCGCCTTGTTGACAGCACAAAACTTGAAGAATAATGATTTGTGAAGTTCACTATGACTTTTTTTTAGGATCTTCGGCATTGGCCCCATAAACAAACGCAAGAAGTTCGGCCACTGCCACATATATTTCAGCCGGGATTTCCTGACTGATGTCCAGGGATGCCAGGACCTCCACCAGGTCTGGATCGTCCTTTACCGGAACCCCATGCTCCAAAGCCAGTGCGATGATATTTTCAGCCACCTTTCCCTGGCCTTTGGCTGTTACCGCTGGTGCCGCATCCTTAAGTCGGTCATATTTAAGGGCAACGGCCTTTTTTATTTTATTGTCTTTTGGTGTCATGGTTAAACCACAATATTGAGACCGTGCATGTCATCGGGTGTTTTCATGGAAAGCATTAAGCTGGTCGGGGCAATTTGTTCCGGCCTGGCGACCTGGCAGTCGATGTTTCCTGCCTGATAGCCAATTTTTGACAGGCGTTGTCTCAAGTCTGTAATTTTAGGGATAAGGTGATCACAGATTGCCTGATTTTCCAGCAGAAATCGGCCGGAAATCGTTTTATCCAGAATAGAAAAATCTGCCCGTAAAGGACCAAGAACCGTCATATTCAATAGAAAGGAAATGCTGAGCATTTTTTTTGTATTTGCTGAGCCAGTTTTGCCGGTGTCCACCATAAGTTGACCAAAATCAAAGCCATCCTCCCGCCACACAGGAAACGGCAACAGAAATCGAGCACCTTCCTGGGGTTGTCCGCTGTCCCCGGATTTGACATTTACCTGTGCAAAGTGATCCAACGCATCTGAGATATGTTTTAATACAGTGGTGTTAACAGTTGTTTTAGCAGTGGTTTTATCTGAGTCACTTTCCATGCCGTTAAGGGACAACGTGGCCGCTTTCAGATCCTGGCCTGCCAGTTGTTTGATCACTTGGGCAACCGTTTTTTTATCCGGGGCATCTTCAAGACTGTGTGCCAGTTTCTTTTCAAAACTTAGGCCCATGTTCTCGATGATTTTAGGCAAAAAATGATCATCCCGCACATCGGATTTCAGGGAAAGCCCCATTAGAATATCATTCAGAAGCGGTTCGTTGGCCTGGCTAAGCGCACTTAAACCCAGGAATATTTTTGCCGGGGAAAAGGATTGAAAGGGCGTGGGCCGAAACGATTTTTTTGTCTCGGCAAGTGTCTGTGAATCGGGCAAGGCCGTTTGCACGAAAGGCATCGGGCTTTCAGCATTCTTTGCGGAACCTGCTGTTTGGCTGGATACAGGGACTGACGGGGTCAAAATCGGCTTTAGCACAATACCGTCCTGGGAGCGGATAACCTTCATGGGAAGATCCATACCCCGGACCAACGGAAGCTGGGTGGAAACAGACAGTTTTTGACCGCTTACAAGCAATTGAGCCCGGTTCTGGGCGGTAACATCAAGAACTTTTGCATCCATTGTTTGACCGGGTTTTATACCTGATTCGGTTGATGTGGAAGACGTTTGTTTGCCGGGAAGAATTTTAAGCGCAGCATCCGTGCCGGTGGAAGACAGCGGAAGGGACGAAGCTAAAGAGGTGGATGGAACCGGTTTCAGCACCGGACCCTTCCGGGTGGCAACAGCGGTCAAGGTCAGCGACATGCCCGTCTTTAATGACAGTGACGTTAAAACCTCAACTTTTTGACCGGCCGGCAACGGTTTGCCGGGGGGATTTGAATGGCTTGTTGAGGTTGTTGAAACAGGTCCTTTCCTGTCACCTGACAGGTGTTGTGTGTCCTCATGAACAAGCGTCCCCGAGCCGGGGCCGATTTCTGATTTTCCTGATAAAAGCAGTTGCACGCGATTTTCAGGTTTGACATCAAGCACCTTTGCATTGACAATTTGGCCCGGCTTTAAATTTATGAGATCCGACAAGCGGGAGTGTTCCTGATTGGCGCTGATAATTTTCAAGGCAGCAATGGGCAGGCTGGGGATCATCTGGATTTCTCCATTGCAATAAATTTTTCCTTGAGGTCAATGACAAGCGCAACCTCCCCTTTGGGTATGGAAAGCCTTTCTGCAATGGTGTCAACATCCATCTTTTGATAGTAAAGATCAATGATCCGCTGCTGCTGATCGAGAACATCGGTCTCTTTGTGATATAAAGCCGTCGCTCCCTTGGGCTGGGTATTAAGCAGGGAATTGTGATGGTTTTCAAGCTGGCTGTAAAGGGTGTTGGCCCGGGACAGCAGTAGATTGATGCTGATGATTTTTGAATCCAGAGACTTGTCAAGTTTGCGGGTCAGCGCCTGCTTCTCTTGTACCAGTCGCTCAAATTCCACGGCCGCATCCTTTGAGGCCTCCAAAATCGGTTCAATCATCGCAGAGGTTTCCGTCAGCACCTCCCTGGCTACAACCTGGGCTTTTTCACGCGTCTGGGCGGCAATGTCGTCAAAATCATTTTCCTGCATTGGGTTAGGACTGCGTTGAAGTCGATTGGCCCGCCGGATAAAAAGACACAGCAGGAAGATTAAAAACAGATCAATGGTTAGAGATAGGACAACAAGAAACTCAGTGGGAACCTTCAGCATCATGCCGTGGTATCTAGAAGCCTGCCCGGTCCATCCGGGTCCGGCGGCAGGTCATCTTTAGGTAGTTGTTTCTCTGCACGTTTGGCCTTCAGGGCCTCTTTACGTTTTTTCTTTTCGTTTTCCTTCTCTTTATCTTTTTTCAAAGAGAGAGTCTCTTCGCTTTCCTGAACCGTTGTGTTTTCTTCCACCTGCTGATTTTGCTGTTGCACTGCGGCCTGATCAGGATCCGGTTTAGGAGACTGGATCTGGTGGCTCAAATCCTGGGCAATACCGGATTGCTGAAAAATCTGGTTATGTCCATGAACTGTGGTCATTTGTTCCCTGCATTAAGTTGCTTTAAAAGATTTAAAGCTGATCTTGTCAATATATTGGGGGGGTAACACCTTTTTCAATGAAGTTTCCACACCCCACAGCAGATCAGCTTCGGTCACCTCATGATTATTTTCCGATACCAGCCGGGTCTGGATAGCCCCATATATTAAATCCCGGTAGAAGGCAAGGTTGCTGTTTATTTCATCATAAGCCCTTTGATCTGAATAATCAATAGATACATCTGCATACACATAGGTCATGGTCCGGCTTTGATCGGATGCAAGAATTATAAAATCTGTTAACAAAATGGTTCCTGACCTTCGGCTGGGCGGTAAAATCGCCCCATCTCCGGAAATATTTGTCTGGCCGTCCCGGATAAGATCAATTTCCGTCAAAGAGGCGGTCTGTTTTTCAGGCAATGGCACAGGTTCATTTGAAAAAAACAGAAAATAACTTAAGGGAACGGATATACCCATAAACAGCAGGACAGAAGCGGCAGCAAGTACGATTTTTGACTTGAAAAGGGCTTTTATCTTTCCGCCTTTTTTAGACGCGTCTTCCGCAGACGCTTCTTTGGGAACGGATATTTCGGCACCTTCAATACCTTCCAGAACCACCTGATCCGCATCGGGTTTCAGGTCTTGGGACTGGTCCGCCGGATCAGACACATCGTCGTCTCCCTCAATATCGCCGAGTAGATCTTCATCTTCCTGATCTGCGGCCATGAGCAGGGTATTGATGTCGTCCTGGGATATGAGGATGTCCTCATCTTCATCCAGAAAATCATCGGTCTCATCTGACTGCTGGAGAAGGGCATCAATATCTTCCTGGGTGACGTCATCTTCTTGTTCCTGGACGGCATCGTCCTCCCAGCCATCATCTGTTTCAGAGGTCTGTTCTATTTCGTCCAGCAGCGTATCATCTTCGTCCTCTCCGTCATCTGCTTGACGTTCCCCCGTATCCCCTTCCGGATCATCCTGGACCGGAAGGCCGGCCTCAATCAGGGCATCCATGGCTTCCTGGGTGAGCATACAATCCGCTGCATCTGCAGCCTGGTCTTCATCTATGGGGTCGTCTAAGGGATCTTCATCCCGGCCCAAAGCTTCAGTAACCGGGGCATCGTCAACCGCCTCGTCCTCATCTTCCTGGATTTGCTCCGTCATATTGTCCATGGTTGATTCAGGATCTAAGGCCTCAGGTTCTGGTTCCGTTTCTGCTGCCGAAACCGGTTCAGAATCTAAGACGTCATTTTCCTGGATATCGTCGTCACTCATTGCGCCCTGAATATCTTCCAGTGAGATCAACTCGTCATCATCCATGGCGTTGTCGGAATCATCATCATCCTGGTCGGGTCCGTTAAGCAGACTGTCAATATCATCCTGGGACAACTCGCCGGCATCCTCTTCGGGGGCCTTGTCATCGATGGCATTATCGGTCATCATGCTGTCGATGTCGTCTTGGGATAACTCTCCAGCATCTTCTTCTCCGTTGTCGGAATCATCATCATCCTGGTCGGGGCCGTTGAGCAGGCTGTCAATGTCATCCTGGGACAATTCGCCGGCATCGTCTTCGGGGGCCTCGTCATCCATAACGTTATCGGTCATCAGGCTGTCGATGTCGTCCTGGGACAGTTCGCCGGCATCTTCCTCCTCGATGTTAGAATCTTCTTCATCCGGGCCGGAATCGTTGAGCAGACTGTCTATATCTTCCTGGGAAATTAGATCGTCTTCTTCCAAAATTGTATCTGACATAACTCCCCCTAAAAATTTAAAAAATGAATATTGCTTTACTGTTTTATGCAGATTTACTTTATTTATAGTAAAGCAAATATCAGGCCAAGTAAATCAAATTATGTCTCGTAACTATCCAAATTAGCATGCAATTTCATCAGAACAGCCGTATGGATCTGACATATCCTGGATTCAGTCAAAGACAAAACTTCTCCAATTTCTTTCAATGTCAGTTCGTCATAATAGTAAAGGGAGATAACCATCTGCTCTTTTTCCGTCAATTTTTTGATGGCCTTCACCAGAATGGATTTCAGTTCTGCCCGGTAGAGGTCTTCTTCGGGATTTTCCTCACCTCTGAGGCCGGCTTGAAAACGGGTCTGGGAAGAGATATCATTTTTTTTGGTCTTGATGAAATCATCCAGACTGAGAACAGCCGCGCCATGTATATCGGTCAGCATATTCTGGTACGTTTCCAGATCTACACCTAAAACTTTACATATTTCATCGTCATCTGCCGGCCGCCCCTTTTCGTCTTCAATGGTTTTTGCCGCCCGGGTGATATCCTGGATTTTTTTTCGCATGGACCTTGAGTAAGTATCCATACTGCGCAATTCATCCAGAATGGCGCCTTTGATACGATACCGGGCATAGGTCTCAAGGCTCACATGCTTGCTTGGATCAAATTTGTCCACCGCATCAATGAGCCCTAATGAACCTGCTGACATCAGTTCGTCAAAGAGCACGCTGGCAGGCAGACGCATGGCGAACCGGGAGGCAATGTATCGGACCAGATATGCGTAATTGACAATGCTTTCCTGCCGCCAGGCTTCCCACGCCGCCTTATCTTTTTTAAGGGGGTATTTCATGGAAATAGTATTGTTTCCTTTCGTACAATGACCATCATCATTTTTTTATATGAAAGACTGGGTAAGTTACTCAGATCTTTCTATCTTTGTTGTGGGCCGAGGCCGGGGGTAGACAGACCAAGGACGCCCCGTGGCCGTTATTGGGCCGCCGCAAACACCCGGCTCATAAAAAAGGTCAGATTCCCCTGGTTCTGGTTCGTTCTGCCGTCATTCAGCAGCGTTTTTGCAATATCGGACATGGCATCGGCTGCAGGGCTGTGCTTTACATTATCCAAAAGGATGCTGCGGTTTCGAACCGCTTTTTGCAGGGCAGGATCAAAGGGAATATATCCGCAATATTCCAGAACCACATTTTTTAAAAATTTATCCAGGGCATTGCTTAAAGATCCATAAACTCTTTTTGCCCCATTCCGGTTGTCCGCCATGTTCACCACCAGTTTAAAATGCTTTATGCCGTATTCCTGGGACATGACCTTCATCAGGGCGTAGGCATCGGTAATAGAGGTGGGTTCTGTGGTGGCCACCACCAGACATTGGTCCGCAGATGCGTTAAAATAGAGCACATTGGATGAAATACCGGCCCCGGTATCCAGCAAAATGATGTCCGCCATATCGGAAAACGCTTCGAATTCAGACAGCAGTGTCAGTTTTTCACCTTCGCTGAAACGGGTCAGATCTGCAAACCCTGATCCCCCGGGCAAAATGCCGATACCATGATTCGTTGTTACCATTACCTGACGCAATGATTTTTCCCCGGACACCAGATGGCGGATGTTATATTTGGGTCTCAAGTTAAATACGATGTCAATATTGGCCAGGCCTACATCCGCATCTATGATCACCACCCTTTTGCCCAGTCGTGTCATGGCCACGGCCAGGTTTCCCACAATGTTGGTTTTACCCACCCCGCCTTTTCCGCTGGTCACCGCTATGACTCTGGGATATGCACTGCCTGTGGAATCTTTGATCCGTTCCCGTTTTTGCATCGCATTTGTCCTGGCCATCTGCCGCAGTCCTTTTGCCTGATCCACCTAATCTCCTTTGGGCTCTTTTTTTAGAATTATCTTTAAAAGCTCATGGCGGTCCGGGATAATCAAATCCTCGGGTACCTTTTGGCCGTTGGTCACCAATGACACCGGCAAGTCATGGCTTGCCACCTGGTCAAGAATTTTCCCGCATCTTTTTGTCTCATCTATTTTTGTAAACACATAGGTATCTGGATTAAATACGGAAAAAGCAGATGCCGCTTCTTTCATATTAATCAATTCAGAAGTAACACTCAAGGTTAAATGAACGCTGATCTGGAAATCATTTTTGATCAGCTCAAGGATTTCGTCAATTTTTTCCTTGTCATAATGGCTGTGCCCGGCCGTATCGATCAGTACCAGATCCATGGATTTCATCCGGTCCAGGGCGCATGCCAGATCCTGGCGTGAAAAGGCCGGCACACAGACCAGCCCCATGATGCCGGCATAGGCCTTGAGCTGCTCAAAGGCCCCGATCCTGTAGTTGTCTATGGAGACCAGCCCTACCTTCATTTTACGCGTAAAGCTCAGACAGGCGGCCAGTTTGGCAATGGTGGTGGTTTTTCCTACACCAGTCGGCCCCACAAAGGCCGCCACCTGGGGAAGCCCGGAAGAGTTATGCCGGGTGAAAAAATCCTTGGTACGAAATTGATCCAGGCAAAGCCCCATCACTTTCTTTTTCAACTGCTTCATTTGCGAAACCTTATCAAGGTCTTGATTCAGTTCTGTGGCCGCTTTTTGGACAAGCTCTGTTGCCAGGCGTTCGCTGACACCGCAACGAAGCAGAGAGGCAAGCACACCCACGGATTCAAAATGGTTGCACAAAATAGATTGCACACCGGAACCGAAACCCGCCACTGAGAGGATGTCCTTGATCTCGGCAATATCCGACTTCAGGGTTTCCACATCCTGCAAAACAGGCGCGTCAGGCTTATCATCTTCAGTTGAAGGCATTGCAGCCTCAACTTCGAACATGGTTTTGCCATAGGGGTCTTTGGGGGATTTGGGCACCTTTCGTGTGGAAAGAATCATGGCATCGGGTCCCAGCTCCTCCTTGACGCCGGCAAGGGCTGTCTGGATATTGGGGGCCCTGAAAATTTTTTTATCCATTCTTTAAACTCACTTTTCCGACAGCCTGCAGGTTTATATCGTCCACGATTTCGGCGTGGGATACCACAAATACATTGGGAAGAGAGGGCTCAATCATACGACGGACATGACGGCGCAACGTGGGCGAGGTCATGAGTACCGGCTGGGTGTTTAATGTGATGAGCTTTTCCACCTGTTTGGATATGGCACCGACAAATTCCGTGACTAATACCGGCTCCAGGGCTAAGTAAACCCCATGGTCGGTCCGTTTAATATTTTTTGTTAGAATTTCTTCAAGCCTGCGGTCCAACGTCATGACCTGCAGCTTTTTACCGGGTTGCAAATAAGGCGCGAGCATTCCTTTGGCCACACGCTGGCGTACATATTCGGTTAACAGGTCCGGATCCTTGCCTGCCGGGGCAAAGTCTGCCAAGGTCTCCACGATGGTCAACAGATCCCGTATGGAGATCCGTTCGCGCAAGAGGTTTTGGAGCACCTTCTGGACAGCGCCGACACTTAACAGATTGGGCACCAGCTCCTCCACCACCTTGGGGCTGGTTTTGGCCAGGTTATCCAGAAGATGCTGGACATCCTGACGGCTGAGCAGGTTGTGGGCGTTGTTTCTAATGATTTCGGTCAGGTGGGTGGCAATCACCGTGGAGTTGTCCACCACCGTGTATCCGGCAAACTTGGCTTCCTCTTCCCTGGACATGGGTATCCACAGGGCCGGCAGGTTAAAGGCCGGTTCCACCGTATCAATGCCGTCTATCTCTTTGGCTGCACCCCCCGGATCCATGGCCAGGTAGTGATTGACCATCAGTTCCGACCCTGCCGCCTCAACACCCTTGATCATAAGACGGTACTGGGCCGGGCTTAAATTCAGGTTATCCCGGATATGGATGGGCGGTACAATGATACCCATTTCCGTGGCAAACTGCCTGCGGATGGCCTTGATCCGGCCCAGAAGCGTGCCGTCCTGCTGCTTGTCCACCAGGGGAATCAGGCCATACCCCACTTCCAGTTCCATGGTATCCAGACGCAGCAGATGATCCACATCCTCGGGCTTTCCAGGTGTCTCTTCCTGGGCCTGGGTCTCTGCCTTTTCAATTTCCTGCTGTTTTTCTTCCTCTTTTTTTTCTTGCTGCCCTAAAAAGTACCAGGCAACAGTCCCCATGGTAATGCCTAATGTCATGAAGGGGATGGTGGGCAGGCCCGGGATGGCGCCCATGAGAAAAACAATGACCCCGCCAACCATGACCGGGGTGGAACTGGAAAATAGATGTTTTGCAAATTCCTGCCCCATCTTGCTTTCCGCCCCGGATCGGGAGACCAGAAGACCTGCGGCCGCGGAGATTAACAGCGCCGGGATCTGGGAGACAAGGCCGTCACCCACGGTGAGCAACGTGTAATTGGTCAACGCTTCGCCAAGGGGCATACCCTGCTGTACTACACCGATAATAAAGCCTGCACCGATATTAATTAACGTGATGATAATGCCGGCAATGGCGTCGCCACGTACAAATTTGGAGGCACCATCCATGGCACCATGAAATTCCGATTCCCTGGCAATGGCTGCCCTTCGCTCCCCTGCTTCTAATTCGTCGATCATGCCGGCATTGAGGTCCGCGTCAATGGCCATCTGTTTGCCGGGCATGGCATCCAGCGTAAAACGGGCGGCGACCTCTGCAATACGACCGGCACCCTTGGTGATGACCATGAAATTGATGAGCACCAGGATTATAAAAATAATTAGACCCACCACATAGTTGCCGCCCACCACAAAGGATCCGAATGACATGATGATGGCTCCTGCCGCTTCAGGCCCCTCGCTGCCATGTAAAAGAATCAGCCGGGTGGATGCCACGTTCAACGAGAGCCTGAACAGGGTGAGTACCAGAAGCAGGGAGGGAAAGATACTGAAGTCAAGTGGCCTTTGCGTATACATGGTGGTGATCAGTACCACAACACCAAGGGAAATATTCAGCGCCAGAAAGAAATCAAGGATAATGGGATGCAAAGGCAGGATCATTGCCATCAGAATGCCGATAAAGGCCAGAACCATCAGGATATCTGATGACTCTTTTTTCATCGTGGCCATTATTCCCACGTTTTCTGCTGCCATTTATCCTCCTTGTTCAGGGTAACCGCATTTATAATGAAAAGGTCATCGGGATCGGAATTGAAAACAATGGATATTTCGATTGCGATAGCGATCCCGCTATCGAAGTTAAAATAGTCGGCAAAATTATAAATGTGATCACCAGGTCTCCTATCTGATGGTTGCTTGACACCAAGCGCCAAAAAAATGACTTTAAGTTTACTTAACCGTTCTTAAGCCCATAAACATAGGCAAGCAGTTCCGCCACAGCCTGATAGTATTCAAATGGAACTTGGTCACCGATATCTACTACTCTATACAAATTTCGGGCCAACGGCTTATCTTCTACGACCGGGACATCATTTTCCCGGGCAATTTTTTTGATATTTTCGGCCACGGCACCTGCGCCTTTGGCCACAACGCTCGGGGCATCCATTTTTTGTTTGTCATACTGCAATGCCACGGCAAGGTGCGTCGGGTTGGTCACCACCACATCCGCCTGGGGTACGGCCGCCATCATACGTTTTCTGGCTGCGGCCATCTGGAGCTGGCGAATCCTGGATTTAACAGCCGGATCCCCTTCTGTTTGCTTACGTTCATCTTTGACTTCTTTTTTGGTCATCTTCTGGTCTTCTAAAAATTTCCATTTCTGGAACGCATAATCCAGTATGGCAACCAAGATCATGACAAGGCAGACTTTTATAAAAATCCAAAACGATTTAATAAAAAGAAAAAGCAGAATTTGGGCTATGGAGTTATCATACAGGGTAAGTAACTTGGAAAAATCACCCCGTGTGGCCAGATAACAGACCACTGAGATTACCCCAAGCTTGACCAGTGATTTAAGAAATTCGACGGCGGACGATGAAGAAAACTTTTGTTTAAACCCGTTAATGGGATTCAGTTTAGTTAATTTGGGTTCCAAGGCTTTCCAGGATATCTGAAATCCAACCTGCGCCAGGTTGGAAATCACGGCCACAACAACTACGGCTGCAAATACAGGCAGGCACATCAAAAATATTTTTTTGGCGTGATATATCAGCATGACCGTCAGATCTGCCGGGTTCAGTTCCGGCACCCGGTCAAACATAAAGTTGTACCGAAAGACTTCCACGCAGTTCTGGTAGAAAAAAGATGCCGTGACATACAGCGCCGTAACACCGGCCAGCACCACAAACACCGAGGGGATTTCCATGCTCTTGGCAACCTGGCCTTCCTCCCGTGCCTTTTTGAGTTTTCGCCCCGATGCGTCTTCGGTCTTCTCGCCGCCGCCTTCTGGATCTTCGGCCATATTTTATCCTCCGCCCATATAAAATAATAATGCCAGAAGTAATTTTCTGCACGGTTCCAGGTAATCCCGGGTAACGATGGCGATGATGGGCAGGGTCATGGAAAAAAAAATCAGACCCACGGCGATTTTCACCGGGAACGCCACAATCATCACATTGGTCTGGGGCGAAAATTTTGCAATTAATCCAAAACCGGTATTGACAAAGGTCAGTGCGGCAATGACCGGAGCACCAACTTTAATGGCCGTCACAAACAATCCGGCCCCTACATCCAGAAGCCGGGGCATGAGTGCGGAATGCATCACAAATCCACCCACCGGCACCAGGTCAAAGCTGTCAATCATGGACATAATGATTATATGATGGCCGTTGAGTATAAGAAAAATGACCAGGCAGATCCAGTAGCCGATCTGGTCCATGATGGAGACATTCTCACCGCTTTGGGGGTCCATGACATTAATCATAGCAAATCCGATCTGAAAACCGATGACCTGGCCGGCCATTTGGATGCCTGCAAAAAAAATCCGCAGGCAAAGTCCCAGGGTAAGGCCCACAAGGATCTCTGCACCAAGCATCAGGCCAAAGGTGGGGACATCCTCTGGAAAACGGGCCGGATCCACAGGCACCACCGTATAGAACAACAGGGTCAAAACCAGGGCCAGCGCCATTTTAAGCCGGTTGAGAATTATATTGGATCCAAAAATAGGAAACAAAAATAAAAACACGGATACCCGAGCCAGAACCAGCATAAAGATTCTGAAGCGAACGGGATCTATGAGATCAAGCAGTTCCACAGCCGCTTTTTCCTAATTCGTGCCTTAACGAATTCCCGTGTTTGGACGAAAAGTTGCCCAGATGCAAGGCGCAAACAAAGCTGAAACCGGAGCGTACTATAGTACGTGAGGATTGCAGCTTTGTGCAGCAACGCCGCAGGTGGGTGACTTTTCGTTCAAACATTAATTCACCGGATATACATGGGAATATTGGTAATAACATTAGTCGTAAATGCCATCAGCTTTTCCATCATCCACGGGGCGGCAAATAAAAGTCCGATAAAAACGGCAAGGATCTTGGGCACAAATGTAAGTGTCATCTCCTGGATTTGGGTTACCGCCTGGAACACACTGATGGCCAGGCCTGCAATTAGTCCTAACCCCAGCATGGGCATGGCCAAAAGGATGGTCAGGGTGATGGCTTGTTTGGCAAATGCGAGTATAAATTCTGGTGTCATGTTACACTCCAAAACTTTTAATCATAGAACCTGCAATCAAATGCCAGCCGTCCACAAGGACAAAGAGCATTAGTTTGAAAGGCAGAGAAATCATAACCGGGGGCAGCATCATCATCCCCATGGCCAGCAGCACCGATGCCACGACCATATCAATCACAAGAAAGGGGACGTACAGAATAAAGCCTATGATAAAGGCTGTTTTAAGTTCGGAAATCACATAAGCCGGAATCAAGGTTAAAAGCGATACATCATCCCGGGTGTCAGGCTTTTTCATGTCAGCCTCTTTTACAAACAGGGCAATGTCGGCTTCCCTGGTGTTGAGCAGCATAAATTTGCGTATTGGCTTCTGGGCTTCAACAAAGGCCGTTTCATAGGAGATTTCACGTTCAAGATATGGGTTCAGGGCTTTATCATACACCTCTAAGGCTACAGGTTTGATAATAAAAAAAGTCATGAACAGTGATAAGCCTACAATCACCTGATTGGGTGGACTCGACTGGGTTCCGATCGCCTGGCGCAGGAAATGAAACACCATGGTGATACGTGTAAAAGGCGTCATGAGGATTAAAATCGCAGGAGCCAGGGTGATGATGGTCAAAAGCGCTATAATTTCAAGGACCACCGCTACTTCTTCAGGTTCCTGGGCCGTGGTGATATTCAGTTCCAGGGAGGGGATCGGGAATGTGACAGCCTCTGCCGTATCAGCAAAGGTTAGGACGATCATCGCTGTGGCCATGATTAATCCTATACAGCAAGCTTGCCAGAGGTATTTGATCATGATCGTTCTCCTTTACCGGAATCAGAAGAATTACTTCCCACGGGCATCTTTTGCCCATCGTTGCCTTTCATCAGGCTTTTTTTGAGCAGATTCTGAAATCCTTTGGCTGTTTCAACGGGTTCAGATGCAGGCAATGGCTCCGGCAGCTTGTCAAAGCGGGCTAAAGACGAAATCCCGGCCGGTGAAATCCCGATGAGAATCGATTCCTCCTGGACAGCGACCAGCACGAGTTTTTCTTTGGGGGATAAATGATGAACGGATAATATCTTTATCAGTGCCATGGAACCTTTGTTTCCGAAGCGGCCCGAGAATCTGCGAACGAGATAAAGGGCGATCAGAAAAAAAGCCAGAACGGCAAACAGCATACCGAAGCTTTTGCCAAACTCCACCCACATATTCGTATGGGGACTCATTGATCTTCCGCGGCCAGGGATTTAACGCGGTCAATGGGCGTGATGACGTCGGTGAGACGAACGCCAAATTTTTCATTGACCACCACAACTTCTCCTCGGGCAATGAGCTTACGGTTGATATAAACCTCCAGGGGTTCACCGGCCAGTTTGTTTAATTCAATAATGGACCCCTGGGCCAGTTGCAGAAGATCGTTGACCAGCATCTTGGTTTTGCCCAGTTCCACGGAAAGCTCTAAAGGGATATCCAGGATAAAATCCAGTTCCCTTGCGCCACGCTCCTCGCTTTGTTCGGATTCTTCATCCAGAATTTCTTCATCTGTGGTGCTGTTTTCATCAACCATGTTTGCCCTCACAGTCGGTTACAATTTTTTCGTTGATTTTAAATGCCTGAAATCCCCGCTGGACCCCAATGAAACCTTTTAGTTTTACAAGCCCTCCCACAAAACAGGACAAGGGATCCGATGCGTCGTTATCCAGTTGGATGACATCCCCGGGCTGCATATATAACAACCGTTCACCGGTGATCTCAGTCTTGCCCAGAAGAATTCTTAAATCGACCTGGGAGTTAAGAATGACCTCTTCAATCATCCGCCGCCAGTTATAATCGATCTCTTCAATTTCGGCCTGGACCCCGGATGACAGCTTATTTCGCATGGGTTCGATCATGGAATAGGGATAGCAGACCACAAGATTGCCTGCTGCCTGCTCCAGTTCGATTTCAAACCGGGTGACAATGACAAGGTCTGTGGGCAGTACGATCGCCGTGAACTGGGGATTCATTTCCGACCGGATCAGGGATGCTTTTACCGGCTCTATGGGGGCCCAGGATGCTTCAATATTTTTCAGAACAGCCACCACGGCCTTTTTAATCATCACCTCTTCAATGCGGGTAAATTCACGGCCCTCCACCCTTGCTTTTCCCAAGGCTTCCCCGCCAAAAAAAGTGTCAATTAGGTTATAGACCAGCTGGCTTTCAAACACCACGAGGCCATGTCCCCTTAACGGCTCCATCCTGAATACGTGAAGACTTGTGGGTACCGGAAGGCTGCGGACAAATTCAGAGAATTTCAGGGTGTCAAATGGGTTGGCAGACACATCCACATTGGTCTGAAGCAGTGAAGACAATGTGGCCCGAACTTCCCTGGACAGGCGTTCGTTGATCACGTCAAACGTGGGCATCCTTGCCCTGACCACCTTGTCCTGGCTGGTAAAATCATAGGCAACGACCCCTTCAACGGGCTCCTCAACAATATCCGGAATATCGGTTTCGGTTTCTACTTCTCCGGAATCCAGTCCGTCTAATAGACTGTCAACTTCGTCCTGGGATAGTATTTCACTCATGGCACCATCACTGCATTATGAATTTAGTAAAATAAATATGCCTTATCGCAACTTTGGGGAAAATTTGATTTATTCGGTTAAGCAGTGCGACTTTCAGTTTAATTTTGCCCTGGGGTGTTCGCAGTTCCATCCATCTCATTTGTCGCATCTGGGTTTCAATTATTTTTCTGATCCTGGGCTCCATGGTATACACCTGTCTTCGAAATTCCGGCTCGATCATTTCAAGGGCAATACCCAGAGATATGTAATGCATTGTTGAATCTTGTTTTAAAAAAATCTGTTCAAAGGGTTCGAGCTGTACAATATCTTCAAATATTGCTTTGTTCTGGTCTTCCAAGGCCGCCTGAATGCTTTCTTCCGTCACGACATCTTCTTCTGTCGCTTGTTCCTGAGTCTCTTCTTCCTTGCCGCCGGACAGGAGAAGGAATGCGCCTGCTCCAATCCCGATCAATAAAAATAACGCCAAAAGTAGAATAATGATCAGCTTTTTTTTTCCTGACAGCAGTTTGCCGATAAATCCAGTTTTGACAGGTTTTTCCTCTGAATCCCCGTCTTCATCGTTCATAGATTCAATCAGTTCATCGTCTTCAAGTTTTTCCAGCAGATCGTCAGCCACAATTCCTCCCAAAATAATCTGGTCGTTCATCCAGGCGGCCCTTGCAGGCGGCAATTGCGAGTATTTTTGATAAATCAGGTTTATGGAAAAGTCTGTGTAACCTATACAGATTTCTCAGTTTTAAGTATGGACTGAGCCTGTCTGTTGATAGACTGGATCAGTCATGGCTGTTATAAGAAAACATCAGCAAATCTTATGCCAGCCCGCATTGGTTTTTATCTGGATCGTGTGGAAACAAAAGTTTATTGGCAAAGGTTATATGAAAGAAGCATTTTTTGCAAAATTATTTATTGATAGATAACCCCATCGTCGGGAATAAGAAATCGGATATCGCGCCTGCGCACAATAATCCGGTGAAAATCGTCACTTCTGACATGGATCTGTCAAAACATTGACAGATCCATGGCAAAAAGCGGGAGGGGGGATTTATGCAACAAAGTGCAGGGACCCACTGTCATTTACAGTAGCGGTCTGAATCGTTAAAAGATCTGCTGCGCTTTCCTGGGTATCGTCATCGGTCCCACGTTTTGCTTGTCGTTTTCCGTTTGACTGATTTCGGGTCCTTGCATCCGCCATGGACTGCTGGAAATCGCTGCTCATATCAACTTCGAAGCTCTCAAGATTGATCCCCGAGGAAGAGAGCATGGTTTTGATTTCATTGACATTGGCTGTGAGAATATCTTTTGCTGACTGGTGCTCGGTGATTACGCTGACCTTCATGGAACTGCCATTATGGTCGATATTCATATACACCCGGCCTAACTCTGGGGGTTTTAGTTGCATCCGGATAGTGTCGTTACCCGTATTGATCGACCGGACAATGCTTTTTCCCACCTGCCGGGTGACAAAGTCCGGCAGTGTGGATGTGGCCTGCTGGGTGCGCTGTGTGGCGGAAGTTCCCACCGTCGAGGTGGTGGTGGATTTTTCCACGCCAAAAAGAAGGGGCTGGGTTTCTGAATTTTTAGACGTTGTCTCTCCTGACAAAGCGTTGGTAGTGGACGCCATTTTTTCCAGCGTTGCGGCATCGGACGAGGCTGTTGCTTTGATGGTCATCTGTGATGTCGATTCCTTGGTTGTTTCTGTTGTGTTTGAAACACCGTTGGCTATTTTCAATGATCTATCAGAATCGGCTGCCGCTGTTTGGATATCATTGGAGACCGTATCCCCGAGTGCCTGGGCCTCGGCAGTGGTTTGTGTCTTCACGTCGCTTCCTTTTACCTGATCCATGAACTGCACCTGGAACCGGCCCTCGATTTCTTTGACCATGGCGTTCGAATTTGCGCTGATCGTTATGGCGGAATCGATAGTCTCTTCACTGTCGCTCTGAATCGTCAGCCCGGAAAAAAGCTGATTCAGTAATCCGTGTCGGCCGGACTGGGTTGCAAGTGCATCAAACGAATCGGTTGTAAATATGTCTGATAGGGGCGTAAATCTGTCTGATACGGATTGTTCAGTTTGGCTCGATATATTATCTTCTATCAGGTCAAGCTTTTGGGCAAAGGCATTAATTAATGTGTCCAGGGTCAACGGCGCGTCAGATTCTTCAATAAAAGAATCCAGATCAAGCTGTTTCAAAAGGGTCGTATATGAATCGTCTTCAGCATCTGTCTGATAGGTCGAGCCGGATTCTTTGGCCGTTTCCACAAGCTGCTCTAATTGTTCGATAAATTCGTCAAAATCAAATCCCCTGGATCCTTCGGAGACGTTATCCATAATTGAGGTGATTTCCTGCTCATCCACACCCATCATTGACAAAAGAGATTTGATATAGGGAAGATCAGAGGTGGGCATGATCGTCTCTGCCTGGGTGATGTCCTCTTCTTCGGCAAGGGGGAGTTTAAACAACGCGTCCATGAAATCGGAGACTGATATCAGGTCGGTGTCCTCTTCAAGTGTAAGGGTCAAATCAGACATTAATTCTTCAACGGAAGCCTGGTCAAAACCTGCTTGAACAAGCAGATCTCCGAGGGCTTCGAGTCCGCCCTCATCCAAAGATAGATTGTCCAGGTCTCCATTGGAAAGTGATAAAAGCAGATTCTTTAGTTGGGTGAGAAATTCAGTGCCTCCGCCATTTTCCAGAGCGTCTTCAATATCTGAAACCTTCTGTTTCATCTTTCGGACAACAAAACAAGCTTCTTCCACCGCGGACATTTCAGTGTCCTGTTCACCCATGGACAGATTTGGTTTTTGCAATATATCGATCACGGCATCCTCGGTCTGCCCGCTGCGCGTCTCTGAAAGGCAGGCATCCGTGTCCTTAGCAACCGTGTCTCCTTCACTCGTAGTTTTTTCGACAACAGCGTTGCTTTCACTTGTGCTTTTCATGTCCGAGGCCTGCTGCATGGTTTTGTCCAGCTGCCCCTGGAATTCAGATACACCAACGTCACTGTCTTTGACCGCCGTGCTGCTGCTGGTTGCACCCATGAGGGCGTCTGAAGAACTTCCTGTCAGTAACGCATTGATGTTTGACGTATTGGATAGCATGAGTCACCTTTAATTTATTGGGCTTTTCATTCGTTTGATTGTCAAAAAAAGCAACCATCATGCCAAATAATTGAGTTGTGATAATATATTATATGTTTTCAGTATGTTATTGATGTGAAGTGTCCTGTCTGAAATTAAGACTATTACCGTTATCGGGCAGGAATTTCCCCTAAAAAGATCGGAAAGGAAATAATTACCTGTTTTTCCAGCATCTATCCCGATACAGCCGGGGTAGATGCTGGATTTGAGCAGATTAAATTGTGGGCACAGGATACCCGTCAATGCTGATCCCCCTGGATTCCTTCACATCCTGGGCAGACATGACAATATCCTGGAGTTCTCCTGCCATGAATTTTTCATACCCGGCCAGATCCATGAGCCCATGACCTGACAAGTTGAATATAATGGTTTTTTCCTTTCCTTCTTCTTTGGCCTGCTTGGCGGATCGGATGGCGCAGGCCACGGCATGACAGGTTTCAGGGGCCACAACCAGGCCTTCTGTGCGGGCAAACATGAGGCCGGCCTCATAACATTCCAGCTGTTTGATGGCCATGGGGCTCATTAACCCGGCTTCCACGGCATGGGAAACCAGGGGCGCCATGCCGTGGTATCTTAATCCGCCGGCATGGATGGGGGCCGGGATGAATTTATGCCCTAAAGAGTGCATGGGCAGCATGGGCGTCATCTGGGCCACGTCCCCGAAGTCATAGGAAAACGGGGTTGCCGTAAGCGTTGGACAGGAGGCCGGCTCCACGGGAATGATCTCAATATCCGCCCCGTTGATTTTATCCAGGACAAAGGGGAAGGCCAGGCCGGCAAAATTGGAACCGCCGCCGGCACAGCCGATCACGGTGTCCACTTTCTTTATTCCGAACTTGTCCAGCTGTTTTTTTGCTTCAAGTCCGATAATGGTCTGGTGCAGCATGACATGGTTGAGTACGGAGCCCAGCGAATACCGGGTCTTGCCGGTTTCATCACTGAGGGCCGCTTCAATGGCCTCTGAAATGGCAATGCCTAATGACCCGGGCGTGTCGGGCATTTTTGCCAGGATGTCCCGGCCTACCTGGGTTTCATTTGACGGACTTGCAATACATTCTCCGCCCCAGGTCTGCATAAGTGACTTTCTGAACGGTTTTTGGTCAAAACTGATCCTGACCATGAACACCTTGCACTCCATGCCCAGAAGGGCGCAGGCATGGGATAGGGCAGACCCCCACTGGCCGGCACCGGTTTCCGTGGTCAAACGTTTGATGCCGAACTCTTTATTGTACCAGGCCTGGGCCACGGCAGTATTGGGTTTATGGCTGCCGGCCGGGGAGACACTTTCGTTTTTATAGAAAATTTTTGCCGGTGTACCCAACGCCTTTTCCAGGTGTATGGCCCGGTGCAGTGGAGAGGGCCGCCACCGGTACAGTAGATCCAGAATCCCCTCGGGGATATCGATCCAGCGCTGTTGGGACATCTCCTGTTCGATCAGGTTCATGGGAAATACGGCGGCCAGCATATCCGGATTGATGGGTTTGCCATCTTGTCCCAGGGGCGGGTTGATGGTACCGGGCAGGTCTGCAGCCAGGTTATACCACTGGCGGGGGATTTCATCTTCGGTTAAAAAAATTTTAGTGGGCATATGATCCGATTCCTTGTTTTATTAAATAGTTATTAATTTATTGTGCAACTATGTTTCTGTAAAAAGAAACAAGTCAGTCGTTTTTATAAGGGGAAACAAACTCTGTCAAGATTTAACTAATGTGACCGACCGAAAACCGTAAATTTTGCCGAGTACAAGTCCGACGCAAATTTCCAGTTTTTGGTGCAGACATTAACTATTGTGAATTTGACTGCGCCACCACCGGGGTGAAGAATCGAAAAGTACTGCCCTCACCAAGTTTGCTTTCTACCGTAATAACGCCATTGTTTGCTTGCGCAATCCCCAGAACAACAGGTAAATCAAGACCTCTCCCGGTGGCCTTGGTCGAAAAAAACGGATCGAATATTTTTTCGATGTTCTGTGCCTCAATTCCATATCCGAAGTCAGCAACCGTTATACAGGCATAGTCATCGTGATCCGGCTGCCAATCCACAGGGAAGCGATACTTTTTGGGTATATCGGTGGCGAAGACGACCTTTACATTAAGATAGATGGTGCCCTTTTTTGGATAGGACTCGGCGGCATTGGTAACAAGGTTGGTGACAAGCTGCTGAATTTGATTTTCATTCCCATAGACCATGGGACCCTGGGCTGGGAAATCGGCTTCCAGAACAATATTTACAGGCAATGAGGCCCTCAGGAGAGGCAGGGTCATACTGCAGACCTTGCTCATATCTATTTGCATTTTTCCCAATGTGTTTTTTCCAAGATAGGTGAGCATCAACCCATTAATTTTGGCTGCATTTTGAGCAGTTTGCATGGATTTTGTAATATTTTTAAGGGGGGAGTCCCCCCTATCAATTGATTTAAGGCTCAGCTCCAGATTGCCCATAATGCCCATCAGGTGATTGTTGAAGTGGTGAGCAATGGCCCCGGCCATGCGGCTGAGACTTTCCTGTTTTTTGAGGTGCCAATTTTGAATCCGAAGTTCCTCCATATCTTTCGCCGCTTTTTTTTGTTCAGTGATGTCATGAATAATAGAGTGCAGATATTGTCGTCCGTTTATCTCGACACCGCTGCTGAATACCTCAACGTCACGTATTGAGCCGTCGGCCAATCGGTGCTGAAAATTAAACAGAATGCGTTCCTGAATCTTTGCATTTTCCATCAATTTTTTAATTTCATCAGGTGGTTTTATGTTGATTTGATTAATATTCATTTGTGTAAGTGTTGTGCAAGGCCATCCATAAAAATCTCCTGCAGCCTTGTTCGCCGAAACAATCCGGCCTGTATCCGGATCAATAATGAGTTTTACTGCTGTATGATTATCAAACAGATTTCGAAATGCCTGTTCACTTTTTCGCAGCTCTTTTTCTGCAATTTTGCGATTGGTAATATCCCGAACAACGGCAAGAATGTATGGCTTTCCATTTTGATGGAAGATATTTGAATTTATTTCAACGGGGAATGTCTCACCCGATTTTTTGATATGGGACGTTTCAAAAACCAGCTGCCTTTTTTCAAGCAATGTTTTCCTGCAATCGGGGGCTGCATGCCCGTTAACATCAGGCCTGGCCGTTATGTCAGGAGCTGAAAGCTTCATTAATTCATCATGGGTATACCCATATCGTTTACATGCGATATCATTAACTTCAACAAATGGTTCAAATCCCTCTTGTTTCAAAGGATGAATAAATATTGCGTCGTTGATGGAATTGAAAAAGGTTTTTATTCTTTGCGATTGTACAGAAAGTTCAGCCGCCGCCATTTTGGAATCTGTAATATCAGTGATGATGTGAATATACTTTGAGGGTTTCCCACAGGAATCGAGAATCGGGTCTACAACAACCTCAAACCATCGGTCATTAATTTGAAGTTCCATTGATTCTTGCTGCAAGCTCTGGCCGGCTTTTAAAAGAGGGCACTCTTTAATGGGTTGGTCAGTCCCATGAACAATTTTCCAGCATTTTTTGCCGATTATTTCCACATTGTTTTGATTGAATAAACGCTCGGCAGCCTTGTTGGATTTAAGGATACGCTGCTCTTTGTCAATAATCCATACGCCGGACTTCATTGCGTTGAAAGCAGAATAAAATTCCTCTTCGGAATTTAAATTTTTGTTTTTAGGCGATAGGAGCCTAAACGCTTTAATTATATTTAATAATGATTTTAACAATAGTTTTAGGCACCGAGAACCTTTACTATTTTTGTTAATGAATGTTTTTGATGGGGCGTTATCTTCGCCCCGATCCTGCGTATGAGTTTGAAAATAGAAATACGAAAAAAATAAATTTAACATAAAATCGAAAAGTGTACCTAATATTATTTTTCTTTTAAGGCGCTTAGTTTTTGATCAGGTCAAGTATCGCTTCAATATCTGCTACCGCTTTTTCCCGGCTGACCTCCTGCCATCCCTGCTCCCGGATGCGGGTCAACTCTTTGAGAAATTTTCCCAGGGACTGGGTGTACTTTGCAGAAAGCCCAAGCCCGTCGGTCTCCCTGCCTTTAATTTCGCCGCTTTCACGGCGCTGGGCCTGGACTTCGTTAAAGGCCTTGTTAATGGATTTTTCTCCGGCCTGGACCTGTTCCTGGATGTCGGGGCTGCCGTGTTCCATTACCTTTCTGGCTTTGTCCACCTTCTGGGGGCTGATGCCCAGCTCTTTGGCCCGGATTTCGTTTTCCGCCTTGCGCGTGCTTTTTTCACCCGTTGCATCTTTTTTGTGTATATTATCCAAAAGCGCCAGGCACTTAACAATATCATCGTCAGACATGTTGCGCCGGTTCCGCTGGGCATGAAAGCTGTAAAGCAGGGCGTCATCCTCGTCCTCAAAGGATTTATATACCACCGGCACTTGATTCAGCTGGGTGTTTTGGGCTGCTGTAAATCGGGTGTGACCGTCCACCAGTACATTTTCCTCTTTCCAGACAACCAGGGGAAATACGGGGTCAAACCCATTGACCTCCATGTTCTGGCTGATGGCTGCCAGGGTCTCTTCCTGGATGGGAAACAGTTTTTTAAAGGGTTTACGGGTACTCAAGGTGTCAGGGCTTACAAAAGTTGTGTTTAATTCCATTATTTTTCCTATATGAAGGGGGTTTTCTTGTGCCATATCTGTGGTCTCCGATGGCTTTGTAATAGCCGGTTGGGTCTTTGTTTTCGCTCAAACTTCGATGAAGTATAAATCTATATTTTCAAACTTCAAGAGTTCAAGGCTCTTTGCGCCTTGATCTGTCGGGCATGTTTGGGCCGTCTTTCACCATGAACATGCACTGACTCAAAGTCCAGGGTATTGCCCTGATACGCTGCCTTGAAAATACTGCCCGATACATATATAAATTAAGAAAAAATTTAATACACATAACAGCATTTACATCTTATGTTCCGACTCAATTGTTTTTTTTGCTTACAGCTCGTTTTTTTTATTCTTCTGTTTCCTTTTCCCGGGCTTTCCCATCCCCATGTGTTCATTTCACAGCGTACTGATTTTGTTTTTGATGATAAGGGGTTGGCCGGTTTCAGGGTGAGCTGGACCTTTGACGAGATGTTTTCCGTCATGATCAGCGAGGATTTTGACTCGGACCATAATCAGGTCCTGGATGCCCAAGAAGTGGCGGTGATTAAGGAAAAAGCCTTTGGATATATCGCCCCGTACAATTATTATATCCATGTCAGAATAGACGGAAAGCCCTTTGAGGTAAAGTTCATCAAGGCATTTAATGCATGGCTTGATGACGGCATCGTCTGTTATGAATTTTTCATACCCTGCCATGTCTTGGCTGCGGATACACCAAAGCAGGTCGTATTATCGCCCTATGATCCCGAATACTATTCCGATATTTATTTTCCGGATAAGACGCCGTTGACAATGGAAAACGAAGCGGCATTTTCCACAAAGATACAGACTGCCCGGGACCAATCCACCCTGATCTATTATGAAACGGTAAACCCCATGGCCATTTTTCTTTCGTTTAAACGAAAATAGACGCTTTGGGTTACCAGCGGGAGCTGATATATTCATGGGCCTGGCTCATGCCAAGGGGAATGGAAGACGCCCCGGCCCGAATGTAGAATGCTTCTTTGCCCTGGTCTGTGATAAAGACGGGCCGGTCCGAAGGCGATACCCGTATCCTGCATACATCTTTTCCGGCCATGGCCTGGATATCGGAAACAATGAATTTATGACTTTGGGCACCCAGGTTTTTGGAAATCAGATCAGATAGTTTGAGCATAAATCCGTCCTGATTGGGTTTTCTCTGGAAAGTTTTGTAGTCCGGTTCAATGCCCACAGGTTCGCCGGCATCGTTAATCCCGATGAACAGGGTGCCGCCCCGGGCATTCATAAATGCAGACAATGTTTTTACCACAACGGCCTCCAGGCGCTTATCAACTTTTTCTTCTTTGATACTCCATCGAAGGGATGACTTGAATTCCACTGTGTCGTTTTCACCGCTTGAAATGAGTTGTTTCCATTCCTCCATATCAAGAGACGGAGCAACCTGTTTCATCTTTTGAATTCTGGATTTGAGCTTGAATACATAGATCCCGAAAAATATGCAGCCGGCAAGGAGCATAACAACCGTTCCTGCCAGCAGGCCCCAGTGCTTCAGAATAAAGGGTCTGGGGGCAATTCCCCATTTATTGTAGAGTGCCTGGAGCTCTTTTTCCGGTATGGCTGTAATTCCCTTGTCAATTTTTTCCAGAAGTTCTTTATTGCCTTTGGCCACACCGGCTCTGAGTTTTTCAGTATACAATGTTTTTAAATTCTTAAATTCTTCCAGGGAATTATGTTCAGCCATCAGTACAACCGCATTGGGAAAATCCAGGGCAAAGGCTTTTATTTTTCCTGCCATGGCATATTCCAGGATGGCTTTGGCGCTGGGGAACTGCTGAACCTTTACGTTTGGATAGCGGGTGTGAAAAAAAGAGACTGCAAAATCATCTTTGATCACGCCGACTTCAATATCGGCAGGCAGCTGCTCAACGGTATCAATATCCATATCCTGTTGAATATACAGGTTGGTATGTACCGACATCAACGATTTGGAAAAATCCATAAAAGCGGAACGCGCTTCGGATTTAAAAATCCCGATCATAAAATCCGCCCGGCCGGTTTTAACCTGCTCAAGGCACTGGGCCAGGGAGCCCGGGGCAAAGGTTATGGATATCTGATTCTTTTGGGCCCACAACTGCCAGAAATCAATCAACATCCCCTGGGGCTTGCCTTGGTCATCCACATCGGAATAGGGCGGATAGTTTTGATAACAGGCAATGGTCAACGGTTCTGGGGCTGTCCAGACATGGCTTGGATATAAACCGGATAAAACCACCGCACAGATAAAAACAACAACTAAATACCAACCGCTTAACTTGAGTCTCTTTTTTTGTTTATGAATCAATATTTTTTCCTGCTGATTTTAGAGGCTGTTTGGTACTTAATGAATTGGCTTGCATGACTGCAGTAAAAATCTTAGAAGAACATTAAGTATATTAAAACCGAAGTCAAGACACCCCTGCAACGATATCCCACAGCGCCCGGACCCGGGGATTGGAAAGGTTTGCATCCCGTGTGCAAAGAACGATTTCATACGGGGGCAGTTCCGGCATGTTGTCCAGTACAACAATATTTTGGTAAATTGGGCTTTTTTCAAGCACCAGCCGGGGCACAAGGCCGATGCCGAATCCCAGGTTTACCAGGGCGATAATGGCTTCATGGCCTGTGACCTGGGAATAGATGCTTGGAACCACGGCATTTTCAATGAACCATTGATCAATACGTTCCCGGCTTAAACCTTTGTCCGCAAGAATCAACGGACATTTTTGCCAGTCCGGCTCCCCGTTATCGTCTGTCACCAGGACCTCGGGATAATGTTTGGCCCCGATAAAGACCAGGGGACTGACAGCCATGTTTAAAAAACTGATCTGGCCACCGGATTTTTCCGGTAAAGCTGCAATGACGGCATCGGCATCCCGGTTCATCAGTCGATCTATTGCCTGGGCCGGGTCTCCTGTTTCAAGGTAGATTTGAACCCCAGGGTGTACGGCCCGATAGCGGGGGATAAAGCTGGGCAGAATACTGTATGCAGCTGTCACCGAGCCGTAAAGACAAAGCTGGCCGGACAGAATTGCGTCCTTTGACAACTCTCCCTGGAGCTGTTCAAAACGGCCAAGTACATCCTCTGCATATTTTTTAAAGACCTGCCCGGCATAGGTCAGTTCCACAAAACGGTTGCCCCGGATAAACAGCTGTTTTCCCACATCTGTTTCCAATCGCTGGATCACCCGGGTCAAGGCCGAAGGCGAAATGTTGCAGCTCTGGCTTGTCCGGGAGAAATGCAGGGAACCGGCCAGGTGGTGAAATAATTCAAGGGTGCGGATATCCATTTTTTTGCCTTAATATGGTCAACTGCAGAGTTTTGGTGTATTTTAAAAGAGTCTTTCAGTATCTGCAATATAAAATTGCAAATGATTCATTTGACGCAACGAAAGATTTAATCCATAAATATTTTTATTTACAACACTTACCTAGTGTTTGGACGAGAAGTTGCCCAGATGTATGGCCTAAAAAAAAATTTGTGACTGGCATAACCGTGTGGTTGTGGGGATTGCAATCTGTTTTTGCAACGCTACAGATAGGTGAGGTCTCGTTCAAACATTATAATTAAGGAGACAAGATATGGGTACCAATTATTTTAATACTCTGCCATTACGGTTGCAACTTGAAGAACTCTCCCAGTGCCGTTTCATGGACCCTTCTGAATTTAACGGGGTTGAGGCACTCAAGGGAAAAAAAATTGTGATTGTTGGATGCGGATCTCAGGGCCTGCACCAGGGGCTCAATTTAAGAGACAGCGGTCTGGATGTATCCTATACGTTAAGGGAAGCTGCCATCTCCGGGAAACGCCAGTCCTGGAAAAATGCCACGGAAAACGGTTTTGCCGTGGGGTCCTATGAAGAGATGCTGCCCACAGCGGATCTGGTCATCAACCTGACCCCGGACAAACAGCACTCCAATGTCATTGAATCGGTTATGCCTTTGATGAAAAAGGATGCCTGCCTTTCCTATTCCCACGGGTTCAATATTGTTGAAGAAGGCATGCAGATCAGAGAGGACCTCACCGTTATCATGGTAGCCCCCAAATCCCCGGGTACTGAAGTCAGAGAAGAGTACAAAAGAGGGTTTGGCGTACCCACCCTGATTGCCGTGCACCGGGAAAACGACCCCAGAGGAGAGGGGCTTGAACTTGCCAAAGCCTATGCGGCCGGCACAGGCGGTCACAAAGCAGGTGTACTGCAGTCCTCCTTTGTTGCCGAAGTAAAATCGGATCTCATGGGCGAGCAGACTATTTTATGCGGAGTACTGCAGACCGGCGCACTGCTGTGTTATGACAAAATGATTGAAAACGGCATGGATGAAGGATACGCATCCAAACTGGTTCAGTATGGCTGGGAAACCGTGACCGAAGCGTTGAAACACGGCGGTATCACCAACATGATGGACCGGCTGTCCAATCCGGCTAAAATTAAAGCCTTTGAATTGAGCGAACAGCTCAAGGAGATCTGGACACCGTTGTACAACAAGCACATGGACGATATCATGACAGGGCATTTTTCAAAGACTATGATGGAAGACTGGGCCAATGATGACGCCAACCTGCTTAAATGGCGAGATCAGACCCAGGATACGGCCTTTGAAAAATCAACATCCCAGGATGCGGACATCCCGGAACAGGAATATTTTAACAACGGTATTCTCATGGTTGCCATGATTAAGGCCGGCGTGGAGTTAGCCTTTGATACCATGGTGTCTGCCGGCATTATTGCCGAATCCGCATATTACGAATCCCTGCATGAGGTGCCCCTGATCTCCAACCTCATTGCCAGGAAAAAATTGTATGAAATGAACGTGGTGATTTCAGATACGGCTGAATACGGCTGTTATTTGTTTGCCCATTCCGCAGTTCCCATGCTAAAAGAGTTAATGGCTGGCTTGGATACCGATGTGATCGGTAAAGGCTTGGCTTGTGAAGACACCGGCGTGGACAATATTCGTTTGATCCAGGTCAACGATGCCATCCGGAACCATCCTGTGGAAATTGTGGGTAAAAAACTGCGTGGATATATGGGTGCCATGAAAGCCTTGCGTTAACATGCGCCCATTTAGCAGCTTGCTTTATCGTACAGATCCCAAATGAGAAGCGTTCTGTTTTAAACTTCAGCAATTCATCGCTGAAATGGCATCTTGCCAGATGCGACTTAAGCGTTGGTGCAGCCCTCCTGCACCAACGCTTGCCCCAAAAGAGCAACACGATCCAAGAAACACAAAAAAAGTTCATAACACCCATGGGCCGGCCTGGTCTATCAGCGCATTGGTCCGACCCATAATAACCGTTGAGAGATCTGTGCAGATTACACAGATTTTTTCTAAACATTTTTTCAAGGAGGAAGAGATGAAACAGATAGCTTCTATTATGGCAGTGTTTGCAGTGACCGGGCTTCTTATGTTTGGTTGCGGATCTACCCCGGGTGATGATGCAGCAGATGTAATCAGGCAGCATGCAGATGTTACGGAACAATTTGTAAACAATCTTGAAAATGCACACAGCGCTCAGGATGTGGCCGGTGCGGTTGACGCCTATACAGCCGGCATGCAGGAACTGGTTCCCCTGATTCAAGGTTTGAATGAAAAATATCCTGGATACAAGGATGGAAAGATCCCCAAAGAGTTGGAAAAAGAGGCTGAAAGGCTGGAAGATCTGTCCGTAAGGATGCCGGCAGCCATGATGAAAACCGCATCATACATGATGGACCCAGCGGTCCAAAAGGCCATGGAAAATATGAGCAACGAAATGGCCAAAATTGGTCAATAGCCGGGGAATGTACCCATTTTTTCACATTTCCCAAAAGGCTAATCGCAATTTTTTACAATACTTTTAAAATAAAGATAACTATACTGGCGGCATGAGACCCAAGACCGATGTCAGATATTACAGGGATCAGGCCTTGCCGGGAATTGAGGCTTGCCGGGTAGTTAAAAGCCGGCACCATTTCCCGGAACATTTTCATGACGACTTGTATATTGTCAGCATGATTACATCCGGCCATTGCTATTGCATGGGAAAAGGACAGCAGGAAGAGGTGTCCGAGCCGGGAACGGTGACCTTGATTAATCCCGGACAGATCCATGCCGGTGCCCCGGCTGACGAACGTCCCCTGGACTATTCGTTGTGTTATTTTTCACTTAAAGCCATGGGTGACTTGGCATCAGATTTCATGTCGGACGGAATTCCGGAGTTCTCGGCATCTATTCTAAAAGAGCCAATACTCACCGCCATGGTACGGCATTTGTTGGTTACCATGATGGAAAGCCGTGACAGCCTGGAAAAAGAGGCTGTACTGGTTTCAACGTTGCATTTTATCCTTTCAAAATACGGGCTCACCGGGAAGTTGTCTGTAGGAGACAGGCCCCAGGGCCGCCACCCTGTAAAAGAGGCCAAAAGGCTTCTGGCTTCCGATCTGGATCAAAAGCTCTCTTTGGCCCGGGTGGCAAGGCGTGTGGGAGTGAGCCGGTTTCATTTTTTGCGTATTTTTAAGGAAAATGCTGGCATTTCTCCCCACCACTACCGGACCTTTAAGCGGATTGAGCTGTCAAAAAAACTTTTGTCCCAGGGCATGCTGCCTGCCCAGGTGGCCTTTGAAACCGGATTTGCTGACCAGAGCCACTTTTCAAATACCTTTCGCCGGTATGTGGGGGCTACGCCAAGGCAGTATCTGGCATAGCGTTAACAAAGCGCACTTTTTTGCAATACCTTCAAGAAAAGATGGTGTAGGTTTCCTTGAAATTTATTTATTATTCAAGGAGATTCACATGCGAACGGCAGAAATCAGAAGGCTTACCCATCCGGAAAACCGAGATTTAACTTCCGCTTTGATACCCTATGCCGCCCTTGGCTTTGCCGCTTTTTTCTGGGGGGCCTCGTTTCCGGCCGCCCGTTTTGCCGTCAGCCTGCTTGACCCCCAGGCGGTTATGTTCTGCCGTATGGCGATTGCCTGCCTGATCATGGCCCCCTTTTTCCGGCAATTGAAACCGGCTGCCTGGTCAGCAAAAGATTTAAAGCTGGTCATTCCCATGGTCCTGCTTCAGCCCTGCCTCTATTTTCTTTTGGAGTCCAATGCACTAAAACTGACCACCTCTTCCCAGGCCGGAGTTATCTCGGCGTCTGTACCTTTGCTGGTGGCCTTGGGCGCCTGGCTTGTTTTATCTGAAAAGATCACCATGAAAGTGGTCTTCGGGCTGGCGATATCAATGGCAGGGGTGGTGGTTTTGACCTTTCAGGCAAGTCCGGTCCGGGTGGGGGATAACCCTTTGGTCGGCAATTGCCTTGAATTTGGCGCCATGGCCTGTGCCGCAGGCAATCTGCTTCTGGTCAAACGTTTAAGCACCCGGTATAATACCTGGACCCTGACCGGACTTCAATTTATCGCCGGGCTCATCTTTTTTTCTCCGGGCATTATCCACCTTGTCAGGTCTCCGGAAATGCTTTTCAGGCTTGATTTAATAGGGGTGTTGATTCTTTTGGGTGTCTTTGCTTCAGTAGGTGCCTTCGGCTTATACAACTGGGCCATGGCCCGGATACCGGCCAGCCGGGCTGCGGTTTTCATTAACCTGGTGCCGGTGATTGCCGTGGTGCTTGGCTGGACCCTGCTTGGCGAGTCTTTGTCTCTGGGACAGGCAGGCGGTGCTTTTTTAGTGGGCTTTGGGGTACTGGTCAGCCAAAAAAAATGAGGGGGACAGTAATGTTTGGGTTTGTGCCTCCCAACTACCTGATCGTCTTTGGGCGCAGTCTGCTCCAAAATGATGCTGCCCTTCAAACAGCCTGGAATCCTGTTTCATCAATTCAATGTCAAGATCTTCCGGAACCGTATGTATCATGGCCGTACAGAATGGATGGCTTTTGCATCCAAATGCAAACAAGTAAAGATAGTCCTTTACTTTGGGAGAACGGATAATGTTAAAGGTGCTGGATTTTTTTTCCGCGCCTGTCACAATGAATGCCTTGGGAAAAAATTTCCCGTATCCCGTCCCAGGTCGTCTGTCTTATAAAAACAAATATCCAGTTTAACATTTTGATATTAAATAATGTTTTGACTAAAATGGAACGCTTTTTAAGCCTGGCACGCCGGTTGCTTTAATTAATCTTTAATTAAAAATGATCGGCAAGAAATGCTTGCCGCAAATCCCATGATAAGGTACCGACGAATGCTATCTGCACAGAAGAATGAGATCGATACCCTTGCCGCAAGTGCAGGCCGGGACGATCAATACAGTGCCGTATTGTATCAGTATGCCCTTAAAGCCTTTTCCAATGGAGAGTGCGAAGGGGCCGTTTATGCTTTGAATGCACTTAAAACGCTGATTCCCGGCGTCGCCGAGGTGCACTACAGTCTGGGGCTGATTCATCACTTCCTGGGCAATTGTGAAGAGGCCGTTGCCTCATTTAAAAGTGCACTGGCCATCCGGTTTACTTATGTAGATGCCTGGCTGAATCTTGGCAAGGTTCAGATGCAGTCCGGCAAATTCAAGGAGGCCATCGATAGTTTTATCCGGGTGGTGCAGCTTGACCCAGGACGGGATCAGGCCTTTCGCTTTCTGGGGGATAGCCACCGGGAACTGGGGCATTTTCAAGAGGCCATCACAGCCTATGGCGCTGAATTGGCGCTGGTGCCGGACCGCCTGGACTGCCGCTTGGATATCGGTCTGACCTACCTCAGGCAGGGAAAGTTCCCCGAAGCTGCTGCGGAGTTTCAGGGGATCCTATCCATTGATCCGACAATTTCCGAGGTTCATTTCAATTTGGGGCTTACCTTTCAAAAGCAGCAAAAGCTCCATCTGGCGGAATCTGCTTACAGGCAGGCCCTGGCGGCTAACCCCAAAAATGTTGGCGCCCATAATAATCTGGGTATTGTATTGGATATTCTGGGGCGGTCCCAGGAGGCGGTGGTGCATTATGAGGAAATCCTGAAGATCGAGCCGGAAAACCAGGGCGTCCGACATATTCTGGCCGCCCTGACCGGAAAGCAGGTGAAAAATGCCGTTCCGGAATACGTGGCGCCTCTTTTTGATCAATACGCGGATGGCTTTGACGTGGAACTGGTAAAGCATCTCAAATATACCGTTCCGGCCAAACTGAAGGAGGCCGTGGCCGGTTGCCGCAAAGAAGGTCCCTATTTTGAACATGTATTGGACCTTGGATGCGGCACGGGGATGTGTGGGGAACTGTTCTGGGATACGGCAACCCAAATAACAGGAGTGGACCTTTCTTCCAAGATGCTGGGGCAGGCCCTGAGAAAGGGTGTCTATGATGATCTTCATAATCTGGATATCGTTGAATTTATGGAAAAGCGCCAGACGTTTTACGATCTTTTTCTGGCTGCGGATGTTTTCATCTACGTGGGCGACCTGGATGCGGTCTTTCGGGCCGTATGCGAGCGATCCGAACCGGGTGCATTATTCGCTTTTTCAGTGGAACACTGGGAAGGTGATTCCTTTTGGCTCCGTTCATCCGGACGCTACGCCCACAGCCGCCAGTATATTCGAAGGCTGGCGGCTATGTATGGATTCTCCCTTGAAATTGATCGTTCCACGGGCATCCGGCTGGAGAACGATAAGTGGATTGACGGCGATATCTATATCTTGAAAAGCCCGGAGTTTGTTTCCGATACATTGTTTGCCAGGGAGAAACGAATACGCATACCTGCCCGAAGACGCTCTTCGGCCCAGGTCATGGTCGGATAATCCTTAAATTCGGCAGACGGGATGTATCGGACGTAACAGTCCTCTTCACCTCGGCGATCTGTTCAGCGAAAGCCGCCAGAAAGAGACGGTTGAAAAAAGAAACTGCTCAGAATTCGACCAGAATTCAAACAGAATTCATTATGACAACGATAAGCAACAAGGCTGCAAAGGCAATCAGACAGAAAGTACGCAGTTGGAACTGGCAATTACGGCCAGGGGACACGCTTGAGGATCTGGCTATAGAATGTAATCTTCTATAAAAGACCGAGTGGTTCAGGGAGCCCTCAAGTTGATCTTGAAAGTTGGTGGAAAGAAAGGTGTTCCACAAGGTGGAGTCATCTCGCCTTTGCTGAGCAATATCTATCTTAATGAGGTAGATAAAATGCTGGAGCGGGCAAAAGAAGTCACGCGTAACGGTAGATATACGTATATTGAATACTCACGTTTTGCCGATGACCTGGTGATTTTGGTTGATGGCTTTAGCAAGTGGAATTGGCTGGTTGATGCCGCCAATAAGAGACTCCTTGAGGAGTTGGAAAAGCTTGATGTACAGCTTAATCGGGAGAAATCCAAACTGGTAGATCTTACCCGTGGTGAAACATTCAGTTTTCTCGGATTTGATTTTAGACGGGCTAAAACTCGTCGAGGCAAGTTGGGTGTACTTGTCACTCCAAGAATGAAAGCACGAACAGCTCTTCTCAGCAGACTTAAGGAGGTGTTCCGTCGTTTTCGTTCGCAACCGCTTGATAGGATAGTGGCTGAGATCAATCCGATTTTGCGTGGATGGGTAAACTACTTTCGGATTGGAAATTCCAGTCAATGTTTTGGTTATGTAAAAGACTGGGTGGAAAGGAAAATTCGCAGGCACCTGATGCGTGCAAGGAAACGTAGTGGCTTCGGCTGGAACAGGTGGAGTAGAGCATGGCTTTATAAAACTTTCGGGTTATTTAATAACTATAAGGTTATACGATACCAGGCTTGAAAGCGCTTACAGCTGATAGGTCCCATAAATTTTTAAATGAAGTTAACAGGGAAGCGTAGTGCGGGAAATCCGCATGCTGCGTTTGACGTGGAGGGGATTGGAAACGGGCTTAATTTGAACCGCGCCAGTCCTCGACCCTACCTGTGAGAGCCTGAAGGGGAAGTTCCTTTGGGCTACTCACCTGGGAGGGCTCCTCAGTGATGGGGAGTCCTATCCCGATTGGCCTAATTTTTTATATAGGCCGGTTCTAAATTTTTGATCATAGGATAATGTTTGACATTTAGCGTTTTCAATTGCGCATTTTTTGAGTGACAAGTAGCAGCGATGATGGCATCTGCTAACCCTACACCATGAGATTTGCCAAAGTCGCGCTTATAAAGTCCGCCGATCTTGGCAATCTCTGAATTCATTGGAATGACATCAAAAAGGGAAACAAAATCATTCAAAATCGTTAATTCTTGTTTCCCTCTTACCCCTGCATATAGTTCAGCAATCACGATTGTGGACAAAATTATTTGAGAAGCGTTGACGTTGATAAAGTCAACAGCTTGCTGATAGCCTCGTAAAAAATCAATGAAAACATCTGTATCAGGAAGGAATAGTTGGGCCATTGTTATTCCCTGTCCCATTCAGAACGCATTTTTTTTAAATCGGGGATATCGGATCGATCTTTCCAGATTCCTGCAGCTTCACATAATATCTTTTTTCGCCTTTCCTGACTTGCCTGTTCAATTAAAATATCAACAGCCTCTCTGATAAGTTCGCTTTGTTTTTTTCCCTGGATCTCTGAAAGTATGGCCAATTCATTTCGTTGCTGATCCGTCAAATATATTTGAGTCCGTATCATTCTATACCCTCCATTTTGGTGTATACATTATAGTTATACATCGTGGAGGTTTTGTCAAGGCCAAAACGGGGAGCTGAGGGGCCAGGCTTTTGAACCCTAAAAGCTCCGATCAAAAGTTAAAATTTTCTTGAACCAGGCACTTCCAAAAGGCCGCTCTGTAAGCCTGGTCCCTCTCCAGCGTTTTGTGTGTGCCGGGCACGGCACACGTTCTTAAAAGTGAGTCAACTGTATAGAATTCCAATACATTTGGCAAGTCTTAGACCCAGCCTGATGGAGGCGAAGGGTGTAGTGGTAGTGCAACGGGGTACCGGTGACGGTACTTCGGAAGGAAGCCGCTTTGCCGAGGCAAGGTACCACGAAGGTACGGGATGACGTACAGGAATCGGATATGAGGCGCGCATACCGGGACGAGCCTGCACAACAAGGCGAAGTCCTCTATCCATCACAGGGTATGTCCGTAAATCCGGCGTCCACGTACTGAAAGACGTGTGTTTACCCCGGGAGATCTCCCATGTGCCGGATTGGCTGAGGGCCGGGTAACCGGCCTTGACCGCATGGGAGAAGTCAGCAGAGGGCATAGTAGCCGGTGGAAACGAGCTTCACAAAAGTGGAGAGGTCTCACCCCGGTGAAGGCCTGAACGGTGCTCGGGTCGATTGGCCTGGGTAAATGGTGGTGGTGAGTAAGCAGATGGCTTTTATGGAAATAATGCGGCAGTGGCCGAAATTTCCATAGCATGACTTTGCCCAAAACTCGATAGAATTGGCGGGATAACCTACAGCCGATTCTATTCATACCAGCCGAACCGCCCTGGTACGTGATCCGTATGCCGGGTGGTGGTGTGCCATGAGAGCAAAAAAAAAGTTTTGCTCGGAACTGTAGGAAAGATGGAGGATGGCCCTCCGGTGACGACTTCCAGAAGTGGTTACCAAACTACCGTGAGCTGCGTTGATTAAGAGTCAAGGTGGTGAGCGTCACGGAAAAGGCAGGACAAAGAGCCTGTCAGGTATGAGATTTGGAGATGAGCGTAAGCGAACCGCTGATGACGTGTCGAAAGCGTATATGGTGACATCAAAAATGGGGTTGCGCCACTGTCCCATGAGGAGTCCAAGGGAAACCTGGTTACTGCTTGGATGGTGTCCGGCATAAAGGCGGCATGAACATATCTTAGGCTTTCTTATGGAACATGGGAACCTGTCGTTCCGATGCTAAGGGAGAAATCCAAGTGGAAGCACCACAAGGATCAGAGTACCAAAGCGGAGCACAGGGGCGGAGCAACTCGTAGTAGTGAAGAAGGTTCTGTAATGGGACTGGAGCGAAGGGGTTGCGTCGTTCAACTTTTAACATAAGAACAACCCGTATAGGGAAGGATTCTGTTGGAAAATGAAGTGGACCCAATGTCAAGACCGATTTTGACTTTTTTTAAGCTACATTTTTCTGAAATTCCTTGTCAGATCTGGCGGTGACGACCTCCTTCCTTACCAGATTTCTCTTGCTATTTCATAAAATCATGATACTTTGGCCGCCGCCAGTTCGGAGGATAGGGCAATGCTGGGAAGCAACCCGAGCGCCGTGACTGGTGACGAGAACATGGGGACAGTATGCACTCTGATGTATGCTGTCCTTTCCCCCATGTTTTTGTCCTTAATGCGTTAAATCCTCGCGCCTTAGCGCGAAATTAATACCCCGTAGGGTCCGCCGGAGGCATTTGGCCTTCATCCTTTAAACCGCATGGTAGATTGCCATTGGCACCTTATATCCCAGGGCCTGGTGGAGCCTTTCCTGATTGTAAAACCTTATAAATGCTTTCAACGATTGGTAGGCTTCATTCATTGTACGGTAATCCTTCAGATAGATTTCCTCGTATTTTATGGTTCGCCACAGTCGTTCTACAAAAACATTGTCAAGGGCCCTGCCTTTTGAATCCATGCTGATTTTGACATTTTTATCTTGCAGTATTTTCAAGTATTTCAGAGAAGTAAATTGACTTCCCTGATCTGTGTTAAAAATGCCAGGTGTCGAGAACCGTAATGCTTCCTCAAGGGCCTCAATGCAGAATGTGTTTTCCATTGTGTTACTGAGGCGCCATGACAGGACATACCTGCTGAACCAATCCATTACGGCGGTTAAATACATAAATCCATTACCAATTCTGATATATGTGATGTCGGTGCTCCACACCTGATTCGGCTTATCAATTACGATATCTTTCAGCAAATAAGGGTAGATTTTATGGTTTTCATTTCTCCTTGTTGTCTTTGGTTTCGGGTAAATGGCTTCGATCCGCATCAGCCTCATCAGGCGTTGTACCCGCTTCCTGTTTACCAAATGCCCCTGGCTGTTCAGGTAGGCCGTGAGCCTCCGGCTTCCGTAAAAGGGAGTTTTGGTATGCTGCTCATCCAATAAATCCATAAGGGAGAGCGTATACGAATCCAATGTTTTGGGCTTGTAATACAAGGCCCCTTTTGAAACCTTGAGTAACTCACATTGCCTGTTAATACTGATTCCTGAGTGATTTCTATCTATTAGTTCCCTTCTATCAGAGATTGATTGTATCACCCTTTTTTTTTAACCAGTCATTCTCAACTTTGAGCTGACCTATTTGCTTATACAATTCGTCTATCAATTTTTGATTATCATTTTCGGTTTTATTTTTTGCAGTTGAAAATACACCTGGTAATCCTTCTAAGGCTTCTTTCTTCCACCTTGTCAGCAAGGATCTGTGAACTTCATATTTAGATGATAACTCAGCTACTGTGTCCTGTTCTCGAATCATTTGAATTGCAATTTTAGCTTTGAACTTTCCGGTGTAGTTTTTCCTCATGAACCTCCTTTTTCGGTAAAAATTTGAACCGGGCTTTTAACACCTTATGTGTAGCTTAGCAACTGGTTCAAATTCTGGGGTCCATTATAAAAAGTAAAGTCGTTTATTATCTCAAAGCGTCAAGTTTGGGAAGCATACAAATGCGTAAAAGCAAACCATGGTGAGGCTGGAATAGATAATCAGTCCATAGTTGACTTTGAAGAGGATATTACCAATAACCTTTACAAAATATGGAACCGGATGTCTTCCGGGAGCTATTTTCCTCCCCCGGTTGCGCGTATAGAGATACCAAAAGGGGATGGCCGAATGAGGCCTCTTGGTATTCCAACTGTGGGAGATCGTGTCGCCTAGATGGTTGTGAAGCATTTGCATTATGTTTTCGATCATTGGATGCAGCGGATTTATTCGTATGTGCCTTTTGAACGATATGCCGATGATGCTGTTTGTCACTGCAGAACTGAACTATTAGCCAAACAGTTAAAAGCTGACTTGGAGTCAAGATTTGGTGAATGCGGGTTGGAGCTACACCCTGAAAAGACAAAAATAGTTTATTGCAAGGATGAAGATCGAAAAGGAGATTATCCTGTTATGAAGTTTGATTTTCTGGGGTATACATTTCGGCCCAGATTATCAAGAAATCGCAGAGGAAAATTTTTTGAAAACTTCACACCAGCGATAAGCAACAAGGCTGCAAAGGCAATCAGACAGAAAGTACGCAGTTGGAACTGGCAATTACGGCCAGGGGACACGCTTGAGGATCTGGCTATAGAATGTAATCCAATAGTTCAAGGCTGGATTAATTATTACGGGCGGTACAATCCTTCTGAGATGTCTGGGATTCTCCATCATATAAATTGGCGGATAGTGCGTTGGGCAACCTGTAAATATAAGAAACTCAGGGGACGTCAACAAAAGGCCACAAGATGGTTGACACAGATTGCTGAACGACAGCCGAATCTTTTTGTTCATTGGCGTGTCCTGTATAAAAAAAAACGGCTGAACGATAGGAGCCGGATGAGTCGAGAGATTCACGTCCGGTTGTGCGTCCAGCTAAGGCTGGCATGTTCAGCAGGAGTCAGTCCTGCCGGGGTAGAAGTCAGAGCCCCCGTAGCTTGAATGGCAGATAACAGGGAAACCGAATTATCTGAAGCCCATTGACAAAGCCATCTTTAAGGGTGGTGAGCGAGTTGCCGGGCCGTAACGAAAGTGAACGCCCAGGTGGCCCCGAAAGTGAGAAACCCCGGAGGTCGAACCCGCAACCGTAGGGTGAAGACAGCATGGGTAGTCGAAGTCTGACCGATACGACTGCTCACTCCGGCGGGGTGGTAGCGACAGCACGGTAACAAGGACATGCCGAGCAACTGGAGAAACCCTCCTCGTCCCGGGAAGAAATTGTCGGAGCAAGGTAGATGCTATAACCGTAAACAGCGGGAAGTGTGTCGAAGACGAGAGGGTGGCGGATAGGTTCGTAGTAGCTGTGAATCGGAGTAACATCCGGGGAGCGAAGGAGCCTTGCTGTTAACAATTTTCCAACAACATAGGGAGGTAAGGACTTTATGATAAAGAAGTCCATTAGGTTACAAGACCTGAGAAGGAAAATATATTTAAAAGCGAAGTCTGACAAGACATCGCGGTTCTGGGGACTGTACGTTCATGTTTGCAAGATGGAAACGCTTCATGAATCCTACCTCATGGCAAAACGAAATAACGGAGCGCCAGGGATTGACGGTGTAACGTTTAAAGCCGTCGAAGAGGGTGGAATTGAAGACTTCCTCAAACAGATCCGGACGGAATTGGTCTCCGGCACGTACAAACCATTACGGAACCGAAGGAAAGAAATTCCCAAAGGCAATGACAAAGTCAGAGTCCTCGGGATTCCTTCTATAAAAGACCGAGTGGTTCAGGGAGCCCTCAAGTTGATCTTGAAAGTTGGTGGAAAGAAAGGTGTTCCACAAGGTGGAGTCATCTCGCCTTTGCTGAGCAATATCTATCTTAATGAGGTAGATAAAATGCTGGAGCGGGCAAAAGAAGTCACGCGTAACGGTAGATATACGTATATTGAATACTCACGTTTTGCCGATGACCTGGTGATTTTGGTTGATGGCTTTAGCAAGTGGAATTGGCTGGTTGATGCCGCCAATAAGAGACTCCTTGAGGAGTTGGAAAAGCTTGATGTACAGCTTAATCGGGAGAAATCCAAACTGGTAGATCTTACCCGTGGTGAAACATTCAGTTTTCTCGGATTTGATTTTAGACGGGCTAAAACTCGTCGAGGCAAGTTGGGTGTACTTGTCACTCCAAGAATGAAAGCACGAACAGCTCTTCTCAGCAGACTTAAGGAGGTGTTCCGTCGTTTTCGTTCGCAACCGCTTGATAGGATAGTGGCTGAGATCAATCCGATTTTGCGTGGATGGGTAAACTACTTTCGGATTGGAAATTCCAGTCAATGTTTTGGTTATGTAAAAGACTGGGTGGAAAGGAAAATTCGCAGGCACCTGATGCGTGCAAGGAAACGTAGTGGCTTCGGCTGGAACAGGTGGAGTAGAGCATGGCTTTATAAAACTTTCGGGTTATTTAATAACTATAAGGTTATACGATACCAGGCTTGAAAGCGCTTACAGCTGATAGGTCCCATAAATTTTTAAATGAAGTTAACAGGGAAGCGTAGTGCGGGAAATCCGCATGCTGCGTTTGACGTGGAGGGGATTGGAAACGGGCTTAATTTGAACCGCGCCAGTCCTCGACCCTACCTGAGAGAGCCTGAAGGGGAAGTTCCTTTGGGCTACTCACCTGGGAGGGCTCCTCAGTGATGGGGAGTCCTATCCCGATTGGCTGAGTTTAAGCTACCTGAAATTGAATGCTTTTCCCCACTGCTTGAGCATAGTTCACCAATGTTGATAAACGGATATCTTCGGCATGATTCTCAATACGGGAAATTGCAGATTTTTTTGTATTCAATAAATTAGCGACCTCTTCTTGTGTCAAGCCAGCCTCTAATCGAGCCTGTTTAAGAAGAACTCCGATTTTAAAATGCTCATATCCTTTATCAAAATTTTTAGCGAAAATGAGGCTTTTCTTTTTTCTTGCTTCAATATATTTATCCAAGTCATCCATTATCTTACCTCCTGGAAAGGTATTCTTTTTTTCGGGACTCAGCTAACTTAATCTCCTGTTTTGGAGTCTTTTGACTTTTCTTTTGAAATGAATTGGTCAAGATAATTAATTCTTGTCCGTCAAAAAATCCAAGGAGACGAAACGTATCTCTCCCGACATCAACTCTAACTTCCCAAATATCTTTTGTATTGACCAGTTTCTTAAAGTATTTGGATGGAACCTGATCAATTTCTCGAATCAATTTCAAAACCCAAGCGACTTTTGTAGCCTGAACATCTGTCAAAGAATCTAAATGCTTTCGAACAGGGCATTTTCCAGATGTCGTATGGTAAAATGAAATTGTTTTCATATCTACAAAGTATACAAATATGTGAACTTCGTCAAGGGCTCAAAAATTGGATTTTTTTGGGCAGCGAACGACAAAGCTCACCGGCGCGAAGGGTGGAGGGAGCGCAGCGACCGGAACCCTTCGCGTCCGTGTGCAGCGCCGGGTTAGTTGGCGGTTTGCACCGCATATATTTTTCATTTTTTCAGAAAACATTCATAACTTCCATTACAGGCATCTTTCGGTAATAAGTCCGGTATGTGATTTTCACTGTACAGTAAAGTATATTTGAAAGAACTTCTTATATATGAACTGATTTAAACTTTTTTTGCCAACTGTAACTATTTTAATTTATATATTTTTCAAGAAAATCAAATATATTTCAAAACCTGATTTTCAGAGAAACAGTTTGATAATGAGAATAAAGCGACTTATAGCGCCTACTGTGTTTTCGGGATTTTTCAAAAAAATATCAGGTCACCCTCCTACCTGCAACGAACATCATTCATTGTTAACATACTTTAATTATTAATATAAAAAGTTTAAATCAGTTCTATGTCAGACTGACAGGGCTGTCAGCGACGCGAAGTACGAACCTCCGCCTGTATGTCATTGCCTTTTTCCTTCAACATAAGACACAGAACAAACAGGCATACCGCTGCCTGTGCAAACGAGATTCTCAGCAGGTCAAACGGATACCATGTTCTGAAATGGTCAAAGTGCCAGTTCCGGTACTTATAACAGGACATGCTGATGCGGTGAAAGGTGATCCGGGCACAGACTGCAAGGGATGCAAACGCAAACATGCCAATCGGTATGCTCACAGGATGCCTGAACCGGAAACGCTTCCGAACGAGGATAGTCATACAGATCAGCATAAACAGAAGAAGCCATAGCTCCACCGGCGTAGTTATCCAACCGGTGAAACCCGCAAATCCGGGAAGTAGCGAGAAAAGCAGCAATGGCATTGTAACTATTCCAAATTTTATAAGTTGTCTGTTCATCTCATGAAGCCAATCGGGTAGGTCAGGGGCCTTGCAACCCCTTTCCCCCCTAAGAACCGTACGTGACAGTTTCCCGTCATACGGCTCAAGCGTTTATAAAGGACGACCTTGTGGGACGCCCCGGCTGTTTACCTCATGCAGCTTGCTTTTGGCGGTGCTCCCTGGCCGATAACGACGGGAGTAACCGTGAATCCTTTTGATTCCGTCTACGCCAGAAATAATAACTGTATTCGGGATCATATGGATTTGCATCTGCTTTGATTTTGATATATCGTTTTATTCCTAATGAGCTTAGGTGAATGACGTGATAACTGCAAGGCCCTTTCTTATTTCGGCTCTTGACAGTGAATATCCACTTGCGTTTTCCGTCAGTCCAGTAACGGTTTTTCAACCATTTTGAGGATTTCTTCCGGTGACGCTTTTTAATCATTCTCCATAGCTGTTCGTAAACAAACGTATCAATAAGAGAAAATGTTTCCGATGAGACTACGTGCCGGTGATAGTTTCCCCAACCCCGGAGGGTTTGGTTTAACTTTTTGACCAATGGTTCCAATGGACCGCCGACATGTTTATGGATCAGTTCACTGAGCTTTTCTTTAAGGGCGAGAACTCCCTTCTTTGCCGGGGTGATGTGCAGCACATTTCCGGTTTTTCGAAAAGTTTGGCCAAGGAACGTAAATCCATCTGTTATATGCGTGATCATGGTCTTTTCTTCAGATAATGACAGACCACGTTCAGTTAGAAACGCTTCGACTGCTGGTTTGACCTGATCTTCAAGCAGGCGTTTGGACTTGCCTGTGACGATAAAATCATCTGCATATCGAACGAAATTAACTCTACATCGACGGGGAACTGCATCATGCACGGCTTTTTCCAGCCCGTCGAGGGTTAAATTCGACAAGGTGGGACTGATAATCCCGCCCTGTGGGGTTCCTTTGCGCGAGGGGTATAGCTTGCCGTCTTCCACATACCCTGCCGTCAACCACTTTTTAAGAATGACTTTATCCATAGGGATATTTTCCAACATCCATTCCTGGCTGATGTTGTCATAACACCCTTTGATATCCGCTTCCAATATCCATGTAGCCGAATTAGGCTTGGAGAGTGCATTGAACGCTGCTGCAATTGCATCTGCACAGCTGCGGCCTTCACGGAAGCCGTAAGAATTACGGTCTCCTATGGTTTCCGCTACTGGGGCTAAAGCTAATTTAAACAGCGCCTGCATAGCTCTGCAGAGTATTGTAGGAATACTTAACGGACGTTTTTTACCATTCTTTTTGGGGATGTAAATTCGCCTTAGTGGTTGCGGTCTATAACCTCGTCTTTGCAGGCTGAAAACAGCCTCCCATTTGGCTCTGGCTCCTTTCCATAAGGTGCCATCTACGCCTGGAGTTTTTTTCCCTTTATTTGAGGTCACTCGTTTGACAGCCAAGGCCTTGGCGTAGAACGAATGAGTAAGTAAGTATTGCAGGGCTTTGACCTTGCCCCATCTTTTTTCCTTTACAGCCTTTGCGATACGCATTTGCAGCCTTCTAACTTCGGCTCGGGCTTTTTTCCAATCAATGGATGCCCATTTCTTAGCAGAGTCGACAGGTGCACCAGCCGAGGCCGTCATTTGCTTTCCCATCTTAAGCGGTTCTCCAAACTCTCTCGCAAGTCAACACCAATCGGACGTCTGCACGCATGTCTCCAAAACCGAAGGTTTTGGGTTTTACGTGAGCCATGTTTCATGCTCTATCCGTTTCATTACAAAACGGCATTTGCTTTTTCCGAATTCTTACTGCTGCCCCTCCACAGGCTTGCCTTGCGGTTAGCTTTCCATGCATTGCACATGGGGAGTGACAACGTTTCCACGTTCTACATGATTGCTCTTTATGGACAACTTAGGCAGGCCTTTACGCCGATGAAACTACGATCCCGTGCAAGCAGTTAGCAGACTTGCATCCTGTTCATGTATACAAACGCAGGGAAGTATACATATAACCTGTTAATCCCAGTAGGTTAGGCGCTCACTGACGGCGCTTAAAGCTCTTCGATTAATCTTGCCATATTGTCCGACCCTAGCCCTTAACCGGATGGGATTTCCGGAGGGGTTCTCCTGTCACCATTCAAACCCGATTCGGTACATTGTTGGTGAGGCTTCGCACCCCGTCAACAGCGCAACGGTAGCACGCTCACATAGGGAATCGGTGGAGATACACCGAGTATATTCAGTGTCTTACATTTACCTCCTATACATACAATCATGCAACATCGTGTCGCACACTAACGGGGAGCTGAGGGGCCAGGCTTTTAAACCCAAAAACTTCCGATAAAAAGGTTAATTTGCCTGAACCAGGGACTTCCGAAAAGGCCGCGCAGTAAGCCTGGTCCCTCTCCAGCGTTTATGCTTTTATAATGTTTCGTTCTTGAAAAACCTCTTTTGCTACAAACATAGCATTTAAAGCTGCCGGAAAACCAGCATATACGGCCATTTGTATTATTACCTCGATTATCTCCTCAGGTTTACACCCCACATTTAATGCTCCGTTAATATGAACGTTCAATTGTGGTAGGCAATGGCCTAAAGCTGCCAACGCTGCAACTGTTGCAATTTCACGATTTTTCAAATCCAAGCCTGGGCGTTGATAAATATCACCAAATGGGAACTCAATGGTATACTTTGCCAAATCTGGTGCAATAGATTCTAAGCTTTCTATAACCTTTTTCCCAGCCTCTCCGTCAATTTCATTCAGTTTCTTCAAGCCAGCTTCAAATCTTTCGTTTTTCATGTTGTTTCTCCTGTAAACTATTTGGGTTAACTTGCAAAATTAGCTTACAGGTTAGAGCAAACTCTAAGTCAAGAAGATTTTTTATTTAAAATAACCTTTTCATAATATTCAATTTTTTGGTTAATTTTATCTAAATGCTGCTTTTCAACCAAAATTTTATTTTTTAAGGCTAAGGCATGCCCCTCTAACAATTCCTTTCTTTCGTCAGCAGTGCTTTCTCCTTGCTGTCTCAAGAATGCATATTTTTTGATTTGCTCTAAAGGCATTCCTGTTTCTTTTAACCTGTTGATAAATTCTGCCCATAACAAATCTTGTTCAGTAAAATCTCGATGCCCACTTGAATTACGCCTAACTTCTTGAAAAATCCCAATTTTTTCATAATATCTCAAAGTGTATGCTGAGATTCCAGATATTTCAGAAAATTTTTTGATGTTCATCGTTTCTTTTTGAGATCGGGTAGGTCGGGGGCTTTACAGCCCCTTTCCCCCCTCAGAACCGTACGTGACAGTTTCCCGTCATACGGCTCAAGCATTTCTAAAGCTAAGCCTTGCGGGGCCGCCCGGCTGTTTTCCCTTGCCAATGCTGAAATTTACAGTTATTCCATTACATATTTCCTCGGCAGTTGTGACGGGGATCATCTTAGACTTTACCCGTCTTGTCCGGAAGTATTGTTGATGTTCCGGGTCAAAAGGATTTGCATCGCTTTTGATTTTGATGTGCCGTTGGATATGTATGCTGTACGCTTTGATGAGTTCGTAGGTTCTGGGGTTGCCGTTTTTGTCTTTGACAACCGTTGAGAACCGCCCCGGTTTTGAGCCCTTTGACCAGTACGTCTTTTTCAGCCATTGGATGCTTTTATTCCGGTGACGTCTTTTCACCCATTGCCACGCTTCATTCCATATATACCCGTCAACATAGCTGAAAGTCTTTGCTGAGACAACATGTTTGTGATAGTTCGCCCAGCCTCGTATTTTCATGTTAAGATCACGAATCAGGGCGTGGGCTTCTGATCCTCGGTGCTTTGTAAACGTGTCGTGAATTTTACCCATGAAGGCCTGCACATTTTTTCATGAAGGTTTAATGAGCAGTTTGCCCTCATATTTACGCACGTTTTTGCCCAGAAAATCGAATCCCTGGTCAATGCGGGTAATCAGGGTCTTTTCTTCGGATAAGGACAGATCCCGTTCCGACAGAAAGCTGATTATTGCCGGTTTAACCTTGTCTTCAAGAAGTTCCCGGGTTGCACCGGTAACAATAAAATCGTCAGCATACCGGATGACATTGATTTTGGAACTGATGTCCTTGCCGTTGCGCCGGTCTCTTGCGGGCACAACAGATTTGGCAGTTCTTTCGATGCCGTCCAGAACCATGTTGGCAAGTATTGGGGAGGCAATACCCCCTTGAGGTGTGCCCCGGCCTGTTGGAAAGAATTTACCGTTTTCCATAAACCCGGAAGCCAGCCATTTAGAGAGAATCATTTTATCCATAGGGATATGCTCGATCATCCAGTCATGGCTGATTTCATCGAAACAGGCTTTGATATCCGCTTCAAGTATCCAGACCGGTGAAGCTTTCTTGGCCAGTGTATTAAAACATTGGGATATGGCATCTGCACATCGCCTGTATGACCTGAATCCGTATGAATTGTGGTCGGCCAGTGTTTCTGCTATGGGTTCCAATGCCAATCTATACAGCGTCTGGACAGCCCTGTCGGTCATGGTGGGAATACTTAACGGACGTTTCTTGCCGTTTTTTTGGGGGATATAGATTCGCCTGAGCGGCGATGGCCGGTATCCTCTTCTTTTGAGGCCGCCTGCTGCCTGGAATTTCTGCCTGGCAGTTTTCCAGGTGATTTTATCGACACCTGGTGTGCGTTTCCCTTTATTAGAGGTAACGCGTTTTACAGCTAACAGCTTTGCATGGTAAGAGTGGGTCAGAAGCCATTGGAGGGCCTTGGCCTTCCCGTGTCTTCCTTCTTTCACAGCCTTTGCGATACGCATCTGCTGTCTTTTAACGGCTTTATAGATGGTGGGCCAATGAATGGATTGCCAGTTTCTAAAGCTGCCGATGGGCGCACCAGCTGTTGCCGTCATTTGCTTTCCCATCTTCAAAGATTCTCCAAATTATCTCGCAAAGAAACACCTGCCCGGGTGTGTCTGTAATCACACCCGCCGGACGTCAGCTCCCTTTCGGGCCGGGTAATGTTGATAATCAATAGATCCATCTCAATCCGTATCCGCCTCATTACAAGACGGCCTTCGCTTTTTCCTGCATCTTACTCCCGCACCCCCATCAGTGTGCCTTGCGGTTTCACCTGCCGAATGTTCCCGGCATAGATACGGGGTTTCCACGTTCCACATTATTGCCAATCATTGGATGACTTAGGCCTGCCCACTGCACCGGCGGCGCAACATCTCCGTGCAGGCAGTTGAGAAACCTGCAACCTGACCGCTCACCTTTTGGTCCAAGCTTACCAGCCTCTTTAGCTTGTTCTCCCTGACGACGCTTAAGGAACATTCAATTAATTTGACCATATCATCCAAACCCTTGCCCTCACCCGGATTGAGGCTTCCAGGAGGGTATCCGCCTCACGGCTTTAACCCCTTCCGCAGTAGCGAAATTCGGTACTTTGTCGGTTGGGCTTCACACCGTTGCCGGATGCACCGGGAACCGCATGCCACCTAAGGTACCGGCAGGAGAATGCCGGGTTTGGTCAGGACCGACTGGCCCGCCAAACAGCCAATAATGCGACTTCGTGTCGCACCCCAACGGGGAGCTGAGGGGCCAGGCTTTTAAACCCCAAAACTTCCACTAAAAAGATAAATTTTCCTGACCCAGGCACTTCCGAAAGGCCGCGCAGTAAGCCTGGTCCCTCTCCAGCGTGTTCGGTGTTTATTTTTAGTCTTGCCATTTTAGTTTGGCGGTTTTAGCTACACAATAAATAAAAGCATTCCAGTTTGTTACGTAAATCCAGTTTCCGAATAAGCCACTTGGAACAATAACTGGCGGCTCATCTGGAAGAGATTCAAATGATCCAATATCAATCATTAATTTTTCATTTTTTTGGGGTGACCAGTACAAGTCTGGGGGGTCAATAACCCAAGCAAATAACCCGGAAACTATAAGCACAGCTTCTTTATACGCTTCCCGGGCTTTTTCATCTTTAGCATCTAAATCACCGACCCAAACTATAAGTTCAATATGAACTTCATGTTTTTGGTAATCTACTAATACCGATTTCATTATTGCATCATGAAATCCGTTTGGAAGAGTTTTCATCAATTCTGTAAGATTCATAGTTTTTAGTATGGCACCGAACGCCCTGCTTCAGCGGCGCCTGACCGCGCGTTAGCGCGGTCAGGTGTCCGTTGCAAGCAGTTGTTATGCCGATTTTTCATCAGGTTTTTTTGGACGCAAATAATGTGTTGAATAAAGTTCTTCAATATATTGTGCGCCCGTTTTTGAAAACCTAAGTGTTCTTTTCGGACCCTTCCCCCATGATTTGTAAACAGTGCTGCTTGCTTTCAAATTACCACGTTCACAATTCTGTCGTACTGATTTCAATACAAACTGGATCTTCTTCATATTTACTTTTATTACTTTTTCAAGATAAGGTATTTGCCCGCGTCGCCATTTCTCATAATCCGCAACATCAAGATACCCAAGCTTCATAAATATGTCGACAAAAGCAATTTGTCCTTTTTCTTCCAATAACGGGCCCGTAGTTTGAAGTGCTTTTTTATGTAATTCGGTATTATTCATACAATCAATAATCAAGAGGTTCTTTAACTGTTACGAGTGTTGGATTTCCGTTTTCGAATGTTTCAATTATTTTGGTGTCTTTTCGTTTCTACCCGGATCGGGTAGCCGGGGGTAGTTATCTACCCCAGGCCCCCTCAGAACCGTACGTGACAGTTTCCCGTCATACGGCTCAAGCATTTCTAAGGCTAAGCCTTGCGGGGCCGCCCGGTTGTTTTAGCAATAATGAAATTTACAGTTATTTCATAGCATATCCTTGAGTGTCCGCCCGGAAAGTATTGTTTTTTCCCGAGTCAAAAGAAAATACGTCCTCTTGAAAGAGACCCTTGGCTTGTATGCCGTGTGCTACTTTAACAACCTTTGCGATACGCATCTACAGTCTTTTCACAGCCTAAAGCTGCTGATGGGCGCACCAGCTAATGCCGTCATTTGCTTTCCCATCCTCAAAGATTCTCCAAACTCTCTCGCAAAGAAACACCTGCCCGGGTGTGTCTGTAGTCACACCCGCCGGACGTCAGCTCCCTTTCGGGCTGGGTGATGTTGGGGATATACGCCTCAACCCGTATCCATCTCATTACAAGATGGCATTCGCTTTTTCCTGCATCTTACTCCCGCACCTCCATCAGTGTGCCTTACGGTTTCACCTGCCGAATACTCCCGGCGAAGATACGGGGTTTCCACGTTCCGCACTATTGCCAATTAGTGGATGACTTAGGTCTGCCCTCTGCACCGGCGGCGCAACATCTCCGTGCAGGCAGTTACGAAACCTGCAACCTGACCGCTTACCTTTTTTTGGTCCAAGCTTATCAGCCTCTTTAGCTTGTTCTCCCTGACGGTACTTACGGAACATTCAATTAATTTGACCATATCATCCAAACCCTTGCCCTCACCCGGAATGAGGCTTCCAGGAGGGTATCCGCCTCACGGCTTTCACCCCTTCCGCAGTTGCGGAATTCGGTACTTTGTCAGTTGGGCTTCACACCGTTACCGGATGCACCGGCAACCGCATGCCACTTAGGGTACCGGCAGGAGAATGCCGGGTTTGGTCAGGACCGACAGGCCCGCCAAACAGCCAATAATGCGACATCGTGTCGCACCATAACGAAAAGCTCAGCCGCGCGAGGTACGAGCGTCGGCTGGAGCGGATTGTGTGTGCCGGGCACGGCACATGTTCTTAAAAGTGAGTCAAATGTATAGAATTCCAATACATTTGGCAAGTCTTAGACCCAGCCTGATGGAGGCGAAGGGTGTAGTGGTATGGCAACGGGGTATCGGTGACGGTACTTCTGAAGGAAGCCGTCCTGCCGAGGCAGGGCACCACAAAAGTACGGGATGACGTACAGGAATCGAGTATGAGGCGCACATACCGGGACGAGCCTGCACAACAAGGTAAAGTCCTCTATCCATTACAGGGTATGTCCGTAAACTCGGCATTCACGTACTGAAAGGCATGTGTTTACCCCGGGAGGTCTCCCATGTGCCAAAAGGCTGAGGGCCGGGTAACCGTTCCTGACCGCATGGGAGAAGTCAGCAGAAGGCATAGTAGCCGGAGGAAACGAGCCCCGCAAAGACGGGGAGGTCTCACCCCGGTAAAGGCCTGAACGGTGCCCGGGCCGAACGGTCCGGGTAAATGATAATGACAAATAGGAGGTGTGTACTTGTGAACAGACGGCCACAGCAGATGGAACTGTTCCCAGCGTCACAGATTGCCGAACGTCTGGGAAACAACGACCGGTTAATGGAGATGATCCTTGAACGAAACAACATTATCCGGGCATGGAAACAGGTTTATGCCAACAAAGGGGCACCCGGCGTGGACGGTATGAAAACCGGCCAACTCGGGAACTACCTGGCAAAGCACTGGCCTGAAATTGAACAAGACCTGCTTAACTGCAGGCATAAACCGCTGCCGGTGAAACGCAAGGAGATCCCTAAACCGGACGGCGGTGTCCGTTTACTTGGAATACCCACGGTACTTGACCGGTTTATACAGCAGGCCATAGCCCAAATCCTGGAACAGGTCTGGGAACCTTTTTTCTCTGAATACAGCTATGGATTCAGACCCGGCAAATCTGCACACGATGCGGTGGTGCAGGGTAAAAGGTACATGGTTGAAGGTTATACCTATGTCGTCGATATGGACTTGTCCAAATTTTTCGATAATATTGATCATGATCTTTTGATGAGAGCAGTTCGGTATCACACGGATATCAAGTGGGTGATTCTGTATATAGAACGGTGGCTGAAAGCCCCGGTGATGATGACAGATCGCACACTATTCTATCCAAAGAAGGGAACCCCGCAAGGCGGTGTTATCAGTCCCTTGCTGGCTAATCTCTTTTTGCATTATGCATTCGACAACTGGATGGAGAGGGAATATCCGACCATACCGTTTGAACGCTATGCGGATGATGCAGTCTGCCATTGTAAAAGCCTTGCCCAGGCAGAATATTTGCTGAGAAAGCTGAACGAGCGAATGGAGAGTGTGGGGCTGGAACTGCATCCGGAAAAGACAAAAATCGTCTACTGCAAGGATACAGACCGGCAAAAGGATTATTCCCTGACAAGCTTTGATTTTCTGGGTTATACTTTTCGTGCTCGAAGATCAAAAAGCCGATGGGGAAAATTCTTCATTAATTTCTCTCCTGCCATAAGCAATAAAGCAGCAAAAGCAATTCGACAAACCTCACGAAAGTGGAATTGGCCCAGGCGCAGCGACAAGAGCCTGGAGGATTTAGCCCAAATGTTCAATCCTGTCATTCAAGGCTGGATTAACTATTATGGCAGGTTTTATAAATCTGCGTTATACCCGGCCTTAAGGTGTCTTGATCGCCGATTGGTGATTTGGGCAACAAGGAAATACAAACGTTTTAGAGGACATCGAAGAAGGGCAAGTCAATGGCTGGAACGAATTGCACGAAGACAGCCAAATTTGTTTGCCCATTGGCGATTGCTCTATGCATAGGCTGGTCAATAGGAGCCGGATGAGCGGAGACGTTCACGTCCGATTCTGTGAGAGCCTGAGGGGGCGGTTCCCTCGGGCTACTCGACTTATGATCTTCTGCAAAAGCCGGAAAGCGGCTGAAAGGGTTATGCAGAGTATCACCAGGTTTCTGACCGTGAGACTCAAACTCAAAGTAAACCAGGACAAAAGTGCTGTCAGCAGACCGTGGCTGCGCAAATTCCTTGGCTTCACATATTTTCAAATGTGTGGACAGTCCAAGATTCGGATTCATGCCAAGAGTATGAAACGATTCAAGGACAAAGTGCGGGAATTAACCAGCCGCAAGCGGGGTAAGAGTCTGTGGCAGGTCATCCAGGAATTGAACCAATATTTTCGGGGATGGTGGAATTATTTCCGGCTTACAGAGGCCAAATCATTCCTCAAAGGGCTCAAGATCTGGATAATGCGACGACTGCGAAGTCTTGTCTGGAAACAATGGAAAAATCCCAAAACCAGGGTTCGCAACCTTGAGAAACTTGGTATTGCTCACCAGGATGCCATGCTATGCGGCAATGCCCGCAAAAAGTATTGGCACATGAGTAAAATCAAATGGGTGGCCATTGCCATGCCTGAACGATATTTTATTGATCAAGGATTATATCTGCCCGGGAACTGATTCATAAAATCAGCCGAACCGCCCTGGTACGAGATCCGTATGCCGGGTGGTGGTGTGCCATGAGAGCAGAAGGTTTTGCTCGAAACTGTAGGAAAGATGGAGGAAGGCCCTCCGGTGACGACTTCCAGAAGTAGTTACCAAACTACCGTGAGCTGCGTTGATTAAGAGTCAACGTGGTGAGCGTCACGGAAAAGGCAGGACAAAGAGCCTGTCAGGTATGAGATTTGGAGATGAGCGTAAGCGAACCGCTGATGACGTGTCGAAAGCATATATGGTGACATCAAAAATGGGGTTGCGCCACTGTCCCATGAGGAGTCCAAGGGAAATCTGGTTACTGCTTGGATGGTGTCCGGCATAAAGGCGGCATGAACATATCTTAGGCTTTCTTATGGAACATGGGAACCTGTCGTTCCGATGCTAAGGGAGAAATCCAAGTGGAAGCACCACAAGGATCAGAGTACCGAAGCGGAGCACAGGGGCGGAGCAACTCGTAGTAGTGAAGAAGGTGCTGTAATGGGACTGGAGCGAAGGGGTTGCGTCGTTCAACTTTTAACATAAGAACAACCCGTATAGGGAAGGATTCTGTTGGAAAAAGTAAAGTCGTTTATTATCTCAAAGCGTCAAGTTTGGGAAGCATACAAATGCGTAAAAGCAAACCGTGGTGGGGCTGGAATAGATAATCAGTCCATAGTTGATTTTGAAAAGGATATTACCAATAACCTTTTCAAAATATGGAACCGGATGTCTTCCGGCAGTTATTTCCCTCCTCCGGTAGCTCGTATAGAGATACCAAAAGGGGATGGCCGAATGAGGCCCCTTGGTATTCCAACTGTGGGAGATCGTGTCGCCCAGATGGTTGTAAAACAGTATCTCGAACCGTTATTAGAGCCTCATTTTCATCCGGACTCGTATGGTTATCGGCCAAACAAGTCAGCCCTGGATGCCGTGGGGGAAGCACGCAAAAGATGCTGGCGGTATGACTGGGTGTTGGATCTTGATGTCAAAGGATTTTTTGACAATATCAGTCATGAACTTTTGATGAGAGCTGTAGTAAAACACACAGATTGTCGTTGGGTACTTTTGTATGTAGAACGGTGGCTAAAGGCCCCAATCGCAATGCCGGACGGATCACTTGTTTATCCGCAAAAAGGAACTCCGCAAGGAGGAGTGGTTAGTCCCTTGCTGGCAAATTTATTTTTGCATTATGTTTTCGATCATTGGATGCAGCGGAACTATTCGTATGTGCCTTTTGAGCGATATGCCGATGATGCTGTTTGCCACTGCAGAACTGAACCATTAGCCAAACAGTTGAAAGCTGACTTGGAGTTAAGGTTTGGTGAATGTGGGTTGGAGCTGCACCCTGAAAAGACAAAAATAGTTTATTGCAAGGATGAAGATCGAAAAGGAGATTATCCTGTTATGAAGTTTGATTTTCTAGGGTATACATTTCGGCCCAGATTATCAAGAAATCGCAGAGGAAAATTTTTTGAAAACTTCACACCAGCGATAAGCAACAAGGCTGCAAAAGCAATCAGACAGAAAGTACGCAGTTGGAACTGGCAATTACGGCCAGGGGACACGCTTGAGGATCTGGCTATAGAATGTAATCCAATAATTCAAGGCTGGATTAATTATTACGGGCGGTACAATCCTTCTGAGATGTCTGGGATTCTCCATCATATAAATTGGCGGTTAGTACGTTGGGCAACCTGTAAATATAAGAAACTCAGGGGACGTCAACAAAAGGCCACAAGATGGTTGACACAGATTGCTGAACGACAGCCGAACCTTTTTGTACATTGGCGTATCCTGAAAAAAAAAAAAAAAAAAATGGCTGAACGATAGGAGCCGGATGAGTCGAGAGATTCACGTCCGGTTCTGAGAGAGCCTGAAGGGGAAGTTCCTTTGGGCTACTCACCTGGGAGGGCTCCTCAGTGATGGGGAGTCCTATCCCGATTCTGCTATATTCTTTTTGCATTTTCGAGGATTATTTCACCTGTCCCTAAACTCAAATTAGCTGCGATTTTAACAGATCCTGAAATTGGTATTTCTTTAATGTAAAGTGACTTGGCTTGTTCTTCATTTTCTGGGAAAAATAGTGCACCAGGTTCATCGTGAAGAAAAAAGTCACCATATATCACACTACATTTGGGACAAGTGTTGGCAAAATATTTTGTTCCTGCCATTTTTGAAAATCTTAATTTAAAAGTTGGAACTTTTTCCTTTATAAAAGATAGAATCCCTTCTGGGATTTTTTCTATTCCTGTCAATAAACAAACTTGGTCCTCAGTATCATCAACGTTTGGTGCTAAAAGGCAAATGACGGGCATCTTTGTTTCACAGCGCCAGCATGGTATTCTAAGTCCGACCATGTATAAAGGCGGATTTACAATAAGTTCTTCATCATCCATATTTATCAAAGGCTTTCTGGACCAAATTTTTTCTTTTTTCCATTTCTGAAATTCTGCCATTTATGCTATTGACGTATTCTTGCAGTTCTTTTTCGTCGTCAATCATGTAATAGCCCCTGCTCCCACCAGCTATTGGTAAATTTAGCTCCTCAATGGCTTGAAGAATTAATCCTCTTGTTTGGACATGCGTTGCATCTTCATCTATTCCGATTTGAGGCCCTATAGCACCAGCGCTTATCTGATTTCTCTTCCCACGATGATTTTCTAATATCTCTTTTATTTTTTCAAGTCTTGGATCGGATATCATATTTTCCCCTTTGGCAGCAGAACGATCAACATCACCAGCCAGCCTGAGCGATGGATAGGAAAACATAGGCCATTCTGGTCTGGTGGATGTGTTGGTTAGAATGTTTTATTTCATTTTCTATTTTCTTGTTGGGCTCCCTGGCCCACCATCAACAGAACGTATACCAAGGGCATTTGAAAGTATCTGGGGCCATGGTAACTTCCCAAGTTTTATCCAATCCAGCGCAAACTGAAGACAAGCAAACCCAACGCCATAGCTTATTCCAGGGACAATCTTAGTCCCATAATTTGAAATTGGAGACATAAAAGGGGAAAAAAAAGATTCGCCATTTTCGCTAATTGAAGGGGTAACAATATTGCTGTCCCCAAGAACCATCAAATCTGGCGCAAGTGTTCTGCCCGGAGGAACCTCATGAGTTCTTTCATGCATAAATTTTTCAATGTCTGAAGGCGACAGATAGTCACTTGAGTTTGCAGTAAGTTTGACATTTCGAGCAAATATAACACCATACATTGGGTTGTTAATAGAAAAGCCAGCAGGAGGTAGATAGTTAATTGGATTTTCAACCCAAGGATTCCAACTGCCTAACTTAACAGGTTCTCGTTTTGCACAAAGAGCTTTTACTTTCTCTACTTGCTTGATAGCTTTATGTAGGCTTGCAGGGCCTTCACCCTCAAGAATAAGAGTGTGTTTTGCCTCAATATAAGCAATTGATGCTTCAATAGGTATTTGCTCCTTGAGTGTTAAATCTAAACCAACTCCATGCCGTAAAGTAAAAAAACGGTCTTGAGCAAAAATTATTATGTCATCTCCACGCATCTCCCCATCGGCATCAACTACAAATCCGCGACAAACACCAAATTTTTGAGGTAAGCAATTGATAAGTACACGACATAGAGCAATTTCAAATTCTGGCCCAAAATCAAAATTGTATCCTGCCATAATTGAATCAAATTGAGCGTGGAGCTTGTCTGATAATCTTCTTACGTAATCATTGTATAATAGTTTATCCATTTTTTGACCATTTCAGGTGGTACGCATTCTAAAACCAGAAGCGTTTTATCGATAGTCCCGCTGTAAAAACGCCACGGCCGTTGGATTATAGTTTACTGTTTTTTTAATTACAGGCGGTTCGATCCTGCGAGCGGGATTATTGATAAAACGTTGTTGAACAATGCCGCGGATCAGTTACCGGCACGCAAATTTTTGCTATGGAATTTATATCTTGAGCAATTTGATCATGCAAGGGCAATTCGCCGTAAAACTTAAAAAGCTTTTTAAATAAAGTCGATTTTATCCGCTGCATCTTTTCATAGTTCTTGATTTTTTTTAATGAAATTGGTTGATGTAAAAATTCAATTTAATTGGAGATTATCCTTCTCAGATAATAAAAAGCAAGAATAAATTTAATATATTATTATCCCCCCCCTCAACAGAATTGAGAAGGGGCACAAAATTTTGTACCCAGCATCACTCTTCAAAAAGCGAGCTTTTATAGATAAGTGTCGCTTTAACGCGTCGATTCAACGGCGAGGGGCAGCCGGAAGAACTGAAATTTTCCTTCTACCGGCCGCTGGTCAGCTTCAGCGCCGACTCGGGATACCGGTCTCCCGTGTCCGGGTACTTTGCAATGACCGCCTCGATGGCGGCGATATCGGCAGCATCAAGCACAACATCGGCTGCACAGGTATTCTTTTCAAGGTAGCGGGAGCGCTTGGTGCCGGGGATGGGAATGATATGATCTCCCTTGGCCATAATCCAGGCCAGGGCCAGCTGGGCGGTGTCAATGCCCTTTTCCCGGGCCAGGGCAGTGAGAGCTTCCACCAGGCAGCGGTTGTTTTCCAGGTGGTGGCCCTGGAACCGAGGCATGGTCCGCCTGGCATCGGTTTCGGGCATCTTTGACAGGTCGAATGTACTTGTGAACATGCCCCGCCCCAGCGGTGAAAAAGGGATAAGGGCCGTTCCAAGAGCCTTGGCCGCAGGCAGGATCTCTGCCTCGATCTCCCGGGACAGGAGGGAGTACTCGCTTTGCAAAGCCGCGATCCTGTGGACGGAATGGGCCCGCCTGAGGGTATCGGCAGAGACCTCGGAGAGGCCTATGTAGCGGATTTTGCCTTCCCGGACCAGGTCCGCCATGGCCCCGACGGTCTCCTCGACCGGGACCTTGGGGTCGACGCGGTGAAGGTAGTAGAGGTCGATGTAATCCGTTTTCAGCCGCTGAAGGCTCGACTCCACGGCTGTTTTCATCCCTCCGGGAGAGCCGTCCGTGACAGGGGCGAAAAGGTCACCGGATTTAGGGGCGCGCAGTCCGAACTTGGTGGCTAAAAAGACCTTACCCCGGTTGTCTTTCAGGGCCTTTGCGATGAGGCGCTCGTTGTCGCCGTTGCCGTAATAGTCTGCCGTGTCCCAGAAGGTTACCCCGAGTTCCAGGGCCCGTTCCAGAGTGGCGAGGCTTTCCCTGTCGTCTCTTCTACCGTATGCGTGGGACATGCCCATGCACCCGAGCCCCAGTGCAGATACCTGTTCTCCGGTCCATCCTAATGTTTTAGTGTTCATCGTTTCCTCTCTTGTTTGGTTAAGTTAAACGGTCCGGATGCGGCTGGATTCACCGGGCGTTCCGAATGATTTGCCACATTATAGATATTCATGTTATTTATGCCTAATGAAAGTTTTGCATGGGAGGTATAAAGGGTATGAATAGCTTAAGAGAGGTGAATCTGAACCTTCTGGTCGTGCTGCACACGCTGCTGATTGAAGGCAGCGTCTCTCGGGCCGGGGAGACGCTGGGCATGAGCCAGCCCGCGGTAAGCCATGCCCTGGCCAGGCTTCGGGAGGCCTTAGATGACCCGCTTTTCACCCAGACCAAGACCGGGATCCGTCCCACAACCCGGGCCCTGGCCCTCCAGCCGGATCTGGACAAGGCCCTGATGTACGCCGAAGCCGTGATCCGGGGCGGGGGGGAGTGGTCGCCCGCAGACATGCAACGGACCTTTCACTTGGCTGTTTCGGACTACGGGGCCGCTTTGTTTCTGCCCCGAATGCTGAATGACCTTCGGCAGGCCGCGCCCCGGACCGATCTGGCCTGTATCCCAGCGGACCACCGAAATATCGCCGTCCAGCTCGAAGCCGGTACCATCGATATGGGGTTCTGCATCGTAGATACCGCCTACCAGAGCTTCTGCTCTGTGCCCCTGCTAACGGACCGTTTCGTCTGCCTGGTCAGCCGGGCCTCCATGCCACTAGCATCCGGCCCGGCGACGAAATTGCCCCTGGACCAATACCTTGAGCGCCCCCACATGGTCGTTGCCACCTCGGGAACCCCGTATTCCGAGATCGATGCCGAATTGGCCAAAAAGGGCCTGCGCCGCAGAATCTGCGCCCGCCTTCCCCACTATGCGGTGGCGGCCCGCGCCGTGGTGGATACGGACATGGTCCTGACCCTTCCCCTCAGCCTGGTCATGGCCCTGCCTGAACGGTCGTTATTTCATATCTTGGATCCCCCCTTGCGGATTCGGGAGTTTACGTATAGCGCAATCTGGCATCCCAGATCCGAAGGCGACCGGGGACTGAGTTGGCTTCGGGAACTTGCGGTGACGGCGGGAGAGGGGCTTGAGGAGAGAGGGGCTGAAAGCCGAACGAGTTGATCGGTGGTTTCCGTTTATATTTCGTATTCACTTATCTAACGGGATAACTTCTGATCCTGCTTAAGAATTAAAATTTCTCCGCTGTAGATTCACCTAAGAATGAAGCATTAAACGTTGACGGTCTCGTCTATTTTTATTAATTGATGATCATCAACTGTTGATGATGCCAACTAATTATGAGCCTAAAATATGACCCAAACAGAAATAGCCAAATCTGAACAGAAATCTGTCGTAAAAAAGATATCCAGGCTAAACAGATTGAATTCCAACAGTCTAACCAAGCAATTGGCTGAAATTGGAATAGCCCGAGGTACCCTGCCTTTTCTGATGGAAGTCCTGTGCCGTGATGGCATTATCCAGCAAGAAATAACCCAGGCTCTTTCAATTGATCCGGCTGCAACCGCCCGTGCCTTGCAGCAACTGGAAAAATCGGGCTTTATAAACCGACGCGAAAATAAAGACAACCGACGTCAAAAGTGCGTCTATTCAACAAAGAAAACCAGAGAAATAAAGGGAAAGATACTTGAAATTTTACAAGTCCATAATACAAAATTATTTGACGGATTTACGAATAAGGAAAAAAACGATTGTCTCAACATGCTTGATCGAATGATCTTTAATATGTGTAATTAATAAAAATTTGACAATGGATTTAAATCACAAAATGGCCAAGTCCCAATTCTTAAAAGGCATACAATTAATCCTCGGCTTATTTATCATGGCGTTGGGTATCTCGCTGTCGGTAAAAGCCGATCTCGGCGTGACGCCAATTTCCTGCGTGCCTTACATTTACAGTCTGGTTGTCCCTTTTTCATTGGGAGAACTGACAATTTTCATGAATGCCGTCTTCATATTGCTTCAGATCGCAATCTTACGCAGAAAATATCGATATATACAGTTGATACAACTCCTTGCCGTGATTTTGCTTGGTTATTTTATTGATTTCACCCTTTATCTGATCTCAGGCATTAATCCCACGACCTATTTGGAGCAACTGCTCATCCTGTTAATAAGTTGCGCCTTTATCGCTCTCGGCGTTTTTCTTTTTGTTAAAGCAAATATCACGTATATCCCGGGAGATGGATTACTTGTTGTTATTTCACAAACGTTCAAGAAAGATTTCGGAACAGTCAAAATTTGCTTTGACTGCTCAATGGTCACGATCGGCGTTGTCAGTTCATTCCTTTTTTTGCATAAATTGGCCGGGGTAAGGGAGGGAACTATTCTTGCTGCTCTCATAGTCGGTCTTTTGGTCAAATTATATGGAAAAATATCCCTTCTTCTGGCAAGAAAATTTTTAAGAATCGAGAATCACCGATTACCACAAGGGAAAGGCAACGCTTTCAATTGTAAAGGCCACCATAAAAAGTATATCAAAGAATAACATGCTGCTGAACTGCCCTAAACAACAAGCCTGGATCAAACGGGCGGAATGGGTGAGCGGGAATACTTCGGATACCCATTGTTTCCGCCTTGACAAATCTTTGTATTAGATTAATCTAATTTAGAGGTATCTAATATATAAATGCAAATGGAACCATGAAACAAATATCTCCCCAAAAACTTGAACAAAATGCGGAAATGGCTTCAAAGCTGCTTAAAAGCATGAGTCACCCAAGCCGGCTGATGGTGTTGTGTCACTTAATGGATGGAGAATGCCCGGTTAGTGTGTTTAACCAGGCCGTCCCTTTAAGCCAGTCTGCGTTGTCTCAGCATTTGGCGGCATTGAGAAAGGCAGATCTTGTGACCACACGCCGGGAAGGTCAGGTCATCTATTACCGTCTCAAAAGTCAGGCTGTTGCAGAGATCCTTGAGGCGCTTTACCGCATCTATTGCAACCCAAATAACGAGGAGTAGTGAATATGAATGGACAATTAAACTGGTTTAAAGGTGGACTTCTTCTTGGCGCTGCATTCCTTTTCGCCGTAGCTTTTGTGAAACCCATCGGTGTCTCTACCCAGTTTGTGATCGCTGACGGTATCGTATGGAACCTGTTCTCAGATTCCGTGGTTCAGAAGGATTCGGATAGCAAATCAGGCTATTCCAGTCCTAACGCATACCTGAACAAGAGCGGAGGTAAATACGCCAAGAATGTTGCTAACCCAATCAATTACAGTTTTGTTTTTGTTATTGCCATGGTCTTCGGAGCGCTTTTGTCATCCCGTTTAGGCGGCCCTAAGCCGACGGCGTCAGATCGAAGTGCCCCTGAAGTCTGGCGGCAGCGCTTTGGGGAAAACCCCACATTGCGGTATGTAACAGTATTTTTTGCCGGGGTACTTGTACTTTTCGGTGCTCGCCTGGCCGGTGGATGCACAAGCGGTCACATGATGAGTGGGATGATGCAGACATCTTTAAGTGGATATTTATTTGCCGTCGGTGCATTTGCCGCCGCAGTTCCCGTAGCTGTCTTGGTTTACAAGAGAAATTAGGAGGTGCTTTATGACGATCGTTCTTGCAACCATACTCGGAATATTTTTTGGATTTGCCCTACAGCGAGTGGGAGCCACCAACCCTCAGAATATTATTAATATGCTTCGCCTGAAAGAGTTGCACCTGATGAAGGCTATATTTTTTGCAATCGGTATCAGTAGTACTCTTTTATTTGTGCTGATGACCATAGGTGTTATCAATGTCGCCCACCTTTCGGTTAAAAGCAGTTACATCGGTGTGATTGCTGGAGGAGGGCTGTTGGGCATCGGTTTTGCCATAGCCGGTTACTGTCCTGGAACAGGCCTGACTGCTTTGGCAGATGGACGAAAGGATGCATTGTTTTTTGTAGGCGGAGGTCTTGTGGGTGCTTTAATTTACACCCTGGTTTACGGCAATATTAAAGGCTCTTGGCTCTTTGATCAAATTGCCGGTGGTAAAGTTATGCTGGCCACAGGTTCAGATAAGTTCCAGGCACTGCTGCCCATTATACCGGGTACGCTGCTGGCAGCCGGCATCGGAATCATTTTCATGCTCATTGCTTGGAAATTGCCGGATAAGGCATGATTTGTTTTTTTAAACCATGGCCCGGTATGACACTGGGCCTTTTTTCATTCCTTGAAGTTATATATGCGTAAATTTAACAACATCGCGTAAAAATGAAATCCATGTTCACCATCGGTCTGAAGCTGAAATCAGTATATGTCAGGTCAGCCCATGGCTGTTATGTAAAAAATCGGTTGTGGGATTTGCCGACCATGTGTGCGGGCATATAAGTTATTGTGAAATGAAAGCCCCTTAAAAAAAAGTATGTTTACCAAAATTTAGTTCAGAATGGACTCTGGCGTGCCGATGTATATTATGATTTTCAATAATTATAATTCAAGGAGGCTATTATGGATATTCAGGTCCAGTCTAATTACGCTTCATATACATTCAAGGTAAACACGGATTCAGTTTCAACCGCCGCCAGGGATGCCGCTACCGGGGAGGCCGAAACGGGCTCGGCTGCCTATGTATACGTCGTGGATCCGGCAGTAACGTTTGCTTCCCAACAGGACTCGGGGGTGAATTCCGTCTTGTCCCAATCTGAGTATCAGGACTTGCTTTCCACCTACCTTGAGTTGGGGGAGGAAAATACCTTGTGGGAAGATATCGGGAGCCTGCTTTCCGAGGAGTTGGCAGGTACTGACAGGGCTAAATTTTTGGCTGTTCTGGCAGATGCAGGAGCCTTGATCGAAGATTTTGTAACCCAGGTCAAAAGTCTTGAAGGGGACGACCGATCCCTGTTCCTGAGTACAGCCCTGCGGGCCGGAGACGGCCAGAACCTGGAAAATCTCATTGGCGCGACAGCAAAGCTTTCGGCAGATCAGATAACCTTTTTTCTGGAAACTGCAGATCTTCTCAGTCGTACAAGGGAAACGGCAAAGGCCGGTGATCTGCAAAATTTTATTGCGGCAATCGCTGAGTCCCCTGCGTCCTTGAACGATATTATCGGAAACATTGAAGAACTTGACTCGGAAGACCTTTCCCTTTTCCTGAAAAGCGCGGCCGGCGCCGGCGATGAGCTTGAATCGTTCATCCGGACGGCGGATATGCTGGAGGGTGCGACCTTCACCCATTTTCTCAAATCAGCGGTAATGGCGGAAGATGGGTTGGAAAACCTGCTCTCCCTTACCCAGGAGACGGGCGGAAAGGGCCGGGAGGACTTTTTAAGATTTACCAGCAGGCTGAGTGGAGAAGATGTTGAAAATTTTCTTTTGGCCACCCAGGGTGAAAAAGAAAATATGAACGGGCTCATGGCCACCACAACCCGTCTTGATGGCTCGGAGAGAACAGATTTTTTAGCCCTGGCAGCTGATGCCGACCCACACCTTGCCAAGTTCGTATCGATGGTGGACCGGCTTGCTGACAGTCCTGAGACCCGGGCCAATTTTTTATCCACCGCTCTTGTGGCTGAGAAAAATTTCAACAAGGTGCTGAACGTGGCTGAAAATCTCGGCCAGGAGCAGCTGGCCGACCTGTTCCGTTTTGCTTCCGATCTTGATTATGTTGATTTGGCCAATTTCATCTCAGCGGTTGATGCAGCACCATCCAGTGCAAACGAACTGGTTGAGGCGGCCGATAGCCTGAGCGGCAAAAATAGGAGCTATTTGTTTTATGCTGCGGCCCAGGATCCGAACCATATTGAGGCGCTCTCTTCCATGGCCCAAACCCTGGAAGGAAGCCTGCAAAGCAATTTTTTATACACGGCTGCCAATATCGGTAAAAATTCGCAGGAAGCGGTGGGTAGATTTATCACAACCGCACAAGATCTCACAGGGCTGCAGCTTACAACCTTTCTGACCAATGAAAAGGCGGCCGCAGAGGGTGAAGAACCGGGACTGGCACAGGAATATGTATATCTGAACGGTGTTTTGGGTGAAAACCGGATGAACACCCTGATCGCGGCCGGGGAATATTCCCAGGATTTTAACAGCTTCCTGAAGGATTTCAACGCCATGACCCAGGACCAGCGGGATACCTTTCTATCGGTTGCGGGTAAGGCCGAAGACGAAATGCTTGGAACCCTTATGGGCGTTGCATCCAGCCTTGACGCAACCCAAAGTGAAACTTTCCTTGCCTATGCCGACACCTTGGGCAAAACAAGCCTGAACCATCTGATCCAGGCTTCGGCAGAGGCCCTGGGCGGCGGCCAAGGTTTTAATACCTTTGAGGCCCTTCTTGAAACGGCCCAATCCTTGACTGCCGGTGAGAGCCTGGATTTCCTCAATGCTGCGGCCGTCTCTGGAGAGCGACTGAACAGCCTGATTGACATCACCAATGAGCTTCGCGGTTTTGCAAGGACTGAATTTCTGACCGTGGCCGATGACATTGCCGATTTTGATGGTGCACAGTCACTCATGGACCATTTTCTGACTACCACCCAGGGATTTTTGGACAGCGACTCGGGCTATTCACAGATTCTTAAAAATGGCGGTCATCTCAAGCAAGGGGTCAGGCCTTCGGATCTAATCGAAAACGATACATTTACAGGCGGATACGAAACCGGATTTTTGAAATCCACCCTTTTTCTAACAGGTCTCGACATATCAGAAAGCCGTTTGCACCGCTGGTTCGACTCCTGGCAGAACGCCCAAAACAATTGAGGGCCAGTAATGTTTGGGATAGCGCCGATAGACATAAGGCTCACTTTTTTACGTCTTAGTTTTTTCTGTGAACAGGGAGTTGAATAATAAAATTCGCTCCTTTTCCTTGTTCAGAAATAACGTCTATTTTACCTTTATGATTTTCAGTTATGATAAAATAGGAAACCGACAGACCCAACCCTGTGCCTATACCAACTGGTTTAGTCGTAAAAAATGGATCAAACACCTTTGACCGATTCTTTTCATCCATTCCTGGTCCATTATCCTCTATTTCCATACGGATCATATCAGATGATTTTTCTTTGCGAATTCTAAGGATAAACCTGGGGGGTGCCCGTTTAACTGTCTGCATGGCCTGGGCACCGTTGGTCAGGATATTGAGCAGCACTTGCTGTATTTTGCTGGCCTGACTCGGTGATGGCCCCAATCATTCTTTGTACCCCCCTATCTTCCATGAACTGTTCAATAGATTTCATGGTAGTGCCGGCGGCTCCAGCCGCTTTTAGGTTAGCCAAGATATTGGTGTCTGCCTTCAGCCGCTGGGATAACACCTGGGCGGTTTGCAGCATCCCGGCCAGGGGGTTGTTGATCTCGTGGGCCATGCCTGCGGCAAGGCCACCAACTGATAGCATTTTTTCGCTTTGGATCATCATCTCTTCCATGCGTTTTCGTTCGGTAATGTCCTGATGCGTGCCAAACATAAGCAATGGCGCACCATCCGCATCACGACTCATGAGGCGGCCCTGATCATGCACCCACACCCAGTGGCCGTCTTTGTGCCGCATACGGCATTCGTAATTATAAAGAGTAAGTTCGCCTACAAAATGCTTGTTGAGAAGCTCGTCCGAGCCCTTTATGTCCTCGGGATGGGCAAGCGAAACCCAGGTATCAATGTTTACTGGGGCCAACTCTTCCAGGGTATAGCCGACGATTTGGGCCCAGATTTCATTAAATACGGTCTCCCCCGTCTGCACGTTCCATTCCCAGGTCCCGACTTGCGCCCCTTCGATGATTGAGGCAAGGCGAGAGCGTTCGTCTGCCAGTTCACTTTCCGCCTGCTTGCGCTCGGAGATGTCCAGAATAATTCCCCGGTAACGGGTAATATCTCCTTTTTCATCTCTTTCAATGCCGGTTCTATCCTCAATCCATCTTACATCGCCTTTAGGTGTCAAGATTCGATATTCCGCCATACAATTACAGACATTGAGCTTTCGTTTATAATCTCAAAGGCCTCCTCATGTATTTGTATTTTTTCATTATGATATTCTTTTGTGTTGTTTCGCTCCAAAACGGCGATGCGTTTTCGCGTTTCATGCAATTCTTTAATCAGCTGGGCTTTGGATTTGTCCTCATCTTTCATTGTGCATTATCCAATAATTCAATGTCATATATCACGGATAGCTCTGATCTGGGGACTTTATTTAAAATGTTACGATGGTACTTAACTATACAAGATAATTTTAAAAACATCAAAATATCTGCACGCTAAAACGAAATATTAGATCGTATTAATAATCTCTTTCTGGGGTTTCAATGGAAGCTGGCCAGGCTGGAGTATCAGATTAAATCAACGTCAGGGAGATGTTCGAATTTCTGAGGAAGTATAGGCCTCGCCGTAAGATTTCCTCCTAAAATTATCAACAATTCGAATGGTTTTCTTTAAAAAAATTTCGCCCTCAAAATCTTCATGGCTCGGCAAACGCTGCTCATCTACGCTTGCCCGTCGCATGTTTTTTTTTGTTTGCATTAAGTAACCTGTCCCCCGGAATTTAAAAGGTTATTTTAAATGAAGACTACTTATGCTTTCTGGGTTTTGCCCTGGCCGTAGCCTGTGCCGTATGTGGATCCTGGGGCCAGTAATGTTTGGGATAACGTCCCATGAGATCCTTTTTCACCTCCTGGTAGATATGGGCCCAGAAATGTTCAAGATCGGTTGTGATCTGGACCGGCCGGGATGCCGGGGACAGCAGGTGAAGTGTTAAAGGGGCCTGGCCTGCGGCGATCACCGGGGTGGCGGCCATACCGAATACTTCCTGTATCCTGACCGCAAGTACAGCAGATTCCAAAGGCCCGTTTTTGTCCGCATACCGGATGGGGATGTTTGATCCGGACGGCACCCGGATATGGGTGGGGGCGTGCCGGTCTACCATCTTTAACTGATCCCAGGTGAAAAGCGCTTTGATGGCCGCATCCAAATCCAAGTGCTTCAGGCCGGCCGTAGAGTTGACACCGGAAAGAAAGGGGCCAAGCCAGTCGGAGAGGTTTTCTGTAAGGTTTTTATCACCTACATCAGGTAATTGTGCAAAATTCGATTCGGCTTTGGCAAAATTTTTTAAAAAAATTACCCGGTGCCTGAAGTTCATTGTTTTTTTTTGCCACTCAAGGGTCTGAAGCCCGTTTTGTTTGATCCCCCGGATCATGGCCGATTTGACCAGTTCAGGGTCCGGTTCGGGTAACGGGTTTTGGCTGACAACGATTCGCCCGAACAGGGTTTGCCTGGCTGCCTTTACGGAACCGGTCCCCTGATCCCAGTCCACGGCATCCTGTGTTTCCAGTTCTGTTGAAAAATCATTTTCTAAATCTGTCCGATCAAGGGCCGCTGCCAGAAAAATTCGTGCATTTTTTGCCTGGCCGTCCACCTCAACGGCCACAATAAAATCACGGGCAGACAATGTATTTTCCGTGTCAAAAAAGAGTCCGCGGCCTTTGGCTGTAATAAAGGATAACGATCCTGCGCTGCGCCTAACCGCCACCCGGTCCGGAAAGGCCTGGGCCAGAAGCCTGCCTGCCACATTCATATCCAGATCCCGGCCTTGGATATTAAACAGGCCTGCCAGCCGCCGGGCCTGGGCCAGGATGGATAAGGCGCGTTCCCGGTGGGGTAGGGGGCGTTTATGGGTTTGGGATTGTGACAGTCTATCCAGTATTTCCAGGCGCAGCACGATATCGGGATCCCGGCGTCCATGTGTAGAACCCGCAATATCTTTTTCTTCAACCACTGCGCACAGACAGCACCCTAAAAATCCGTGGCTCATCTCTTTGGCCCGAAGAATCATATGGGCCAGCCGGGGATGGATGCCCGCCGTCAGCATCTCCCGGCCATGGGCGGTGATGGCTCCTTCATGATCCAGGGCGCCCAGTGAGACAAGCAGTTTTTTTGCCGCCTCAACCGCCCGGGGTGACGGCATATCCAGCCACTTGAGTTCGGACGGATCTCGTACCCCCCAAAGGGCGAGTTCAAGGACCAGGTGGGCCAGGTCCGCATTGAGGATTTCCGGACGGTTAAACGGCACAAGGCCCTGGTGTATATATTGGGGCCACAGCCGGTAGCAGGTACCCGGAGCGGTCCGGCCAGCCCGGCCCCGGCGCTGGTCTGCTGACGCTTTGGATACCGGCCGTGTTTCCAGGCGGGTCATGCCCCGGCCCGGTGAAAACTCCGGCTGGTTGACTAAACCTGAATCCACCACCACCCGGATACCCTGGATGGTCAGGGAGGTCTCTGCAATGGGGGTGGCCAGGACAATTTTTCTGTTTCCTGGCGTTGCCGGTTCAATAGCGGCTTTTTGGTCTTTGAAAGAGAGACTGCCGAATAAAGGGATAATGTTTACAGTGGGGTCTTGTTTGAATTTTTCTTTTAGTTTTTCTGCAAGACGCCGGATGGCGGCGGCGCCGGGCAGGAATACTAAAATATCTGCATCATGGCGGTCCACAGCCTTGACCACGGTATTTAAGCAGGCCGGCAGAATACCGGCCCATCCGGACCTGGCATTGAATGCCCCCTTTTGATTGTGCGGATCCACATATATGGTTTCCACAGGCCAGATCTTACCCTTGGATGAAATAACCGGAGCATTGCCCAGAAGATCGGACAACGCCTGGATGTCCATGGTGGCGGACATGACGGTAATGCGCAGGTCGTCGGCAAACCCTTCGGCCGCATCAAGGCTCAGGGCCAGGGCCAGATCGCCGTGGATATGCCTTTCATGGAATTCATCAAAAATAACAAGCCCCACGCCTTCCAGCCCCGGATCAGATTGCAGTCTGCGGGTAAGAATCCCTTCGGTGACAATCTCTACCTGGGTCTTTGGCCCAATGCATCGTTCCATGCGGACCTGGTATCCGATCCGCTGACCTGCAGTTTCCCCAAGAAGCGCCGCCATATGGGCTGCACAGGCCCGGGCCGCCAGGCGCCGGGGCTCCAGCATGATGATTTTTTTATTTTTAAGCCAGGGGCGGTTCATCAGGCCTAAAGGCACAAGGGTTGTCTTTCCGGCTCCGGGCGGGGCTGCAAGCAGGGCCCGCCCTTTTTCTTCCAGGGCTTTGTCCAATAGTGCCAGCACCGATACCACAGGCAAGTCTGCAATGCCGGGGCGATTTTTTACCTGACCGGGCAGCATAGAAAGGCCGTTTTCCAAATGGCGGGTCATAACAAGGTGGTTCTCCATGTCGTTAAAAACGTTTGCCACTTGTATCCGGTTTTGTTTTCGGATACAAGAAAACCTTAGGGCTATGGGACTTTTAAAATCCGCCAATAGAGCGATGGCTTTTACTGTTTTCGTGGCCCTTAGATCCCAAATTTAAGGAAATACCCATGGCCCAGGCAAAAAAGCAGAACATCATCCCCAAAGAACAGGCGGTTTTCTGGATGGACAAGGACGGCGTCTGGCACAATGAACACGGGAAGCTGGAACATCCGAAAATTATAAAATATTTCAATCAATCCATGGGAAAAGACGACCAAGGATACTTTTTATCTCAAATCATAAATGATGTTGAAGAAAAGGTCTATTTTTCTTATGAAGAGACGGCTGTTTTTGTGGTGGGTTTTGTCAAAAAAGACGCCTGGATTGAATTGACCTTAAATACCCTTGATACCATTGCCCTTGACCCTGAAGCCCTTTACATTAAAGCGGACGCTCTTTTTATGGAAACCGACGATCATTTGGTTAAATTTACCCAGAAAGCCCTGGCGCAGATGTCCGTTTTTTTGACAGACACCCCCCAGGGCCTTATTTTTAAATTTGGCCGGATACAGACGGTCATTCGTGAAAAATAAACCCGCTTTTTAGGGCGCTATAATGAACCTTTTTAGAATTTGCATTGTTCGGAGCTACCTGGCCATCAGGTATTTTTTTCATTGGGCGACGCGTACAGGCAGTTTTGGCCCGGGCCAGGCCAGGCCTGTTGCCTTGTCTTCTGACATGTCCAAGGGGCAGAGCCTTCAGGCGGCGTTGTTCCGCCACCATGTCAAACAATTCCATGAATCTTCGTGTTCCGTGGCGTCTGTGGTTTGTGTGGTCAATGTATTAAGACAGCGCTACAAATGCACCGGTCCAACCGTCACCCAGCAGGCCATTTTAGAAAAAGTAAGAACCGCCCACTGGAAGGAGCGCATGGGGCCGGACGGATATGAGGGGCGGCGTGGGCTGCCGCTGTCGATCCTTACGGCTGTGGTGCAGGACAGCCTTAAGGCCTATGATATCCCCTTTAACCGTGTTGAAATGATTCAAGGGTCTTTAGACCAGGATAAGGCCCTGATAAGGCAGCAGATTGTCGAGCGCCTTAAAAAATTTCAATTCCAGGACAATTGTTTGATCATTGCCCATTTTGACCAGGGCACGTTCATAAAGGAAATGAACATTCCCCATATCTCGCCTGTGGGTGGCTTTGATCCGTCAACCGGTTTGGTCTCGATCCTGGATGTTGATCCCGATCAGAAATCGGCATACGAGATCCCCTTTAACAGATTTTATAAAGGTATTGCCACCCGGTACGGTGGCGTGTTCAGGCCTTTTGGGTATGATCGGGGCGGGGTCGTGGTGGTCCATTTGTCCTAGCGGTGGAGCCCCGGTCGCATTGTCTTTTCTAATTGTTGACGCAAGGCTTCAAAATTGTCATTTTCTTGCTCGCAGATCTGGATTGGATCTAAAAAACGTAGCCGGACTTTGGCAAAAGGCTTGGGGACCATGAACCGGTCCCAGGAGTTAAAAAACCAGGCCCGATCCGCATTGGCATAAAAAGGGACGATTACGGCATTGGTCTGCAATGCCATTTTTATGATGCCGGGTTTGACCTTGCCTATGGGGCCGGTGGGACCGTCCAGGATATGGGCGCCAAACCCATATGTATTGAGATGGGCGATCATTTCTGCCATAGCCTCTTTGCCGCCCCTTGAGGATGACCCCCTTGGCGTATGCCACCCGCTGCGTCGGGCCACGGCGGAAATAAGCTCGCCGTCCTGGCTTCTGGAGATCATTAGTCCCGGGTGATACCGGGCATATGTTTTAAAATGACGGATGGCCGAAAAAAACTGCTGGTGCCAGGTCACCAGAATTACCGGCTGGTTCCCATCAAGCATACCTCGCCAGCTTTTTTCATTTTCAATTTTTAACCTTAAGGTCCAGGAATACAGGCGTATGAAATAATATATAAAGCAGATAAAGGGCCTGGTATAAATAATAAATTTGAGTTGTTTGATCATTGTAAGGTTTCCATGAGAGAATAATGGGCATGACGCTATCAGACAGGGAGAAAAAAGCAAGGACAAAGTATGCAACCCAAGGTGATTTTCAGACCGGGTTGATAAACAGTCAATTTTGTTATTGTTGATTATGCAATGAATAGTGGGTCGGCTTTAAGGTGTGTTTGTTCGTCGGTTCATTGATGGATTTGCCGGAGCTCAGCTGGAATGGGCTTAGAACATCCCGTATTTTTATGGTTTATAGAATTCCCTTTGCCGTTATTCTTTTTTATAGTGGTCGTCGTTGATGGCGCAACTAAATTTGCCGCATCCTCCCGCCTTTAAAACGGTTTTTTTCTTGACTCCTGGGTTGCCCGGATAGTATAGGCCGATATCCTAAAAGCTTATTTATAGTTAAATTATAAACACTTTTACATTGTGAGGTACCATGAAAAAAGGGTCTGTGTTAATTATTGCTTTACTGTGCCTGTTTTGGGCATCCCATGCCTTTGCCAAAACCACCCTTCGATACTCTAATTTTTTTCCGCCCACACACATCCAGAGCAAGCTTGCTGAAAGCTGGTGCAAGGAAGTTGAAAAAAGAACCCATGGGGAGGTGGTCATCCAGTATTTTCCTGCCTCCACCCTGACCAAAGCCCCCCAGACCTACGACGGAGTGGTTCAGGGTATTACCGATATCGGGATGACCGCTTTGGGATACTCCCGGGGCCGGTTTCCGGTGGCAGAGGCCATTGATCTGCCCATGGGATACACTTCCGGGGTCCAGGCCACAGCCGTGGCCAATGCCATGTATGAAAAGTTTAAACCCGAAGAATTCAAAGAAACCCACATCCTGTTCTTTCATGCCCATGGGCCAGGTTTGATCCATACCCGGGATAAAGAGATAAACACCCTTGACGATTTAAAGGGGCTTAAAATCAGGAGTACAGGAACCAGCGGCCTGGTGATGGGGGCGTTAGGTGCCTCTCCTGTGGGAAAAAGTATGCGGGAGTGTTACCAGATGCTGCAAAAAGGCGTGGTGGACGGTTCCTGCCATCCCATTGAATCCAATAAAGGCTGGAAATTGGGAGAAGTGGTCCATTATATGATTCAGAATTTTTCTACCGCTTATACCACCACCTTTGGTGTATTTATGAACAAAAGGCAGTGGGATAAACTTACGCCGGAACAACAGGATGCCATCACTCAAATCAGCCGGGAGTGGGCCGTGAAACACGGCGAGGCCTGGGATGAATCCGACAAGGAGGGTATGGCGTTTTTTAAAGAAAAAGGCGGCGTTGTCATCCCTCAGTCAGAAGAAGAATCTGAAACGTGGCGCAAGGCTGCTCTGCCGGTTCTTGAGAACTACATTCAAAAAGTCTCTGAAAAGGGCGTAGATGGGAAGGCTGTTGTGGATTTTATTAAATCCAACATGTAGTATCTATGAAGTTGCTGGACCGTTTTTTAAACTTTGTTTCCAACCTGCTCAGATCTGCCGGTGCCCTCGCCCTGACACTGATGATGCTCATTACAGTGGCGGACGTGGTTGGCCGTTTTTTTAAACATCCTATTTTCGGATCTGTGGAAATTGTGGGGTTTTTAGCTGTTGCCGTGGCGGCAGGGGCTTTACCCCATACCTATAAAGTGGGTGGGCATGTGGGGGTGGAGATCCTCACCCGTCTTTTGCCCCGCAAGATCCGTCTGCTGCTGGACCTGTTTACCCGGACCCTGACATTGATTCTTTTTGCCGTTGTTGCCTGGCAGATGTTTGTTTATGCCAAAGACATGCAGCAGGCCGGTGAAGTTTCCATGAATCTGGAATTCCCGTTACACTATATTGTCCTCTCTCTGGCCGTATGCCTTGCTTTTTTTTCAGGAACGATTCTTCAGCAGATTGTTGACACCGTTAACCAATTAAGAAAGGGCACAGCCGGATGAGTCCCGTTCTTGCAGGAATTGTCGGCATCGCGGTCATGCTTATCATGTTCATGACCCAGATGCCTGTTGCGTTTGTCATGGCCCTTGTGGGGGTTGTTGGATTTTCAGTCATGACTAGCCCGGATGCCGGGCTCGTACTGTTGTCCAGAAATATCTATGAAACCTTTGCTTCCTATGATCTGACCACGATCCCGTTGTTTATTCTCATGGGGCAGCTTGGATTTAACTCCGGCATATCCAAACGGCTCTATTCCGCCGGGTATAAATTTTTAGGCAGCGTGCGGGGCGGCCTTGCCATGGCAACGGTCACCGCTTGTACGGCATTCGGTGCCGTGTGCGGCTCAAGTCCGGCCACGGCCGCCACCATGGCTACGGTGGGGCTACCCGAGATGAAGCGGTTCAACTATGACGACGCTCTGGCCGCAGGGTCTGTGGCCTCTGGGGGCGGCATCGGCATGATCATGCCGCCTTCCGTGGTGCTGATTATTTACGGTATTTTGACAGAACAGTCCATTGGCCAACTGTTTGTGGCCGGCATATTTCCGGCCCTTCTGGTGACCGTCTTGTTTATTAACGCGGTTTATATCACCTGTCTTCTGGACAAAAACGCCGGGCCTGCCGGGGAAAAATTCTCCTGGGCGGAACGATTCAAGGCGCTTTGGGGTCTAGGCGAGACCCTGATTATCTTCGCCCTGGTGGTGGGGGGCATTTTCTATGGACTGTTTACCCCTACGGAAGCGGCTTCCGTGGGCGCTTTCGGTGTCCTGGTTATTGCCGTAGCCAAGCGTCAGCTCACCTGGAAGGGGTTCGTGAAATCCTTAATGGAAACATTGACCACTTCCTGCATGGTGTTAATGCTGATCGCAGGGGCCGTTATTTTTGGCAAATTCCTGGCCGTTACCCGGATTCCGTTTGAGATTGCATCCTGGGTCAGCGGACTTGATATGGCTCCGGCCCTGGTCATTGCCGTGATTATTTTTATCTATTTTCTGGGCGGCTGTTTTATGGATGCCCTGGCTTTTGTGACCCTCACGGTGCCCATTTTTTTCCCGGTGGTCATGGAGCTGGGGTATGACCCCATCTGGTTTGGCATTATCATTGTTATGGTCACGGAGATGGGGGTTATTACACCGCCGGTGGGCATCAATGTCTATGTGGTTTACGGGGTGGCCCAAAACGTGCTGTCCCATCATGTGCCCCTGGAAAAAATATTCAAGGGCATTACCCCGTTTCTCATTGCACTGATCATCGGGGTGGTCATTCTCATTGCGTTTCCTGGTATTATTTTATTTCTTCCCCATTTGATGTATTCTTAAAAGATTATAGAAAAGACAGATTTAACTGAAACATGCCGGGGATACATTGAAAGATTTTAATACACTGCTTGAAGGATCGGCAAAGGCCCATGGGCATCTGTGCTCAGGTCAGGTGATCGGGGTGCGCATGGCCATGCTCGGGTGCCGGCTCATTGGCCTGGATGAACCGGCAACACTGCCACAGATTAAAAAAATTATTGTTTATGTGGAGATAGACCGGTGTGCCACGGACGCCATTTCCTATGTCACCGGCGTAAAGCTTGGCAGACGGTCCTTAAAATTCATTGACAACGGTATCATGGCGGCCACCTTTGTAAACCTTGAAACCGGAAAGGCATTCAGAATCGTTTCCACGGAAACAGCCCGGGACCTTGCCTTGGAGTTAATGCCTCACATTGAAGATCCAAGACTTGCCCAGCTTGAAGCCTATAAAATTATGGATGAGTCTGATTTGTTTACGGTTACCCAGGTAACCGTAAATGTTCCTGTCTCGGATATGCCCGGCCCCACACGGTTTAAGGCTGTATGCGCCCAATGCGGCATTGTGGTCAGGGATAAAAAAGAAGTGTTTAAAAATAATCAGATCCTGTGCAGGCCCTGTGCCCTGGGAACCTATTATGAACCTGTGGACACGGATGAAAACAGCCAAAGCGGTTAAAGTGCCGTTGAAGGATACCCCATGCAGACTATTGTTCAAATCATCGGCCAGCCCGGTGCTGGCAAAACCACTTTGGTGGCCGGGCTTGTGCGCTATTTCACTGGACAAGGCCTGTGTGTAGGCACATTAAAACATTCCAGCCATGCCTACGAACTGGACAAGCCGGGTAAGGATTCCCACGTACACAGGCAAGCCGGGGCAATTCCGGCCGCCATGGTCAACGCTAATATGGCCGCCTTATATTTCCCGGCTTCGGATCTCACCCGGCCCGAAAAATTGATCCGAACCTATTATAGCCATGCAGACCTTGTCATCATTGAAGGATGGATTTCAGGCCCCTATCCTAAAATAGAAATCTGGCGGCAATGTGTGGGGAAAGCGCCACTATTCAAAAATGTGGAAAAAGTTAGCGCCCTGGTATGTGACAGCGTACCGGCAGAATCAGAAAAAACATGCCTTCCGCTTTTTACCCTGGATGATATTCCGGGCCTTGCCGGTTTTATCCGTTTATAGATTTACCGCATAGAGCGTTCCATTCCGTGGGTTTTGGGTGGCCTCTATTCCGCCGTATCAGTTAATACCATCTGTCGTTTAATTTGTCTCTTTGAATGTTATCCCTAAAAATTTTTACCATAGCAGCATAAAATGGTTGTTTCTTCTATTCTTTATTGATAGTGAAATTTTACCCCTTGTTTTTTGAAGTTCTTATAGGGAAGTCTGGGTAAGTTTCTCTGATTTTTTAACCTTTGTTGCGGACTAAGCCGGGTGTTAATAGAACAGAGTAGCCCATGGCCGTTATATAAAAGATCTCTATAGCTCATACCGGTCTTTCAAACTTTGTTTTGGGCTATACCTGGCAGTTGATATGCCAGGTATAGCCCGTGGGTGTATACATAAAAAACTACATAATTACTTATTGTAGTAAGGGAGATGTCGTGAAACGGTCGAAATTAATTCTGTTCATTTCTGTTTTTATCTTTTTATCCGTTTTGGTTCAGGCCGCATTCTGTGCAGATTCCTGTTCATTTGATTTTGAAAATGACGGGGATGTTGATGGAAAAGATGTTTTTCTTTTCAGCCGCTCGGAAAACCCAACTTCGCAGGATTACTCTGATTTCGCGGAACAATTTGGTAAAACCGACTGTATGATCACTGCCGCTCCTCAGATCACCTTTCAGGTAGATCCTCAAATCACGAACGGCACCACATCTGCCACGCTTTCATGGACGGCGTTATATACGGATTCAATTACCATTGAACCAGGCATTGGTGACGTCACCGGAACGTCATCTGTTGTTATTACCCCTGCTCAAACAACGGAATATACTTTGACCGCTGTTGGGAACGGCGGGCAAAGTCAAAGTAAGGTAACGGTATCTGTGGATACTGTCCCGCCTAATATGATTGATTTTTATCCTGCAAACGGATCTGTGATCGCAGCAAGCGGTGAAGCCATCACTCTTTTAGGAACATTTGGTGATAATTTAGCCGGTATAAAGTCCGTTACGCTACTCAATGAAGAAAATACAGACATTACATCAAGTGCGACAGTGACAGCGTCTACAATTGCGTATATCCTATCACCGATACAGGAAAAACAATATTCGTTTACTTTAATACTTGAAGATAATGTCTCAAACTCAAGAACCTTCCCAATAGCTTTCAGGGTCGACAAAACTGCGCCTGTTACGACACCAAGTGTTGCTTCGGGAAGATATTCATCCCAGATAACATTGAATTTAACAGCTTCGGAGGACTCAACCGTCTATTATTCCACTGACGGCTATCCCCCATTTGTCGGTGCGAGCAACACGAAGTCCTCCTCAAGCCCTGCCTCAGGAATAGTTATCGACAGCACAACAAGGGTCCAGTTTTTTTCTGTAGACGCTGCCGGCAACAGGGAAATCACAAAAACGGCCGACTATATGTTTACGGATATTCCTGCTTCTGTTACAGGCCTTACAGCAATATTCAGTCCAAGCCCAAAGCAGGTTTACCTTTCCTGGAGCCAGAATCCGGATGCCCAAAATTATTGCATATACAGGTGTATAAATTTTGCCGATCGACTTATTCTTTTGGACAGCCGGGCCAACGGCTATCCGCCGCCTAAAAAATTAAAAATTGCTGATACGGCGGGTAATACTCCTGATTTCACTGACAACGCTAACCTGGTCGACGGGGCATCATATTATTACGGGGTCACCTATATTGACAGCAATGGAATTGAATCTGTTATATCGGATCTGGCCAATACAATCATAACACCCCAGGACCCGGCCGAAACAATACAGGACGCGGCAGACCGGGCAGCGGTCTGGTTAGAGAACAGTCAACAGTCAAACGGCTCATGGGGTACTAAAGAAAAGCGTATCCTTGCCACCAGCCAGGCTCTGAATGGGTTAAAAGTCAAGGGTGTTGAAAATGCGGGCATTTTTCAGGCACTTTTTTTCTTAAGAGCCGTTAAAGCGGATAACGTTGATTATCTGGCCAGAAAAATTGTTACGCTTTCTAATCACGGACAGAACGCAGACCGGTCCGTAAGCCGATTGATTTCAAAAAGCTATATATACAATGCCCAGATCTATGGCTGGGGCATCGACGGCTCTTTCATGGTGGATGCCCTTGACACGGCGCTGGGCACAAAAGCGCTGGCATGTCTTTCAATAGGATTGAAAGATAGTGAAGGAACATCTCTTTCCGATTTGGGTGAACTGGCACTTGAACAATGGGCTCCTTTGCAGGGACCTGAAAATAATAAATACGGCTGGGTACCAGGGCAAGATATCAGTGCATTTGTTTCTGCTGCAGCTTACAGCGTGACCAATCCCGGAGCAGGTGTCACCCAGTGGTTGTCAGATCTGCAGCAGGCAAATGGATCTTTCGAAGACAATATTACGGATACGGCAGGTGTGTTGATCTGGGTGCCGGATATTATACCGGATAAGGCAGCTGCGCAATTATATTTAGTCGCAGGTCAGAATATCAACGGCAGTTGGGGAGATGATCCGTATCTTACCGGTTTATGTCTGGAGGCTTTGCTCAAATGAAAAAAACTGACAATTCAAAATTTGCCAAACAAACAGGAACTTTGGCCATGAATCCTATTTTCAGACTTATCTGCATTTTTATCCTCTGTTTTTTTCTTTCAGGAACAGCTGTCGCTGACGTACCCGGATCGGGGTTCACCAGCGAAACACCGGAATGCCAGTTCACCCCGGAACTGACCGCCCTGGCAGAAGACTTGGACCATGATCCGGTAAAGATTTTCAAATGGATCTATGAGAACATAGAATCTCCCAAATTAATGTATAAAGACGGCACCAGTATTAAATTTCGGCCGTTTTACGAAAAGTCCAGGCTGGGCGCCCAGACGACATATCTGGCAGGCCGCGGCAACCACTGGGATACAAGTTCCCTTTTGATCACGCTGCTGCGTATCTCCGGGATCCCGGCAAGGTATGCGCAGTATTCAGGCACCGGCTATGTATGGGTGGAGGCCTGGATAAAGCACGGCAACTACCGTAACGGTTCCGGTGTTGATTCAACCGGGCAGTGGATTCCCATGGTGCCTTGGTTCAAGGAGTACGAGGTGGAGCCTGGCCTTGATCTTTTTACGGGCAGCACAGTGCCTGCCGGCCTTGATTTTGATTTTGAATCTTACCTGTTAATGGATAACCCCAAACATGCGGCTGAACTGTATGAAGAAAAACTCCAGGCTTATCTTGCAACGCATCATCCGGGCCAGACCCTTCAAAGCATTGCGTACCAGGAAACGGCAAAAGACTATGACCTGTCGATTCTTTCGCCGACACTGCCCGTAGACATGCGGCTCAGCGCATCCATTATCACCTTTGCAGAAGTTGCTTCCTCAGACCGGGTCAGTATAACCATTAAATTTAAAAACAAGGATACGGATGCTGACCTGCTGACCTATACAGCTGTGATGCCCGAGGTCTCCGGCAAACGGATCTGCCTTGATTTCAAAAATGTCTCAGGCATTCTTAAACCGGTCATTAAAGTGGATGGGACCATTGTCCAGGGAGGGGAAACTTCAGACCCTGGATTAGATGCATCAGGAAAGTTTTATATCTCGTACATGGGGGGCGGATATGATTCGTGGGTAGACCGTCCGGCAATGGATGCGGGCACCTTGGTCCACATCGGCCTTGATCCGGTGGCGGCAAGTCCGGTCACCGTTGCACGTCTCAAAGAAGAGTACTCAAGCATAGATCCTGCCCTTATCAGTGATCCCGATAACCGGGAACAGCTTCTGGGCCGGATGGGTAAAATTTTATCCGAGACCTATTTGTCCAGAAATTTTGAGATCAAAAGAAGAATGGACAACCTGGTTCACGGCAGGACGGTCTGGAGTGCGCTGGCTCCCACGTTTATATTTGCAGATCCTGACAATATTGCAACAGCCGGAGAATCAAAGTTCTGGTTCCATCCCCAGTGGAACATCGATGCCCAATCCAAAACCGGCTATTATAAACGACAGGATGATCAGCTGGAATCCATGGCCTGGGACCATCCGGTACACGAACTTGCCCGGTGGCTTGCCGGATATGCCTCCTCCTATAATGAAGGGCTGATTTTTGACGACTGGCAGGATACCCCCAGCGCCAGTACCATAAAAATCCTCATGGTCGCCAATGAAGATTCGAGTATTGATGTCGGCAACCGGATGACCACCGCTGACATCTCCATGCTTGAAGCGCTCAAGGACGACTATGGCACTGTGTCTAATGCCCTTTATCCGTCAACCATTGATTTTATGATTAACAGGATCAATGAGGGGGGGATCGTCACCGCACCCTTGAGAAAAGTGACCCATGAAGGCATGACCGGTTATGTCATGCTGGTCACAAACTCCAACGGGAACATCGGGGATTCTTACCTGTTTAATATGTTTGAGGGCGGCAAGACAGGAGAATCTGTTGTGCCGTCGGTCACAACGGTTCCAAGCGACAGCTTTCACGATACCTCCACCAGCATATCCCCGGCAGCCCGGCAGACCGTTGCCGACACCTATGTAAATCCTGATGCCGACACCACCACCGCGTCAAACGACAGCTGGTTTTCCCGGGCGCTGTCAACGGCCGGGGACCCGGTGGACATGGCCACAGGAGAGTTCTACCATGAGGAACTGCCCGATATTATCATCCCGTCAAGGGGCCTTAACCTGTCCATTGTCAGAACCTATAAAAGCCGGCTGATCTATAACGGACCCTTTGGTTACGGCTGGACCTGGAATCATGCCCAGCATATCATTCCCCAGCAAAGCGGGGACCTGATTTACTATGATGAAAATTCCCAGCCCCAGACCCTGGTTGATAACGGGGACGGCACCTACCAGACGGCGCCCGGCGTCACCTATACCGTGAGAAAAGAGGGCACGGAGTATAAAGTAAAATTCCGTAACAACCTGGAGTTCACCTTTAACCCGGACGGATTTTTAACACGCAAGCAGGATGCATACGGCAACTATTTGTCCTTTGGATACGATACCGGCAACCCGGGGCGGATCATTTCAATTGCAGATGCTTTAGGCCAGAGTTTGACCCTGACATATAACGCCGGCGGCAAGGTTGAACGGCTGGAAGACCATACCGGCAGATTCTGCACCTATACCTACGACGGGGATGACCTGACCGGCTTTACCGACCTTGAAAACAATACCACCGCGTTTGCGTATCTGAAAAACCAGTCCAATCCGGAAAACAACCATAACTTAACCCGCTACACCCTTCCGGAAGGCGATTATCTGGATATCGGGTATTATGGAAACGACCAGGTCTCCTTCCACAGAAACAAAAGAGAAGATACCTTTCATTTCTTCTATTCTACCCTCAACCGGTATGGAGAGACCTGGAATGAAGAGGGCTATTACCGCAAGGTCTTTTTCAACGAAAACCAGGATGAAATCAGGGTGCTGCACGAAGACGGCACCGTGGTCCAAAAAACCTATGATCAATATCACAACCTGATCCGCCTGATTGACGGCAACGGTAATGAAACCGTATTTGATTACGGCGCCGATCCGTCAAAAAGGCTTCTGGCCTCCAGAACAGACAGTTTAAACCATGTCACTTCATATGCGTATACGGATACCAATAATCCGTACCGGCCTTCTCAGATAACAGATCCGAAGAGCCATATCACAAAGCTGTCTTACTACCCTTCAGGCAGACTTCATACAAAAACCACAGGCGTTGACCAGGCCTATGATACCGACGGCCGCCTGGTGGAGAGCCCCGGTGCCCCGGGATTTACCACAACCTTTGCGTATGACGGTTTCGGCAACCTGGTCCGGATCTCAGACCCCTTAAACAATGACATTCTCCACGCCTATGATGAGAACGGCCTGCGGAAACTTTCCACAACCGATAAAAACGGTCATGTAACCACCTTTGATTATTATGAGCAGGGTGACGGACAGCCCCTGGGGCTTTTGCAGTCCAGGACCATTGTCTCTTCTCTGCACCCCGAAGGGATTACCACAAGGTATGAATACAACCAGTATAATCAGGTGACCCTGGTCACCGATCCCGCCGGGAATCAGACAGTCCAGGATTATGATGCCAACAGAAAACCCACCGTCACCACCCGGCCCAACGGTGCAGTCACCGAAAACGTCTATGACTGGGCAAGGGATCTTGTGGCCGGGGCCAAAGTCAAAGAGACCATTGATCCCCTGGGCAACTCAACCCTGTTCACCCACGACAGGCTGGGCAATGTCATATCCGTCACCGACAGCGAAGGGTATACGCGCGATGCAGACTATAACGGCAGAAGCCGGCTGACCCGCCGCACAGATGAATCCGGCAATACGGAATACTTTGAATATGACGGCATGGGCAATATCACTGTCCACACAGATAAACGGGGCCACGACACCGGGTATACTTATGATGACGCAGGACGTTTATTAACCGTCACCGATCCGGAAGGCAATGTCATCGCAACCACCTGGGATGCCGCCGGCAACAAGGAATCCGTCACCGATCCCAACCTGAATGTCACAACCTTTACCTATGATGCCTTAAACCGCCTGGTGTCAAAAACAACCGGGTTTGATACCCCGGATGCCAGGACCACTGAATACCGGTATGATGAATTCAACCGCCTGGTCAAGGAGATCAGCCCGGAGGGCCATTACAGAACCTTTGAATATGATGCAAAAGCAAATCTGCGGTTCACCGTGTTTTATGATGCGTCCGATGTTCAGATTAAACAGATCGAAAACATCTATTATGCCGATGCCAGGGACCTTGTCCATACGACCATCGTCGATCATGGCAAAAACGGCTCGGAAACCGGCATTGTGTACGCATATGATAAATTAGGCCGGAAAATATCCGAGACCGATGAAGCCGGCAACACCATCAGCTACGAATATGACAGTGTCGGAAACCTTTTATCCACGTCCACGCCTTTGGGAATCAGTGAGAACTATTATGACCTTGCCGGCCGGCTGGTGACAACCATCACGCCGTTGGGAGAACAGACCCACTACCAATACGATACAAAAGGCAATCTCACCTGGACCCGGGACCCGGACGGCCATGAAACACGCATGGCCTATAACGGCCTCGGCAGCCAGGTCGCAACGCTTGACGCCCTGAACCATACCGTTCTCTACGATTATGATGAAAACGCCAATGTCCTGGCCGTAACTGACCAGGAGAACCAGACCACCTATTACACATACGATAAGGCCAACCGGAAAACCGGCACCACTCGGCCCATGGGCCAAGAAGTCTCTTTTGCCTATGATGATGCCGGCAACCTTGCCGAGATAATCAACGGTGAAGGCCATAAAATCGCCTACACCTACAACAGCCTGAACCAGCCGCGCCAGGTCTCCTACTACAACCAATCCGATCTTTTCACCCCGGTGAAAACCGTGCTCTTTTCCTATGACGGCAACGGCAACATGGCCGGGTATGACGATGCAGTGACATCCGCTGTCTTCCAATATGACGGCCTTGATCGGAAAACGTCAACCACGGTTGATTTCGGCGCCTTTACCAAAACGTTTGCCAACGCCTATCCGGATAACTGGACCCGGACCTTTACCGGTCCTGACGCCCAGGCCACAATATTTGAATACGATGGGGCCGGCCGCCTGATTACAGCCGGTTCGGTACAGTACGGCGATTATCTATGGGATCTGCCGCAAACCCAAAGCTCTCCGGGTTCAACCACACGGTACGGATATGACCTGAACGGCCGGATAGTGTCCGTCACGGCACAAAACAGCGCACAGGTAACGCTTCTTGACCGGCAATATACATACTCGCCCGGAGGTAACCTTGACACCCTTGATACCGAGCACGGCACCTATGGCTATACCCATGATGAGCTGTCAAGGATAACCGATGTTGATGCCCCGGCCGGCCTCGAAGACGAGGCGTATACTTACGACGGTGCCGGCAACCGCTTAACCAGCCTGGCCACGGCATCCCCCTGGCAGTACAACCCGAACAACGAGCTGACCGGCCAAGGCGCTGCATCATATACATATGACGATAACGGCAGTATCACAAGCCGGACCGGCAATGACCCGCTATCATTTATTTATGATGAATCCGGCCGCATGACCGAAGTCCGGGACGCAACAGATGCCGCTATTGCCACCTATTATTATGATCCGTTCGGCCGGAGACTGTCCAAAAATGTGAACGGCGTCCGGACATATTACCTATATGCTGATGAGGGTCTGATCGCTGAATACGACAGCACCGGCACAGAACTCAGATCCTATGGATATCTGCCCGGAACCGCCAACAGCGTTGCACCTCTGTATACCAAAGAAAACAGCCAATATTACTGGTATCACAACGATCATATCGGAACACCCCAGCAGCTTGTGGATGACACAGGCGCTGTGGCCTGGGAAGCCAGGTACACAAGCTTTGGCAAGGCAACCCCTGTCACGGAAACCATCATAAACAACTTCCGTCTGCCGGGACATTACTATGACGAAGAAACAGGCCTGCACTACAACGGCAACCGGTATTATGATCCGGACACCGGCCGGTATCTGAGAACCGATCCTTTGGGCATCGACGGCGGACTGAACCTCTACGTCTATGCCATGAACAGCCCCTTGATGTTCATCGATCCGGACGGGCTGATTGCAAGGGATGCATGGGATTATACAAAAAGATCCGGGGACCAACTCATCCGGGGCAACTATAGTGATGAAGTTACTTTGCTGGGGACCGGGGCTCAGATAGGAACAGGCCTTCTTGGTCTTGACCTTCCAGGTGATATAAGAGACATTACTTATGACCTGACAAACTGGGAATGGTCATGGGGGCATGCCGGACAAACTCTGCTAGATACGGCCAGTGTGCTGCCTTTGGTCGGTGCATTGAAATATGCTGATGAGACCAGTACTCTTATCAAGAATGTTGATAAGGTTGATGAGATTGCGGATGCCTCAACGAGTGCAGGCAAACTTGCTGATGCTGGTGAAGATCTTTATGTAGGAACCTACAGCAAATCAAAATACTGGAATAAGAAAACAGGACTTAATGAAACACATACCCCCCACCATGTTGTTCAAGATGCGGTTAGTGACACAACTCATGGCAAGGGGATTACCATAAATATTAAAAAAGACATTCATGCAAATCTTGAAACAACAGGTAGTCCCAAAAGACAGCTTGACAACCTTCGACAACATTTGGCGGCAGATGTAATTGAATTACGAAATGCATTACGGAATGCTGGATACGATCGTTCAACAGTTAATCGACAATTGCAAGAATTGATACGCCAAAATAAAGCTACAGGAGGTTTTTAAAATAATGAATAAAGAAGATGCAATTGTTTTTTTAAAAAAATATCAACCGTTACCTAATGACGGGGAAGAGCTGGAAGCTATTATTTCAGTTTTTGATGATGTTCTTAAATATTTTCTCGATAACCCTGATCCTGAGTGCATCCCTCTTTTCCTAAACTGTTTTGGGCAGGGTAGCGGATATGGCGTATATCAGCTGATTGAAGATGTAATATCAAAGCATAATGAATCTGATGTAATACCCCATTTGAAAAATGCCTTGCAAAGCAAATATTCAAGCGTAAGGTACTGGTGTGCTCAGATAGCAGAACGGTTTGAATCTGAAGATTTAATTGATGGATTGATAAATGTTTATGAAAAAGGTGATGTTGATGCAAAATGTGCTTCATTGACAGCACTATCCGGAATAAAAAGTGAAAAAATAAAATCTCTTGCAAAGAAAACGCTTGAAGATGAGACGGATGAAGTTTTATGCGAAATCGCTGAAGATATAGTGAGTGGGTAATTTATGATGAATCCGGCCGCATGACCGAAGTCCGGGATGCAGCAGATGCCGCCATTGCCACATATTATTATGATCCCTTCGGCCGGAGACTGTCCAAGAATCTGAACGGCGTCCGGACATATTACCTCTATTCTGATGAAGGCCTGATCGCCGAGTACGACAGCACCGGCGCGGAAATTAGATCCTATGGATATCTGCCCGGAACCGCCAACAGCGTTGCAGCCCTGTATACCAAAGAAAACAGCCAATATTACTGGTATCACAACGATCATATCGGAACACCCCAACAGCTTGTGGATGACACAGGCACTGTGGCCTGGGAAGCTATATACACTAGCTTTGGCAAAGCCGCCCCTGTCACGGAAACCATCACAAACAACTTCCGCCTGCCGGGACATTACTACCCTGAAAATCGTATAAAGCGTACACTTTAAACCCTAAAACCGATCGATAAGCACGGATTTAATTGAAAAACCGTGCTTTTTTCTTGCCTTTTTATAATGCACGTATTATACTATACATACACTTTAAAAGGGAATTTATCCATGTCTAAACCAATAACAGGGAAAAATCACGTTGGAGAGCGGCGTGAAAAGCGTCCGAATGGTGACATTTACGTCTATGAACGGATAACGGCCTACAACGAAAAGACCAGGAAGACATATACGGTCAGTCAAAAACTTAAAGGCAAAATCAAGTCGGGAACCCAAAAAATTGTGCCGACTCGTCCGAAAAAGCGCAAAGGAGAAGGAAGCATTCCCGGTGCAACACGGCAGCATACCGGACTCACGGACATCTTAGAATGGGTTGGAAAGGCGTCTGGTATTGATGATGATGTATATGCTTCATTCAGTGAGGGCGATGCCGCAAAAATATTGTCTATCGCACGTTACTGGATCGGATCCGGCGGTAATACGCTGCCACGCCTTGAAAGTTGGCAAGTGATGCACCCACTTCCATATCATGAAGGAATCACGGAAGACGTGTATGGCAATCTGTTTAAAAATGTTGGACGAAATGAAGAAGGCGTTCAACGCTATTTTTCAGCTCGAGCTGAACACCTGGGGAAATCTCCTGTGGTAGCGTTTGATTCGACCACAATCTCGACCTATTCTGAAAATCAGTCGGAGGCAAGACAAGGGTTCAACAAAGCTCAAGACGGACTCAACACGATCAAGCTTTTAACCCTATATTCCGTGAAGTCTGGCGAACCAATAGCCTTCTCCAAACAACCAGGCAATGTTCCGGATGTTATCTCTATTGAAAACACTCTGACACAGCTTAAATGCCTCCATCTTGAAAAACCTCTGGTTGTTACTGATAACGGCTACTATAGCCAGAAAAACATGATGGAATTTTCCTTGCGCAATGTGAAATTTTTGACCCTGGTTGACCCCAACATTACCTGGATCCGTGAGACAGTTGATGCACTTCGCCCAAGTATAGCGAGTATGTCCAGCACCTGCCCGTTTGATCCGTCAATTTGTGGCGCAACTTCGTGCTTAACACACCAGTTCAGTAAAGTTCGCCAGCGGTCACGCAACGGCACAGCTGCCGGTGAAAAAGAGACATTCTCGCGCCGCCTGTATGTCCACATTTATTATTCCCCCGACAATGAAGCCAAGAAAGAACTCGCCTTTCGCAAGGATTTGCTTGACCTAAAGATGCTGGTGGAAGAGAACACAACAGAATTTACGGAATCAGCGCAAAGAAAAATAGACAAGTACCTGACAAGCTCCAGAAAGGGGCGTGGGGGACAGTTGAAGGTTGGGTTCAACGATGAGGCCATTGCCGAAGCAAAAAAATACTTTGGCTATTTCGCCCTTGTCAGCAATCAGGCTATGGACACATTTACAGCGCTTGAAAACTACCGGCTGCGTGAAAAAATTGAAGAACTTTTTGCCGTGCAAAAGGGGAGACTCGACGGCGCTCGGCCGCGCACATGGTATCCTGACAATTTGCGTGGGAGACAATTTACACAATTTGTCTCTCTGGGTTATCATTGTTTTTTGACAAAAAAAATAAAGGAAATACAATCCAGGCTGAGGGAAAAAGAATCCGGGAAAACCCAATCACTTATCAAGCTCGAAAAAAAGCTGGAAAACTGGATTGCACAACGTTCGCTTTCTCAGATTTTGGATTGGTTTGACTGTATCGAAACCACAAAGGTACAGACTGCCATGGGAAATTATCGATGGTCCACCGAATCAGTCGCCAGAGATAGGCTGTTTTTGAAGTATCTGGGGGTACGCCCCGAATAGTGTACGCTTTATACGACTTTCAGGTTACTACGACGAAGAAACCGGCCTGCACTACAACGGCAACCGGTATTATGACCCGGACACCGGCAGGTATCTGAGAACAGATCCCCTGGGCATCGACGGCGGTTTGAACCTATACGTCTACGCCATGAACAGCCCCTTGATGTTCACCGATCCAGACGGGCTGATCGTACGGGATGCATGGGATTACACAAAAAGATCCGGGGATCAACTCATCCGGGGCAACTATAGTGATGAAGTCACTTTGCTGGGGACCGGGGCTCAGATAGGAACAGGCCTTCTTGGTCTTGACCTTCCAGGCGATATAAGAGACATTACTTATGACCTGACAAATTGGGAATGGTCATGGGGGCACGCCGGACAAACAACTTTTGATGCAATTGGCATTTTGCCTGTAATTGGCGCTTTAAAATATGCAGATGAGACCGGAACTCTACTAAAAGGAGTGAACAAGGTTGATGAAATTGCGGATGCCTCAAAGAAGGTAGATATCAACTTGAAATATAAAAATGGCTGGACAGATGCACAAAAGGCTGCAGCAGATAGTAAAGTTAAGGCATTAACTAATGCTGATACACGGGTTGTTAAGTCTCCAGCGAGAAGTGGGACTACACAGTCAAGGTACAGAAAAGATACAGGGTTAGACTCATCAATGGATGCAGATCATACTATAGACTTACAAGTAGGGGGAGCAGATGATTTTTCCAACATGTCTGGTCTTGATAAAAGCGTAAATCGAAGTATTGGCTCTCAGATTCAACAAAAAACTAAAAGCTTGCCAGAAAATACAATATTTGACAAGTTTACTATTGATTAGGAAAGCAACAATGTTGTTTGAACAGTTTTATAATACATTTCAAGAAACTGCTGATATAGGGAATGCTAAGATAGAGACAAATTTTGATGGGATTAATGATGACTTTCGAAAATGTATTAGAGAATTAGGAGGGAAGACATTTAACAATGGATTATATCGGGTTTTTCGAGGAGATCAGATTCAGCAAGCCACAGAGTTAATGAAAAAAGCATTTCCTGAGATGAATGATCGAATAATTTGCTTTAGTTATGACTGGCTTGGCCGGAATTTCGTGATCGATCTTTCTCGTATAGAGAAGAACAACCCTCTCGTTTTGTTATTGGAGCCAGGTGCTGGTGAAGCAATGCAGATTCCTGTCTCCATAATTGATTTTCATAATGATGAACTTGTTAACTATACAAACGATGCTTTGGCCGTTAATTTTTTTAACAAATGGCAAAGAAAAATGGATTTGGCAATTGGTCATAACCAATGCGTTGGATATAAAGTTCCACTTTTTCTTGGAGGCGATGATACGATTGATAATCTCGGATTAATTGATTTAGAAGTCTACATAAGTATTTGCGGGGAATTGAGAAACAAAACAAAGGAATTACCTAATGGGATGACACTTGGGGATATTACAATTAATTAGATACTAAACTGGTGTTACTGGCCAAAATGGCAAAAGCCTTGGCCTGAGCATAACATATAGTTTTTGTTCTTATAGCTCTCGGGTAATTTGCACAATTTCAGGCATATAAAAAGCTGTGTACACCATGAGTCCAAATGACAAGGGGGCTGATTGACCACAATCAGCCCCCTTGTCAGGTTTTCTACCCAGGCTATCCTGCCTCCGTTTCACCGAAAACCGTTAAATTTTAAATCACCTGTTCAATATCCTGTTCCATGCGCCAAAGGGGTTGTATGAGTACACGGTTGATGTTGTCGATGAGATGATTGTTTGCCGTCCCTGACACCTTTGATCATGCAGGATATGCATCGATTGTGCTCCTTGGGTAGCAACCATCACGCCGTCGGGAGACCAGACCCACTACCAATACGACACAAAAGGCAATCTTACCTGGACCCGGGACCCGGACGGCAATGAAACCCGCATGGCCTATAACGGCCTCGGCAGGCCGGTCGCAACCCTTGACGCCCTGAACCATACCGTTCTCTACGATTATGATGAAAACGCCAATGTCCTGGCCGTAACAGACCAGGAGAATCAGACTACCTACTACACATACGATAAGGCCAACCGGAAAACCGGCACCACCCGGCCCATGGGCCAGGAGATCGCTTTTGCCTATGATGATGCCGGCAACCTTGCCGAGATAATCAACGGTGAAGGCCATAAAATCGCCTACACCTACAACAGCCTGAACCAGCCGCGCCAGGTCTCCTACTACAACCAATCCGATCTTTTCACCCCGGTGAAAACCGTGCTCTTTTCCTATGACGGCAACGGCAACATGGCCGGGTATGACGATGCAGTGACATCCGCTGTCTTCCAATATGACAGCCTTGATCGGAAAACGTCAACCACCGTTGATTTCGGCGCCTTTACCAAAACGTTTGCCAACGCCTATCCGGATAACTGGACCCGGACCTTTACCGGTCCTGACGTCCAGGCCACAATATTTGAATACGATGGGGCCGGCCGCCTGATTACAGCCGGTTCGGTACAGTACGGCGATTATCTATGGGATCTGCCGCAAACCCAAAGCTCTCCGGGTTCAACCACACGGTACGGATATGACCTGAACGGCCGGATAGTGTCCGTCACGGCACAAAACAGCGCACAGGTAACGCTTCTTGACCGGCAATATACATACTCGCCCGGAGGTAACCTTGACACCCTTGATACCGAGCACGGCACCTATGGCTATACCCATGATGAGCTGTCAAGGATAACCGATGTTGATGCCCCGGCCGGCCTCGAAGACGAGGCGTATACTTACGACGGTGCCGGCAACCGCTTAACCAGCCTGGCCACGGCATCCCCCTGGCAGTACAACCCGAACAACGAGCTGACCGGCCAAGGCGCTGCATCATATACATATGACGATAACGGCAGTATCACAAGCCGGACCGGCAGTGACCCGCTATCATTTATCTATGATGAATCCGGCCGCATGACCGAAGTCCGGGACACAACAGATGCCGCCATTGCCACTTATTATTATGACCCCTTTGGCCGGAGACTGTCCAAAAATGTGAACGGCGTCCGGACATATTACCTATATGCTGATGAGGGTCTGATCGGCGAGTACGACAGCACCGGCATGGAAATCCGATCCTATGGATATCTGCCCGGAACCGCCAACGGCGTTGCACCTCTGTATACCAAAGAAAACAGCCAATATTACTGGTATCACAACGATCATATCGGAACACCCCAGCAGCTTGTGGATGACACAGGCGCTGTGGCCTGGGAAGCCAGATACACGAGCTTTGGCAAGGCAGACCCTGTCACGGAAACCATCACAAACAACTTCCGTCTGCCGGGCCATTACTATGACGAAGAAACCGGCCTGCACTACAACGGCAACCGGTATTATGATCCGGCAACCGGCCGGTATCTGAGAACCGATCCTTTGGGCATCGACGGCGGACTGAACCTCTACGTCTATGCCATGAACAGTCCCTTGATGTTCACCGATCCCGACGGGCTGATCGCAAGGGCCACATGGGACAACCGCCATGATGTTTTGGCCGGTGCAGGTTTGATCCCGGGACTGGGTATCATCCCGGACGCCCTGGATACTGTGTTGTATGCGGCTGAAGGTGATATGGGAAATGCAGCCTTGTCCGGACTTGCCATGGTACCCATCCTGGGTCAGGGATCACGAGGCGCTCAATATGCGGCCAAGTATGGCGATGAAGCGCTTGATGCAGCTAAATATGTGTATAAAAACGCAGATGAGGCCATTGCCGCCGGCAAGGCAACACCCCAGTTGACTACCACGGTTATTACTGATACGAATCGGTTGTTGCCGGCACCAACGAGGGTACCGAATCCCGGAGGAAGATTAGGTAAACAAAGTACCAGAGCCCACATTGATGATGTTGCTTCTGAAATGGAAAAACGTGGATGGGAAATTACTGGAGGGGGGAATCGATTGCCTGAAGAGTATTTGCCGGGACCTGGAGGCGCACGTAAAGGATCATCTTTCCCTGATATCACTGCTACTAAAGATGGAAGAACTTTAAGGGTAAATACCGTTGATACTCGTGTGAATGGTGTTACCCCTACTACGCGGGAGGCTACCAATGCTGCAAGAATACGCTCGCAGACACCTGGTGATCACCTTTTATTAATACCTAAACCTAAGTGATGAATATGGCAAAGAAACAACTTTCTTTTTTCGCTACTACAAAAGATTTAATAGAAATTTTAGAAACTGCAGCTTCCAAAATATCTTTTTGCTTTGCTCTCCTAGAAGACAAAAGAGATTATCCATCGGTTTATCGGTCTGTTGCGAATATTGAAGATTTATCAGTAGCTACATTTGGAGATCAGAATAAAGAAAAAATGTATTTATTGATAGATTCTGAAACAAAGCCAAATATAAGATCTGTCGAGCAACGGAATGGTGGAACAAAAATATTCTTTGATCAGCGGTCGCATCCAGAAAGTGTGGTTCTAAGACCTGGAGGAGTGTTTAAAAATTTTGAATGTATTATTGCGGGCCAGGTCGGTACAATCTCTCAAGATCAATGGTCTGAAAGTTTTTACAAATTACTATCGGCAATTTTAAAAAAGCAGTTTAAAAAAGTAAAATCATTTTATGTTGGAGTAGAGGCTTTGGGAAAGTTGGATCAGGGAGTTCGGCTCACCACCAACATAAAGTCACCAATACAATATGATTTGCAACGTTAATAAATTTAGCGGCGTAGATTAAGGGACGAAACCTAACAGTCACAAGAACATCTGCGGAATGAAATGTTACCGGCCAAAATCTGGTCGTACTTTGTGCCGAATTACAGATCATAAGAATTGGCATGTTTTGTGGCACTTTCCCAAATTAATATGGTCTTTTGGAGAAGACTCTTGTGTCAAAACTCCGAAAGCCTTAACCCTACAACGTTACTTATGTTATAAATAACTTGAATTTATTCAATATATCTGTCATGTTTTGGAGAAAAATCCAAAAGGAGGCAGATGATGTTGCCCAATATTCGCCAAAACGACTATTTGTACCCGATTCCAAAATTTGACCTTAACGCCCAAGATATTGAAAAGTTCAATCATGAGCTTAGCTGCTTCCATTCTGAGTTTCACGACTATTTCAAAAGAAGCGAATCAAGAGAGCATTTTTTGAATTACATGAGTGGACAATTCAGCGAGCTTGAAAGAAAATCCATTGAGCCAATTGCTCTGAATGTCAAAGGCGGCAATGTACGAGCTATGCAGCGGTTTGTGAGCGATGCGCCATGGGAGGATGATAAAATAATGGTTAAATATCGTAATCTTGTTGCATCTGATCTCCAAAGTCCAGATGGCGCTCTGATCTTTGATGAATCCGGATTTGCAAAAAAAGGAAACGAATCTATAGGCGTTTCAAAACAATATTGCGGTAATCTTGGTAAGGTTGATAACTGCCAAGTTGGGGTGTTTGCCGCTTACGCCTCTGAAGCAGGATATTCCTTGGTTGATAAACGCCTTTTCATTCCGGAAAAATGGTTTGGCGATGACTTTGAATCTCGTAGAAAAAAATGTAAGCTACCTGCGGAAACTATATTTAAGACTAAGCCTCAATTAGCAGTGGAAATGTTAAAAAACTTAGCCGATGAAGGTACTCTTCCGTTCAAATACATTTTGGCAGATTCTCTTTACGGCGTCAGTCCAGAATTCATAGAAGCTGCAAACAAATTGGTTGGCACTACCTATTTTGTATCAGTCCCCGGCAAGACACTATGCTGGCTGAAATCCCCTGTTACTATAGAAAAAAAATATAAATATAAAGGCGAACAACACACAAAAACCGTTCTTTTTGACACTGAAAAAAAGCCCATATCTTTGTCTGCTCTTGCTAAAAATACGAATTCCTATTTCTGGTACCGACGAAAAGTATCTGAGGGGACCAAAGGACCAATTGTTTATGAATTCACTCGCCGGCGAGTGACACTTTCAGGCGAAGGGCTCCCCCAACGAGAAGTATGGGTGGTCATACGCAGGTCCATCGGTAAAAATCCTGAATACAGCTACTATATCAGCAATGCTTCAAGCAGCGTCCGGCTGCCGCTATTTGTTTGGCTGAGTGGTATGCGCTGGGCAATCGAGCAATGTTTTGAGGAAACAAAATCAGAACTGGGCATGGATCAATATGAGGTTAGAAAATTTCCAGGCTGGCATCACCATATAATAACATGCATGCTTGGACATTTTTTCCTCTGGCACCTGAAAATCAGGCTGGGGAAAAAAAGCTCCATCTATTACGCTGGCCCTGCTGAGATTCTTGTTTCAAGCCCTTTTACCGATAAGGGAGAATGATTTGGATACTTTGATTGACCAAGCTCTATGGATTCAAAATCGAAATCACAAATCCTATCTATCACATCGAAAACGTAAAATTATTATGACTGGGGGCTTTTGTTAAATAACGTTGTAGGGTTAATGTATGGGGTCATAATGTATGGTAATGTATGGGGTCAGGTCTTGTGTATGGGGTCAGGTCTTGTGTATGGGGTCAGGTCTTGTATGGGGTCAGGTCTTGAATTATCAGTTTTTCAAGGCCTGACCCAGCTGGACCCGGACCTTTACCGGTCCTGACGCCCAGGCCACAACATTTGAATACGATGGGTCCGGCCGCCTGATTACAGCCGGTTCGGTACAGTACGGCGATTATCTATGGGATCTGCCGCAAACCCAAACCACGCCGGGTTCAACCACCCGCTACGGATATGACCTGAACGGCCGGATATTGTCCGTCACGGCGCAAAACAGCGCCCAGGCAACGCTTCTGACCGGCAGTACACATACTCGCCCGGAGGTAACCTTGACACCCTGGATACCGAGCACGGCACCTATGCCTATACCCATGATGAACTGTCAAGGATAACCGGTGTTGATGCCCCGGCCGGCCTTGAAGACGAAGCCTATACCTATGACGGTGCCGGCAACCGCTTAACCAGCCTGGCCACGGCATCCCCCTGGCAGTACAACCCGAACAACGAGCTGACCGGCCAAGGCGCTGCATCATATACATATGACGATAACGGCAGTATCACCAGCCGGACCGGCAGTGACCCGCTATCATTTATCTATGATGAATCCGGCCGCATGACCGAAGTCCGGGACACAACAGATGCCGCCATTGCCACCTATTATTATGATCCGTTCGGCCGGAGACTGTCCAAAAATGTGAACGGCGTTCAGACCTATTACCTCTATGCTGATGAGGGGCTGATTGCTGAATACGACAGCACCGGCACGGAAATCCGATCCTATGGATATCTGCCCGGAACCACCAACAGCGTTGCACCTCTGTATACCAAAGAAAACAGCCAATATTACTGGTATCATAACGATCATATCGGAACACCCCAACAGCTTATGGATGACACAGGTACTCTGGCCTGGGAAGCCAAATACACAAGCTTTGGCAAGGCAGCAATTGTCACGGAAACCATCACAAACAATTTCCGTCTGCCGGGCCATTACTATGACGAAGAAACCGGCCTGCACTACAACGGCAACCGGTATTATGATCCGGATACCGGCCGGTATCTGAGAACCGACCCTCTGGGCATCGACGGCGGACTGAACCTCTACGTTTATGCCATGAACAGTCCCTTGATGTTCATCGATCCGGACGGGCTGATTGCAAGGGATGCATGGGATTATACAAAAAGATCCGGGGACCAACTCATCCGGGGCAACTATAGTGATGAAGTTACTTTGCTGGGGACCGGGGCTCAGATAGGAACAGGCCTTCTTGGTCTTGACCTTCCAGGTGATATAAGAGACATTACTTATGACCTGACAAACTGGGAATGGTCATG